>SVBA01000004.1 GCA_015059095.1 Erysipelotrichaceae bacterium
TAGCAATATATGAAATAAGATACGTTGAATAGGGAATAAACAAAGATTTGATAGATTTTATTAGATTTTTGGTAACGGAAAACTGATATGGCAAAAAAACAAAAACCAAATAAAGGTAATACCAATACCCGTGTTTCCAATGGACCTAAATATGATCCAAATAGAAAGAAAGGTGTCCCACAAAATAAAGTAAATGGTGGCGTATTTGTATATACAGGATCAATCACTGTAAGTGAACTATCAAAACAATTAGGATTAAATCCATCTGATATTATTAAGTATCTTTTCCTTAATAAAAAGATGATGGTTACTATTAACTCACAATTAGATGATGAAGTTATTGGTGAATTATGTTTAAACTATGGTTACGACTTTAAAAAAGAAAAGGCAATCGAAGAAGAAAACTTTGAAGAATTAGAAATTATTGATGATGAAAAAGATCTTGTTGAAAGACCTCCAGTAGTTGTTGTAATGGGACATGTTGACCATGGTAAAACAACATTAATTGACACAATTAGAAGCTCTAATATTGCTGGAGGAGAAGCAGGTGCTATTACTCAAGCAATTGGTGCTTATCAAAAAGAAATTTTAGGAAAGAAAATTACTTTCTTAGATACTCCAGGGCATGAAGCTTTCACTCAAATGAGAGCAAGAGGTGCTAAAATGACTGATATTGCAATCATTGTAGTAGCAGCAGATGATGGGGTTATGCCTCAAACTAAAGAAGCAATTGACCATGCTAAAGCAGCAGGAGTAAATATTATTGTTGCTATCAATAAAATTGATAAACCAGCAGCAAATATTGAAAAAGTAACTCAAGAATTAATCGAAAATGGTTTAATTCCTGAAGAATATGGCGGTGAACATATTTTTAGACAAGTATCTGCTAAAAAGAACATCGGTGTTCAAGAATTATTAGAAACTATTCTTGTAGTTGCTGAACTTTCTGAATTAAAAGCAAATCCAAATAGATATGCTTTAGGTACAGTAGTAGAAGCATCTTTAGATAAAAATGAAGGTGCTAAAGCAACAATTTTAGTACAAAATGGTACATTAAATACTGGTGACTCTGTAGTTATTGGTAATGCTTATTGTAAAGTAAGAAAAATGGTTAACGAATATAAGAAAGTTCTTAAGACTGCAGGACCATCTACTCCAGTAGTAGTTACAGGTTTAGATGAAGTTCCTCAAGCAGGTGATAATTTCATGGCATATGCTGATGAAAAAGTTGCTAAAGAAATTGCTTATAAACGTAAATTAAATGCTAAAAATAAAGAAATGAAGACAACTTCTGCGATGTCTTTAGACGACTTATACGGTCAAATTAAAGAAGGTGAAGTAACAAACGTTAATATCATCTTAAAAGCAGATGTTCAAGGTTCAGTAGAAGCTTGTAAAGGTTCATTAGAAAAATTATCTAATGATGAAGTTAAGATCAATATTATTAGAGCAACTGCAGGTGCTATTACTTTATCAGACGTATTATTAGCCTCAGCTTCTAATGCAATTATTTATGGTTTTAATGTAAGACCTGATGCAGCAGTAAGAGCAAAAGCTGCAGAAGAAAAAGTTGATATTAGATTACATAACATCATCTATGCTTTAATTGAAGAATTAGAAGAAGCAATGAAGGGTATGTTAAAACCAATTGAAAAAGAAGTAGTAATTGGTCAAGCTGAAGTTAGACAAATATTTAAAGCAAGTAAAATTGGTACTATCGCAGGATCTTATGTTCTTGAAGGTGAATTAAAAAGAGATTGTAAGATTAGATTATTAAGAGATGGTATTGTAGTTTATACAGGTAAACTTGGATCATTAAGAAGATTTAAAGATGATGTTGCTAAAGTTGCTACTGGTTATGAATGTGCATTTACTATTGAAAACTTTAATGATATTAAAGAAGGCGATATTGCTGAAGCTTATGAAATTCAACAAGTAGCAAGAGGTTAGTTTTATGCAAAAAAATCCAAATAAAAAGTATCGTGTTGCTTCTTCTATTAGTAGAAACATTTCAGATATTATCTTATTTGAATTAAAGAATTCAGTATTTAAATTAGTATCAGTAAATCAAGTAAATGTAACTTCTGATTATTCATTTGCTAAAGTATATGTATCTCATCTTGATGCAAGAAAAGTAGATGAAGCAGTCAGTGAATTAAATGCTAAAAAAGGTTTAATTAGATCATTACTTGCAAAAAAAATGGATATCTATAAAGTACCAGAATTATTATTCATTAAAGATGAAACTTATGATAATGGTGAAAGAATAGAAGCATTAATTAAACAAGTTAATAAGAAGGAAGAAGATTAATTCTTCCTTTTTTTTAGCTTTATTTTATGCTATAAATATATTATGAAAAAGTTTTGTTTAGTATTAAGTATTATATTGTCTCTTTTAGTAGGGTGTCGAAGTAATAATGAAGAAATAAATGTATTAAATGTTAATATATCTTTTACTTCATACAATGAACATATTGTGGTAATTAATGATTATCAAGAATTCACTGAAAAAGTGTCTAATAATAAAGAAATAAAAGAAATCAATGATGATTTTTTTCTTTCTTATGATTTAGTATGTTTGCTAGTTTCATCTAATGCAGAAGAATATCATAATAAGATTAAATTTATAAAGGCTGAACAAATAAATAGTGAATTTATTTTCCATTTTGAAGGAAAAATTAAAGATAATTCAACTGATTTAGCATTTTTCTTAACATCTTTTGCTTTTAAAGTTAATAAAGAATTGAATATTGATGAAAAAAATATTGAAATAAATAAAAAAACTATAGTTGGGTTTTAACTATTTATATACTATCAAATAAAAAAAGTTCCCTGGCCGGGAACTATTTTATTTATTAAAGAGCGTTGACTTTTGTTTGTAAGCTTGATTTTAATCTAGCTGCTTTGTTTTTGTGTTGGATACCACTTGAAACTGCTGCATCGATTTTAGAGAAAGCAACTGGTAATAATGAAACTGCTAATTCTTTATCACCTTTTTCACAAGCAACAACAACTTTCTTCATAGCAGTTCTCATTGCTGATTTTTCTGCTGAATTTCTTTCGTTTGCTTTGTTATTTGTTTTAACTCTTTTAATTTGTGATTTAATGTTTGCCATAGTTTGTCACCTCTTTCAATTCTTATTTGACCTTTATGAATATATCATAAATTTAAACGTCTTTCAATAATTTTCTGTATTTTTAAATAGAGTAATGCATTTTTTATGTGTTTAGGTTTAGAAAATCTTTTTTTCTAATAATATATTTACAAAATCATATACTAATGTTATGAAAAAAGTAAAACAATTTGATATCGCAGATGAAATATTTGATGAACATGAAGAAGATAAATATTTAATAAGAAAATATGTGAATAGTAAATATTGTAGATTAATTGAGACTAAAATTAAGACGAGCAATAATCCGTATAACAAAGAAAAAGGACATTATACTAGTATTGAATTTGATGATTTATATCTTGATGAAATATATCAAGAAGTGAAAGATTATTTAGTTAAGTATTTATCTAGTTTTATAAAAGAATTTACTAAAAAAAAGAAACCATCAATATTAATTGTTGGAATTGGAAATGAAGAATACTCTCCAGATGCTTTAGGTCCAAAAGTAGTAAAGAAAGTATTTCCTACATCGCATTTGAAATCTAAAGATTTTAAAAGTAAAGTATCTTGTATAATTCCTGGAGTTATGGGGGTGACGGGTCTAGAATCTTTTACTATTGTAAAAGGAATTTTAAATGAAAATAAATTTGATGTTATTATTGTAATTGATGCATTGACTACTAATTCAATATTTAGACTTAATCATTGTATACAAATAACGGATACTGGATTAGTTCCTGGATCAGGAATTAATAACCATCGAAAAGCGTTTAATAAAGAGAGTTTAAGGGTTCCAATAATCTCTATTGGAATCGCAACTGTAATTTCGTTGAATTCGATATATAATGAATTACTTAAAGGATTAGAAATTGATAAAAAAATTAAGTTAAAAGAAGAAAAAAACTTAATGTTAACAATTAAGGAAATAGAATCAAGAATTGAATTATTAACGAATTTAATTTCTGAATCATTAAATATTATTTTGAATCCTTAATTCGACATTATTAGACGTTATTAAAGAGTATACTTTTTTTGAGGTGAGAAAATGAAATCACTAGTTAAAAGTGTATTGATTGTCTTATGTTTATTTGTTTTATTTAGTAGTATTTTTCAAGGTAGTAGTTTAGATTCAAGTCCTTCAATTAATGAGGATATTGGAATATTTGAAGAAAATATTGAAAATGGAAATATTATAGATAATGATACTTATTTAGAAGAAGATATAATGGTAATAGAAGGTAATTTGTTTGGACAAATAGGTTTTATCATTTGTCAATTTTTTGTCAATTTAATAACTGGATTTATTAAGTTAATCGTAGAATTAATAGGTAAAATTATTTAAAAATAAGGCTATTTTTCTAATGACTTGAAATCTTTTATAAAAAAGATTAAGATTAAGAAAATAGGAAGGTGAGAATATGAAAGAATACCCAAGAATTGTATACATGGGAACACCTAGACTTTCTAGTTATATCTTAGAAGGTTTGATTAATGAAGGATATAATATTATTGGTGTAGTTACTCAAGAAGATAGACCTGTAGGAAGAAAAGGAATTATGACTCCTCCTCCAGTAAAAGAAACAGCATTAAAATATGATATCCCAGTTTTTCAAGTGAAAAAAATTAGAGATGATTATTCTTTTGTTGAAGAAAAAAAGCCAGATTTAATCATCACTTGTGCATATGGTCAACTCGTTCCTCAAGGATTATTAAATATTCCACCTTTAGGTTGTATTAATGTTCATGGTTCTTTACTTCCTAAATATAGGGGAGCTTCTCCAATTCAACAAGCATTAATTAATGGAGATGAAGAATCAGGAGTTACTATTATGGAAATGATTTTTCAAATGGATGCAGGTAAAATGTTCCATAAGAAAGTTGTTGATGTATTGGTTGATGATAATTATGATTCTTTAAGTGAAAAAATTAAAAAGATCGGTCTAGAGGCTTTACTTGAAATGCTTCCTGAATATATTGAAAAGAAATCACAAAAGATTGATTTTGGTGAAGAACAAGATGAATCTTTAGTTACTAAATGTGGAAAGATCACTAAAGAACAAGAACATTTGTCTTTAGATTATACTAAAGAACAATTTATTAATTGGATTAGAGGATTATCTGAACATCCAGGTGGATATGTCTTATTGGATAATCAAGTTTTTAAGATTTTGAAAGCAAAAATTCATTCGTCTAAAGTTACTGGAAAAGTAGGAGAAATAGTTCAGGCTGATAAAAATGGATTAATTCTTCAACTTAAGGATGGACAAATTGCTTTACTTGAAGTTCAAAAACAAGGTAAAAATAAGATGGATTATAAATCCTTTGTTAATGGAAATAGGGAGCTAGTTGGAAAAATTGTATGTTAAATAAAAAAATAACAATTAAGAAAATATGCATAAGTGCAATTTTAGCAAGTTTATGTTATGTTTTTACAATGTTTATATCTATCCCTTTATCTTCAACAGGATATATTAATTTATCTGATTTCTTTATAGTTTTTACCACTATTTGTATTGATCCTCTCTGTGGATTATTAGTTTCTATTATTGGTCCTAGTTTAGCAGATTTGACTTTAGGATATTACATATATATTCCTTTTACAGTATTAGCTAAAGTATTAGAGTGTATAGTAGTTCATTTATTATTTAATAAAATAAATAATAAGAGTAAATACTTATTAATTTTTATTTCTAGTATAGTTATGGCATCTATCTATATTATTCCAGACTTAATTGTATTAGGATTTGATCAAATTATTGTTGCATTAATTAATTTTTTATTTAATACGATACAAGGTATTGTTGGTGTAATTTTAGGATTAATTATTTATAAAATATTTAAAAAATATGATTTAATTAATAAAATAGGCTAAAGGTTTAATTATTCTATTAACTTCTCACATATATTAAAGTGTAGTAATAAGTAAAATAAACCTCCTTTAATTTGGCTAGGGGAACCTAGCCTTTTTTTCTTCCATTAATTTCCTAAAACTATGATTAATTAGTTTGATATAATGCTTTTCATAAAAGGAGGAAAAGTAATGAAAGGATTAAATAAAGTAATTTTATGTTTTTCATCATTAGTGATGTTATTTAGTATTAGTTTTACTAATAATAACACTAATGATAATGTAAGTAGTGATTTACCAAGTAGTGAAATTATTGAATTACCATCTATAGAAGATAGTTCAGAAGAAATTATTGAAAAACCTAGTTCTAGTGAAATGAGTAAACCAATATATACTAAAAAAACTAAAGTATATATTAATCCTAGTGTTCAACATGCTAATTTATATATTAATGGAAAAGGCAACGAAGCAACTAATATGAATGATGTGGCTAGATATTTAAAGAAAGAATTAGATAAGATAGAGTTTTTAGAAGTTCTATATAATTTAGATAACTTATCTTTAAAGAATTCAGTAGCAGAATCAAATGCTTTTGGAGCAGATATCCATCTAGCATTACATAGTAATGCTGGAGGAGGAAGAGGCAGTGAAATATATACTATTAATAGTAACAAATTTTCCAAAATTATTTATGATGATTTTAATGAACTAGGAGATTTTAAGAAACGCGGAATCAAAAATGGTAAACATTTATATGAAGTAAAGAATTCAAAAGCAGAACATGTAGCATTAATGGAGTTTTTATTTCATGATAATATGGAAGAGGCAAATTGGATAGTTGCTAATAAGGAATTAATCGCTAAACAATTAGCAAAATCAATCATTAATTTTGTAAGCGTATACTATTATGCAACTATGTAAAAAAAAGCAAAAAAATATTTATTCATAAAAAGTGTTATGCTAAAATATTTCCGTTATATGGAGATTTATAGATGAAAAGAGTGCTTATTATTACTGATTCAAATGCGGGAATACTTCAATCTGAAGCAAAAGAACTAGGTATTAAAATAGTTCCTATGCCATTTATCATAAATGGAGAAGAATACTATGAAGATATAAATTTATCGCAAAAAGAATTTTATGAAAAGCTTCAAAATGAAAACGCAAGTATTTCTACTTCTCAACCATCTACTTATTATTTAAGAGAATTATGGGATGAATGTTTAAAAGATTATGAAGAAATAGTTTATATTCCTATGTCAAGTGGATTATCAGCTTCTCAAGCAAACGCTCAAGCTCAATCTACTTACTATAAAGGAAGAGTACAAGTTGTTGATAATCAAAGAATCTCTGTAACTCAAAAAGAAAGTGTTTTAGAAGCGCTTGAACTTGTTAAATTAGGTAAAACTGCAAAAGAAATTAGAGAATATCTAGAAAATACTAAAGATATTGCATCTATTTATATTGTAGTTGATACTCTTAAATATCTTAAAAAGGGTGGAAGAGTTACTCCAGCAGGAGCAGCTTTAGGTACAATTTTAAGAATTAAGCCGGTTTTACAAATTAGAGGAAAGAAATTAGATGCTTTCTTTAAAGCAATGAATATTAAACAAGCAAAATTAAAAATGATTTCTCAAGTTAAATATGATTTAGAAAATGATTTTAAGCAATATTATGAGGAAGGAAAGATGGTAATATCTATCGCTCATACTCAAAATTTTGAAGAGGCTGAGAAGTTCAAAGATGATATTATTAAAATGATTCCAGGTGTTATTGTTAGGTTTGTCGATTCATTATCTTTAAGTGTATCTTGTCATATTGGTCCAGGAGCTTTAGCAATCGCTTGTTGTATTAAAAATTATTAGACTCTTCATTAGAAGAGTTTTTTTCTTCTAAAAGAGATTTATAAATGATAGAATATAGTAGGTGAGAGAATGAAAAAGATGGATAAATTATTAATTAATGAAATTAAAGAATCAAAAAAGATTTGTCTTTTTGGTTGCCCAGGTAGTGGAAAATCTACTTTAGGTAAGAATCTATCAGTCTTATTAAATTTAGATGTCTATCACCTTGATAATGTTTATTGGTTGCCTAATTGGAATAAACTTTCTAAAGAAGAATTTGATATTGAACTATCTAAATTATTAGAAAATGATAGTTATATAATTGAAGGTAATTATAATAGAACTTTAGATATTAGATTGAAAGAATGTGATTTAGCAATTTATTTAGATTTTAATCGAATTACTTGTTTAATAAGTGTTATTAAAAGATATTTTATGTATAAAAACAAAACTAGAGATGATATTACTATAGGATGTGATGAGTCATTAGATAAAGAATTTATTTCTTATGTATGGAATTTTAATAAATTGCATAGAAAGAAATATTATCAAAAATTAGAAGATTTTAATAAAAAATATATTATTTTAAGATCAAGAAGAGAAGTGAAAAAATTCTTAAAAACTTTAGGAAAATAAGATTTTACAAATATTTTAAATTGTGTTAATATAATTAATGTTAGTAAACACATTAACTTAAATTTTATAAAGATACATCTGAACTTTCTTAAGAAATTAAAGTTATAACTCTAACTAGAAGTTTTTAATATGGAGGAGTTATTTAGTGAATAAGAAAGTTTTTATTTTGAAATTAATAATTGATAATTTAATAGTTAGTATTGCAATGACTCTAACTGCATCTATTATTTCAACAGTTTGGGATATTTATACTATTATTTGTATTCCATTTACTTTTGTATTAAGTTTTCTTGTGTCATATTTTGTTCCAGTAGGAAAGATTATCAATTGGTTTGGTGGACTATTTAAAATAAAGGAAAATACTTTTTTATGTAATGTAATAGGAAATTTATTCACCAATATCTTTTTTACAACGTTAGCATCTTTTTCTTGCAAATTATTAATTTTTAAAGATTTTAATATAGCATTTTCTGTATTTATCGACACATTTATAATTATGTATCTAGTTTCTTATTTAGTTTATATGGGAATATCTTATTTATCAAATTTCTTTTTAAGAAAGCATTTATAGATTAAATTTCTATAATGCTTTTTTTCTATTTAAATTTAATATAAAGATTAATATAATATTAATCAGTAGGTGATTTTAATGAAATATAGATTTACAAATGATTATAGTGAAATAGCACATCCTAGAATCTTACAAAGATTATTAGAATGTCAAAATGAACAAAATATTGGTTATGGATTTGATGTTCATACAGAAAATGCGGTTAAACATATTAAAAGAGTTTTTAATGCTAGTAATGCAGATGTCTACTTATTAAATGGCGGAACTCAAACTAATTTAACAGTAATTTCCTATGCTTTAAAACCATATGAAGCAGTATTAGCTTGCGATACAGGACATATTAATGTTCATGAAACTGGGGCGATAGAAGGAACAGGCCATAAAGTATTTACTTTACCAAATACTAATGGTAAGTTGACTCCTAATGATGTAAGAAAAGCTTTAGATATCCATATTGATTGTCATATGGTTAAAATTGGTATGGTATATGTATCAAATTCTACTGAAACTGGAACTATTTATACTAAAAAAGAGTTAGAAGAATTATATAAAGTATGTAAAGAAAATGATTTGTATTTCTTTGTTGATGGGGCAAGACTTTCAAGTGCTTTATCTTCAAAATATAATGATATTCTTCCTGAAGATATGTCATCTTTATGTGATGTATTCTATGCTGGAGGTACTAAAATAGGTCTAATGGCAGGCGAAGCAGTTATCATTTTAAATGATAAACTAAAAAAAGATTTCAAATATCATATTAAAAATAGGGGGGCATTGAGTTCTAAAGGATTTGTTTTAGGTATTCAATTTGAAGAAGCATTTAAAGATAATTTATATTTTGAAATGGGTAAACAAGAAAATGAATTAGCATTATATTTATCTTCTGAATTAGAAAAATTAAATGTTAAGTTCTCTAGTAAAGTAGAAACTAATCAAGTATTTATTATTTTGAAAAATGAAATTATTGAAAAAATTGCCTCTGATTATGGATTTGAAATGTGGGAAAAAGGGGATAAAGAATCTTGTATAAGACTTGTTGTTAGTTTTGCTACTAAAAAAGAATCTATTGATATGTTTATTAAAGATCTAAATTTAATTTTAAATAAATAAGGTTATTAATACAAAGAAGTATTAGACATATAAGAAAGGGGAAAAAATGAAAAAAAGTATTTTATTTTGTCTTGGATTGCTAACTTCAACTTTAGTAATTACAGGATGTCAATCACCAAGTTCATCAATTAATGAAAATGTGGTTGTCGAAGGTATTTCTATTGAAAGTAAAGATAATATTAGAAATATCAAAGAAGGAGAAACTTTACTTTTAAGTGTAAAAGCCTATCCTATAGGAGCTTCTTCGGAAGTTACTTGGTCATCTTCAGATGAATCAATTGCAACAGTTAATGAAAATGGTTTAGTAACTGCAATAAAAAAAGGTAATGTAAACATTATTGCTACATCTAAATCAAATAGTGAAGTATCACAATCATTTGCATTAATTGTTGAAAAAAATGAAGTGGTAAAAGTTAATCCAACTAGAGTATCAATTTATGCTAAAGATAATGCTAAAACATTACAAATTGCAAAAACTTTAGAATTAACAATTAAAGTTGAACCTGAAAATGCTGATACTAGTATTGAATGGAGTTCATCTGATAAAACTATTGCAACAGTATCTAATAGAGGATTAGTTACTGGAGTTAAAGAAGGTAAAGTCACTATTACTGCTACTTCTTTAGTAGATGATACAATTAAGGATTCTATTGAATTAATTATTGAAAAATCTGATGATCCAATTGTCAATTTGGATTGGGCAAAAATGGAATATACTACACATGCTGATTATTATAGTGCAGATGTAGAAAATGATACTCCAATGAAAATTAAAGGAGTAGTTACTCATATTTCTCCTAGTGATGGTGGAAAAGTAAATTACTTTATTCAAAATGGTATTGATGGATATTATGTATATGCTCAAGATACTTCAGTTTTCCCAGTTACATTAGGTGAATCTTATGAAGTTGGTGGATATAAAAAGTATTATAGAGGACTAAATGAAATCGTTAATGTTGAACATTTTGTTAAGTTAGATGAAAAATTGACTTATACTGTAAATCATTTAACAGAAGGAGATATTACAGATAGAAGTAAAACTGATATTTATCATGCTTCTTTAGTAAGTGGTTCCGCAGTTATGGAAAGTGGTAGTGTAAATGACAGTAAAGCATATAGTTTACATGCAAAAGTTAATGGTTACTCTACTACATTTAGAATTGATCCTTCTTATATGACAAGTGAAGAATTTACTGCTATTAATTCTAAGTTTAAAGGATGTGTAGCAGGAACAAATTTTGAATTTAAAGGTTATTTAACTGCATTTAATTATTATGGCCTTCCTCCTCATCAAGTACAAGTTGTAAGAGCTAGTGATATTGAAATTCAAGAAGCGAGTGCAGAACAATTATTAGACGCTGCTAAAGGTGTATTATCTATTTCAACTACTATTCCAATGTCTAAAAATTCTATTTCTTTACCATCAAGTGTTGATGGATTTAATGGAATGAGTGTATCTTGGGCTAGTGATAATGCTTGTATTGATGTTACAACAGGAAATGTTACTCATGGTGCAACTAATCAAAAAGTAACATTAACTGCGACTTTAAAATTAGAAGATAAAACGGTTACAAAAGTATTCGAAGTTACTGTATTTGCTAATGATACAAATACATATGAAACAATGGTAACTTTAGATTTAGAAGATGCGGCTGATGTATCTACTTATAATATGTCTGCAACTAAAGACACTTATGAAGAAGGTGATATTAATTTATCAGGCCACAATTGGAAATTAGCTAGCGCATTAATCGCTTGTGATAAAAACGATGTTTATGAAGGAAGATTTGGAATAAGAGCACAAACCTCAAAAGGCGGTTCTAGAATTGAAATTTTAGATGATGGAGACTATAGAGTAGTTGAATTTGATGTCTCTGTATATGGTGCAGATGCTCCAGCATTACTTAAAGTTCAATATTCAAGTGATTCAGGTGCTACTTGGACAACTCATGAAACTGTTATTTTAGTTGATTTCTATGAATTAGAAACATTTAGAATCCATTTGCCACAAGGTACAAATCGTGTTGCTTTAGTTGGTGAACAATATAATGAATCTGGTAATAGATTAAGCTTCGACAATATTAAATTAATGAAATAAATATTGAGGTATTAATTAATGAAAAAAACTAGAATTTTATTATGTTTAGCTACTATTATTGGTTTAACTGGGTGTAATAATAAACCAAGTGAAGAAGTTAAAGTAAAAAGTGTCGAAATCATTAAAAATCAAGTCCAAATTGAAGATTTAGAAGTTATTATTGGTGATCAAATTGATTTAAATATTTTAGTTAATGATAATTTAACTCCAAGTCTAACTTGGGAGAGTTCTAACCCTTCAATTGTAAGTGTTGATAAAGATGGTAAACTTAACGTACTTGATAAAGGTGATGTTATTGTCACTGTTAAAGTTACAGATGCTCCATACATTACTGATAGTATTCATGTTAGTTCTTCAAAAAAAGTAGAGCAAACAGGTGTTGGTAGTGGTAAAACAAAGAATGATCCTATTTTTATAGGTAATGAAGGAGAAGATGAACCAATTGAAGTTTATTTCTTAGAAATGACTCAAATTTATTCTGATTCAATTTTTATAAAAAAAGGTAATGTTGAAGTATTAATTGATGCTGGTTATCAATATGATGGTCAATATGTCAATAAAGTCTTAACTCAATATTGCACTGATAATCGATTAGATTTATTAATGGCAAGTCATAGTGATGGTGATCATATTGATGGATATGCTAATGCATTAGAAACAATGGGCGATGTCTCATTAATGATCGATTATGGTGGAAATGGTAGTGGTAATGTTTTAAATGCTAGAAATAAATATACTGCTAAAGGCATGAAATATTATTCCGCATATGATTGTGTTAATGGAATAGGCGATGCTCAAACTAGATATTATTTAACAAAAGATTTCTATGTTGATGTATTAAATACAGGTAATTATATTGCTTCTAATGAAAAATCAGCAGGAAATGCTAATTCTTTAGCAGTAATCTTCCATTATAAGGATTTCTCATTCTTTACTGGAGGAGATTTAACAACAGAAAGTGAAAAAGATTTATTAAAAAATGAAGTGCTTCCTGAAGTTACTTTATTTAAAGCTCACCACCATGGTTCAAATGGTTCTAATAGTGCAGAACTTTTAAATACGATTAATCCTAAAGCTGTTGCAATTTCTGCTGCTAGAGCGAGTAGATATGGTATTACTTATACTGGACCGAAAGAATCAGATACTTATAATTTAGATGCTGCAAGTGGTCACCCTTATGAAAACGCCATTAAAAATATTTATAGTGCCCCTAATATTTCACAAAATCTTAACGTTTATTGGAATGCTGTAAATGGAACGATGAAATTTACTTCATATGGTGAAGATGATTTTGAATTTACTGGTAGTAAAACTATGAAAGGTTATTATGATTTATCAAAAACAAATGGAGTAGGTGTATGGAATAGTACACTTAACGATTTTGAAAATAGAGTTACTGGTGAAGAAAATTTTAAATTCCATGAAACTGTTGCTTTTAAAGCAAGAAATTATCAACAATATTTACCTCAATGGGCAAGAGATCAATACTTCTCAAATAACTAAAAAAAATAACTTTCTTAGGTCTTCTAGGAAAGTTATTTTTATATATTTTCTTTTTCTAATTCGATAGCGTCCATTTTATCTAGATTATTAATGAATTCTTGCAATTCTTTTTCTTCTAGAGGTTCCATAAATGCTTGTTTAGAGTAGATATGATAAGTTTCTTGACCTACTGTTTCTATTATTACTAGAACTATTTTTTTAGTAATTAAATTGATGCAAGGATCATAAACTAGCTTTCTAAACCACATGGCTGGATTTAAGAATTGTAGAGTAGTGGATATGGCCTTACTAATTTTACCAAATCTATACTTTTTAGCAGTTTTAACAACCGCAGATGAATCAATTTTTTGTTTTGTATTAATAATTTGAAGAATCCAAGAAAGTTTAATTTTTCTAACTACTTTTAATGGTCCTGTATCCATTAATTTATTGAGTTTATTTAAAATATATTGAATTAATAATGTTAGTTCTTCAAAAGTTAATTCAGCGACTGGTTCTTTGGATTTAGGGTAGTATCTAGATGCGATTTGTTTAACTAGTTGAAGATTTAATCCTAATATAAAATTAAAATCTACTTCCTTATCTTCTTTCATTTTTAATTTGAAAGCATCTTTTACTTTATTGATATCTTCATTAATTTCTTCTACTGTTATTTCATCATTGAACTTTTGAATTATCACATTTTCTTTTTTTATGTTTGTTAATGTTATTAAAGTGGCGATTAAAATAGTTAAAATAATTCCACAAACAATTCCTGTTAGTAGAGCGAACAATGTTGATAGATTAATATCGAATGTTACATCTAAAATAATCATACTTCCACCTCAAAATAAGTATAGCATATTTAATATTTTAATGGAATAAGCCAAAAATTAACATATTTTTTAATAAAATTAAAAATATATTAACTTTTTATTTTTAAAGTATGTATAATATATTCGTTAAAGGGAGGAAAAATTATGAAAGCAAGTAAAATGTTAATTGCTACATTAAAAGAAACACCTAATGAAGCAGTTATTTCAAGTCACATCTTACTATTAAGAGCAGGCTTTATTCGTAAATTAGTCGCAGGAGTTTATAATTATCTTCCGCTAGGTTTAAGAACATTACATAAAATTGAAAATATCATCCGTGAAGAAATGGATAAAAAAGATTGTTTAGAAATTCTATCAAGTGCAGTTCAACCAAAAGAATTATGGGTTGAATCTGGTAGATGGTTTAAATATGGTCCAGAATTAATGAGATTAAAAGATAGACATGATAGAGAATTCTGTTTAGGTCCTACTCATGAAGAAATCTTTACTGATTTAATTAGATCAGAATTAAAATCTAAAAAGAATTTACCAATGAATATTTATCAAATTCAAACTAAATATCGTGATGAATTCCGTCCTAGATTCGGTCTAATGAGAAGTAGAGAATTCATTATGAAAGATGCTTATTCATTTGATTTAAATAATGAAGGATTAGATAAATCATATATGCAAATGCATGATGCATATTGTAAAATTTTTGATCGTTTTGGTTTAAATTATAAAATCGTATTAGCAGATACTGGTGCTATAGGTGGAACAGGATCTCATCAATTTATGGCACTTTCTGATGTGGGTGAATCTGATATTATTTATTGTGATAAATGTGGATATGCTGCTGATCAAGAAAAAGCTGAATCTAAAGTAGATTTATATAAAACTGATGAAGAAATTTTAGATGTTGAAGAAGTTTATACTCCTAATCAAAAATCGATTGAAGAAGTTTCATCTTTCTTAGGTGTTAATGCTAAAGATGTAGTTAAATCTTTATTATATAAAGATTATATTAATGATAGATTAATTTTAGTAATGGTAAGAGGCGATAGAAACGTCAATGAAATTAAAGTAGTTAACCATTTAAATATCGCTGAACATGAAATGGTTTTAGCAACTGAAAAAGATATTGAATCAATCGGAAGTATTGAAGGATTTGTTTCTCCAGTTGGATTAAAAGATATTACTGTTTTAGTTGATGAAGAAGTATCATTAATGAAGAATATTGTAGTAGGTGCGAATAAAAAGGATTATCACTTAAAGAATGTTAATTTTAATAGAGATTTTACTGGTAGTGTAGGTCAATTTAGAAATACTGAAGAAGGTGATTTATGTCCTATCTGTGGTCAACCTTTAAAAAATGAAAGAGGTATTGAAGTTGGTCAAATCTTTAAATTAGGAACTAAATATTCTGAACCAATGGGATGTACTTATCAAGATGATGATGGAAAATTAAAACCAATGGTAATGGGATGTTATGGAATTGGCGTAACTAGAACTATGTCTAGTATCATTGAACAAAATCATGATGAATTTGGTATTAAGTGGCCTTTAAATGTTGCTCCTTATCATTGTGTTATCGTTCCAATTTCATTTAAAGATGAAGTTCAAAAACAAGTAGCAATTTCTATGTATGAAGAATTAAAAGCTAAAGGTGTAGAAGTTATCTTAGATGATAGAGATGAAAGACCTGGATTTAAATTTAAAGACTGGGAATTAATTGGTATACCTTACATTATTACTGTTGGAAGAAAGGCTAATGAAGGTATTGTTGAATTTAAAGTAAGAGCAACAAATATTAAAGAAGAAAAGACAATTGAAGAAGCTAAAAATATTGTTGTGACTGCAGTTAATGAATTATAAGAATCGATTTTATCGATTCTTTTTTATAAATAAATATTTTTTTAAATCATTATATTGTATAATCAAAGTTAGTGAAGGGTATAATTTATGGCTAAAGTAAGTAAAAAAAGAATTGAGATATATAATAATTATGCAAATAGTATAATTTATAGATGTACACATCAAAAAAATAATGAACTAAAATCAATTACTGATAATGAAAAAGATATTGTTAGTGTTATTAATGATGGATTAACTATTATTTGTGAAAATGATGTTAATTATAGACATTATAATTTTAAAGTTAGTGGTAATCTTACTATTGCATTTGATTCTAATATAAATTGTATTTCTTTAGTGAATAAATATACTACTGCACTTCAAAGAAAGACTTTATTAAATAATTTATACTCTTGTTTTGCTAAGTTAGTAGAAAATGTCACTAATTCATGTGTTGCTTCTAATGAGTTTTCTTTTGATTTTTCTAGTGTAGAAATAGTTTTTTCTCAATGGCATAATAAAAAGAAAAAAGAACCTATTGATTTAGAATTAAAAGACCATAATTATATTATTGAGGATGATTTATATTGTTTAGTATGTAAAACCTCATCTGAATATAATCAAGCTTTTGATCTTGTTAGTAAGTGGAAAAATAATACAATTGATGAAAATGAATTAATTCGAGTTGATAATGAACAAATTGATTTTAAATCACTTCAAAAGATAAAAAAAGAATCTAAAATTGAAGTTAAAACTGAAGAGAAAGAAAAGATTGTATTAACTGACTATGCAAAGATAGAAAGAATTGAATCTTTAAAAAAGGTAGTAATTACGATAGTATCTATCTTATTAGTTTGTAGTATTGTTCTAGGAGTAGGTTATGGATTATTTGCTCTAGGTAAACTAGCAGTTGATGGTATTGCGGGTTTAATTAATAAAATTAGTTTTAGAGAAGAAAATACTTGTTATTATGATAATGGAACTATATTAGAAGAAAGTACTTGTACAAAGCAAGGAAAAGTTAAATATGTTTGTGTTAGACATGGTGAAGAAAAAGAAGTGGACTTGCCATTAAATCATAATTTCTTAGAACACAATAAATGTGTAGATTGTGGATATACTTTAGAAGGAGATTTAAAGTTAGATTATGCTACTAAATTAAGTTATACTACTGATACTCCCTATGTTATTAATAATGGTAGTGAAACATATATTAGTATGAAGTATCAATATGGACAATATAAAGAAGTAGACTATGATATCATCATTCCTCAATATCTATCTACTAAAGAAGGAGAACTTTATCCAGTTAAAGAAGTTAATTTAACATATAAAGAACCATATTCTTGGCATAGAAAATATAAAAATATTACAATATATGTTCCAAAAGGTCATAAAACTAATATTAATATTGGTAATTTTGCAATCGAAAATTTAATTGTAGTGGGAAATGTTGATACATTGACTAATTATAGTTCTAGTATTAATACATATGTTAAAAATATTACTGTTTATGGTAATGTTGATAATCTAGTTTCCAATTATGTTAAACATAAAAAATTAGAATCACTAAATGTTACCGGTGAAATTAAAAATATGGACTTAAATTTCTTTAAAGATACAAAAGTTGAACAAGTTAATTTGACTAAAAACACTGATGAAATTAGTAATATTGAATCTTTAGAAGAATTAAAAAAGCTATGTAATATTTATGTTCCTGAAGGAAATAAGAATTATAAATCAATTGAAGGAGTATTATATACTTCTTCTTTAGAAAAATTATTATTATATCCAATAGGAAGAAAAGCAAATTATCTTGTGGTTCCTGATGGAGTAGAAAATCTTGGAAATCTATATACTCAGTCTAATAAATTAAAAAAGGTCATTGTTCCTTCAAGTGTTACATCTTTTTATAAAGAAAACACTATTAATACAGTAGAAAATTTAAGAAAAGTATATTTTAAGGGAAGTGAAGAATTGTTTAATGAAAAATTCCCAAATGGTGTAACAATAGATAAAACATATACGAAAATTTATTTCTATAGTGAAGAAAAAATTAATGACGGAAAACATTGGCATTTTAATAGATTTAGTAATCCTAAAAGATGGTAATAGACTTTAGCGAGTTCGCTAGAGTCTTTTATTTTCATATAAAAATATAGCGATAACTATATAAATTATAGCGAACGCTATATAATTAACGTTATTTAATGATGTAAGCTTTTTTGTGTTTATAAAATGAGGTTCATATTTATAATTTTTGCATATCTTAATTTGAGGGTAAGATATGGGCAAATTGATTAATAACTTAATAACTCCTTTTAATGAGGAAGGAAAAATATGTTTTAAAACTTTGAAATTATTATTAGATGAAGCTAGTAAGAATAAAAATGATGTATTAGTATTATTTTCTTTATGTGGAGAAGGAACTTCTTTATCAATTCTAGAAAAAATTGAAATATATAAATTTGTTAAAGAAAATACAAATTTAGAAGTATATTATTCTTTAAATCATCTATCTTATGAAAGTGCGATAGATGAGATAGAAAAAATAAAAGAATTAGATGTTTCTACTTTTGTAATTACATGTCCTTATTTTATTAAACCTAGTCAAGATGGATTATTTTTATATTACAAATATTTAGCAAAATATCTTTCTAGTAAGAAAATACTTATTCACAATATTCCTTCTAGAACTGGAGTAAATATTTCTTTTACAACATTAAAAAAATTATTAAAAAGTCAAAAGAATATTGTTGGTTTAATTGAATCAAGTTCTGATTTAAACTTAATAAGTTTACTAAAAAAAGATTTTCCTTCTTTTTTAGTATATTTAAGTGAAGATAAATTGATTTATGAAGGTTTAGAAAGAGGAGTGGATGGATTAGTATCATCGATTTCTATTAGCTTTGGTAAGACAATTAAAGAAGTAATGGAAGATTATCAAATTGGCTTTAAAAATGAGTTAATAGTATCATATTTAAGATTAGTTTGTGAGATATTTTCTGAGTATAATATACCTTCAAATATTAAGTATTATTTATCCAAAAAAGGCTTTGATTCAATGAATTTAAGATTACCTTTAGTAAAAGTTAAAGATATAAATGAAGATTTTAATTTATTAATGTAATTAATTAATGATATAATACTAATGTTAGGAAGTAAAAAAATGATTTATTTAGTATATGGTGATCAATATCCACTTTTAAGTAAAAGGGTAAAAAGAATGGTTAAATCAATTTTAGGTGATGAAATTGATGAGTTTTCTTATGTGAGAGTAAACGCTAAAGATACTATCGTTCAAGATATTATTTATGAATGTAGTTTATTACCATTTATGGGTAAAAAAGTAGTAAGAATTGATGATCCTTATTTTTTAACTTCCATTAAAGAAAAAGTAAGTATTGAAAAAGATCAAGATTACGATGCTTTTAAAAAGTTTATTTTAGGAACTTCTAGTGAGGATATTGTTGATGTCATTATCGTTTTAGAAACTAGTTCTATTAATAAAAAAAGTGAGATTTATAAAGCGATTGAAAAAAATGGAAAAATTATCTTTGAAGAAGGATTATCTCTTGAAGCTTTACATCAAACAGGTATTCAATATTTTCAAAGAAAGGGAGTTAATATTTCTTCTGAGGCGCTTAATTTATTATTAGAAAGAGTTGGAGAAGATGTTTCTTTATTTATTCAAGAAGCAGATAAACTATGTCTATATGATAAAACCATCAACGAAGATGATGTTTCAAAAATGGTTCCTATTCCACTTGAACAAAATGCTTTTAATATTTGTGAATATTTGATTTCTAACAAATTAAACGATGCTTTAAGAGTATTTAGAGACTTATTAACTTTAAAAGAAGAACCAGTTAGATTATTAAATCTATTTGCGTCTCAATTTAGAACTTTTGCTCAAGTATCATATCTTTATCAAGTAGAAAAAATCGCTCAAGATGAGGTGGCAACTAAATTAAAAATGCATCCTTATAGAGTAAAGATGCTTTGTCGTAGTTTAGTTAAAATTAAATATAAAGAAATCCTAAATGTTTTAGATGAATTATATTTAATGGATACAAGAATTAAAGAAATGGCAATTGAGCCAGTAACTGCTATTGAATTATTTATTATCAATTTTAATGATATAAAAACTAAGTAACATTTACTAAGTTTATTCATAGATTATATTGGTAGGAGGAGTTATGCCTTCAATATTAACTATTAGAGAAAAAGAAATATTTAATCTAATAATTCAAAATAAAACTACTCTTGAAATTAGTAATATTTTATATATATCTGAAAAGACAGTTAGAAATCATATATCTAATGTTATTCAAAAATTAGGGGTTAAGGGTAGAGCACAAGCGGTAATAGAATTATTGAGATTAAAAGAGATTACATTATAAGAAAATAAGGACTTCAATTGAAGTCCTTTTATAATCTACTAGTACTACTAAAATGTTTTATATATGTTTTTGGAGTTATATTATATTCTTTTTTAAAACTCCTAAAGAAAGATGTGTAATCTTGGAATCCACATTCTACTGCAGCTTGATCAATTGAGTAGCCTTTTCTTAGATAAGATTTTGCCAATACTAGTCTTTTTTTATTGATGTATTGCATTAAGGATAATCCAGTTTTTTCTTTAAAAAGATGACAAACTCGTGAGGTGGATAATGAAAGATAATTGGCGATTTGCTCTAGTAAAATTTTATGATTAATATTATCATCTATGTATTTAACAATTGATGAAATAATACTATCATCTTGATTAGAAATATAGTCTTCTCGTAAGTTAGAGAATTGATTGTTTATCATTAGTAATACTTGAACTAATTTCATGTTGTATAGAAGATCAGAACCATAGTTTTGAGAGATAAAAAGTTCGCATTGTTCTTTTAAATTATTTTCAATAATTTTTTTGAATGGACCAGTGAAAGAAATTTTATGAATATTTGTATCTTTAATTCTTTTAAAAATTTCAGTTAAATCAGTGGCTTTACTAGAGAAATGTGAGATAAATGAATCACTAAAAGAAAGGATAATTCTTTTTGATTTTTTACTAGGATTAGCGATTTGATGCAATGTATTTTTTGGAATTAAAATCATATCTCCAGGAAGAAGAGTGTATTGTTTGTCAACAATATTATAGAGAACTTCTCCTTCAATAACATAGAGAATTTCATATTCATCATGCTCATGATAATCTATAGATTTTTCAAAAACACTATCTAATAAAACTGTATAGACATGGACTCGTCCATAGTTATTAATTTCATTTTTTAATGCTTCTGCAACACCGGGTTTTGACTTTAAAAAATTACTATAAATTCCATCAATATTTTCCTTTTTCATATAATCACCAAAACAATTTTAACATAATAGCAAGATTTGTCAATAAAACAGCAAGAAAAGGCTTTCATTTGATAAAACTTGCAGTTTATAATATTATCATAAATGATAAACTAATTAGATTTTGTTGTGCTTTAGTCTTTGTTGTGTAAATTGAAGCCGTGCATGAAAAGAAGTAATTTAGTAAAGCTGATGAACTAAGTGAGTATCATGAAAAAAGAAAAAGGAGAGAAAAATATGAACTTTTATAGAAAAGCCGTAGCTGGTGCAACTCCTGAAAGCGCATCTAAGAAATTTGGTATTAAAGACAAATTAACTTATATGTGTGGTGACATTGGTTGTAACATGTCTTTCGCGCTAAATTCTTACTTAATGTTATTCTGGACTCAATATATGGGTTTCAGTAACAATCCAGACCCAGTAGCTGCTTCTGCTGAAACATTAGCTATTTGGGGTGTTATCATCTTATGTTTAAAAATTTGGGATGCTATTAATGACCCAATCATTGGTGGTTTAGTTGACTTAATTAAACCAAAACCAGGACAATCTAAATTTAAACCATGGATTTTCTGGGGATCATTCGCATTAGTATTTGCTGGTGCATTATGTTTCATTCCAATTAAAACAGCTCCAGTTCCATTAAAAATTATTGTTTGTGTAATTGGTTACTTATTATGGGATATGGCTTATACAATTGTTAACGTTCCTTATGGATCATTAAACTCAGTAATTACAGCTAATCCTGACGAACGTGCTTCATTATCAACATTCAGATCAATCGGTGCAATGGTTGCTGGTATGGTCTTAGGTATGGGTATTCCAATGATCATTTTCGAAGGTGGTCAATCAACTGGTAATATCTTAGGTGAAAGATTAATTATTGTTGGTTTAGTTTGTGGTATCATCGGTATTGTTTGTTTCCAAATTTTATGTAGAGGAACAACTGAAAGAGTTATCGTAGACTATACTGCTCAAGAAGAAGCTAAAGGCGAAAAATTCAATTATTTCAAATCTTTAGGTGCATTCTTCACAAATAGAGCTGCAGTTTCTTATACTTTAGTTTCTATTTTCCAATTATTAGCAATGGCATTTATGCAAACAGTCTCTGTTAACTATATTCAAATTGCATTCCCAGAATTTGCTCAAATGTCTGGTATCGTCCAAATGTTATCTATGTTACCAATGATTGCTGTTATTCCATTTGCAACTAAATTAGTTAAAAAATTTGGTAAAAAAGAAGCTTGTACTTGGCCAAACTTATTAGGTGTATTAGCAGGTGTATTATTATTAGTTATTCCAGCTGAAAATATTCCAGGTATTGTAGGTGTTATCGTATTCTTAATTCCAGGTATTTTCATGGGTTTAGGTATTTCTGTTAACTCTTTAGTTGGTTGGGCAATGGTTGCTGACTGTATCGACTATCAAGAATATAAAACAGGCAAACGTGAAGAAGGCGTTGTATATGCTACTTATTCTTTAGGTAGAAAATTAGCTCAAGGTGTAGGTTCTTCATTAGTTTCATTCTTATTAATTCCTACTGGTTTCGTTGCTGGTGGTTTAATTGATCCAACAACTGGTAATCCATCAATGGCATTACAACCAGATGGTACTTCAACAAATGTTCGTATCTTATTAGGTTTAGTTTACATTGTATGCTTTGCAATTCAATTCGCATTATTATTATGGGTCTATAACTTAGATAAGAAAACTCTTGCTGAAGTATCTGCTAAATTAGGTAGAGAAGAAAATACAATCGAAAATGCTAAGAGCATGGACGACTAATTTATAAACTAAGAGGCATCCTTCGGGGTGCCTTTTTTACAAATAATTATTATTTGTAAAAATAATCTTTCTTTATATGGTTAAAAAATATTTTTAATCATACAAAAAAATGTTATTATTATTTTGTTAAAAAGGAGAATATTATGAGAAAAATTATTAATATTAATCAAAATTGGCTCTTTTATAAGGGTGTAAGTGAAATCACACCTGAAGTAACAGGCGAAGCTATTTCTTTACCACACACTTGGAATAATTTAGATGGTCAAGATGGTGGTGGCGACTATTTTAGAGGTACTTGTTTATATGAAAAAGTACTAGTTAAATCTGAATTACCTGAAGCAGATTGCTATTATTTAGAATTAAGAGGAGCTAACTCTAGTGCAGATGTTTATGTTAATGGTAAACATTTAGCTCACCATGATGGTGGTTATTCTACTTGGAGAGTAAATATTACTGATGAATTAACTGACGAAGCTAAAATTGTTGTAGCAGTTGATAACTCACCAAATCAAAAAGTTTATCCTCAAGTAGCAGACTTTACTTTCTATGGTGGTTTATATAGAGATGTAAATGTTGTATGTGTAAATAAAACTCACTTTGATTTAGATTATTATGGAGCTCCTGGAGTTAAAGTTACTCCTAGTGTAGAAGGTAAAAATGCTAAAGTCGAAGTAGAAGTTTATACTACTGAATTAAATGAAAATGATACTATTGTTTATCAAATTTTAGATAAAGAAGGTAAAGAAGTAGTTAAAGTTTCGTCAAAAGAAAAAGTTGTTACTTTAGATATTGAAAATGTTCACTTATGGCATGGTAAAAAAGATCCTTATTTATATACTTGTAAAGTTTCTATTGAAAATGGAAATAAAGTATTAGATGATGTTTCAACTAGATTTGGTGTTAGAACATTTAAAATTGATCCAGACAATGGATTTATCTTAAATGGTGAAGAATATCCTTTAAGAGGTGTTTCTCGTCACCAAGATAGAAAAGCAATTGGTAATGCTTTATTAAAAGAACATCATGAAGAAGATATCGCTTTAATTTTAGAAATGGGCGCTACTACAATTAGACTTGCTCACTATCAACACGATCAATATTTCTATGATTTATGTGATGAGAAAGGTTTAGTAATCTGGGCAGAAATTCCATATATTTCAAATCATATGCCTGGTGGTAGAGAAAATACTGTTTCTCAAATGAAAGAATTAATTTCTCAAAACTATAATCACCCATGTATCGTTGTTTGGGGTTTATCAAATGAAATTACAATGAAAGGCGCAGATGATCCTGATTTATTAGAAAATCATCGCATCTTAAATGATTTATGTCATGAAATGGATAAAACAAGATTAACTACAATTGCTGCAGTTTCACCTTGTCCAATTAACTGTGAATATATTCAAATTCCTGATGTAGTTTCTTATAACCACTACTTTGGTTGGTATGGTGGAGAAACTTCTGATAATGGTCCTTGGTTTGATAACTTCCACAAAACTCATCCAAATATTCCAATTGGATGTTCTGAATATGGTTGTGAAGCATTAGATTGGCATACATCTAATCCAACTCAAGGTGACTATACAGAAGAATATCAATCTTATTATCACGAAGAATTAATTAAAACATTATTCTCAAGAAAATGGATGTGGGCAACTCATGTTTGGAATATGTTTGACTTTGCTGCTGATGCTAGAGCAGAAGGTGGCGAAAATGGTATGAACCATAAGGGTTTAATTACTTTCGATAGAAAATATAAGAAAGACTCATTCTATGCTTATAAAGCATGGTTAAGTGATGATCCATTTGTTCACGTATGTTCTAAAAAATATATTGATAGAGTAGAAGATGTTACTAAAGTAACAGTATATTCTAACCAAAAAGAAGTTGAATTATTCGTCAATGGCGTATCAATGGGTAAAAAAGAAGCAGAAGACCACTTCTTCAAATGGGATGTACCAAATGTTGGTGAATCGACAATTGTTGCTAAAGCAGGTGAATTAGAAGATTCTTCAACAATTAGAAAAGTTGATACATTCAATGAATCTTATAGATTAAAAGAAGTAGGCGCAGTATTAAACTGGTTCGATATTACTGAAAAACCTGGAAGATTATCATTAAATTCTAAAATGGGTGATTTAATGAAATCTTTAAGAGGTAAATTATTCGCTTTATCAATCTTTAAGACTGTTAAAAAGAAAATGGATGCTGCTGCTAAGGCTGAAGGTAAAGAACCTTCTAAAGGTATGTCTGCTGCAGGATTTGAAATGTCTGGCGAAATGATGAAAATGATGAATAGTTTCACAATTTTACGTTTAACTTCTATGATGGGTATGTTAAATATTTCATTTAATAAAGAAGAATTATTAAGAATGAATAAGAAGTTAAATAGAATTAGAGCACCAAAAAAAGATAATAAATAAAAATTTTAACCTCATTTCTTTGAAATGGGGTTTTTCTTTTCTTTATATTCATATATTTCTATATGAAGATAGGTTTAGTTGATTCTGGAATTGGCGTAGTTCCTTTTATTAAAGAAATCATTAAACAAAATAAAAATAATGATTATTATCTATTTATAGATAATGAATATTTTCCATATGGTAATAAGAGTGAAAAAGAATTATTAGATAGATTATTATTTATCTTTAATTATTTTGAAAGATATAGTATTGAACAATTACTTATATGTTGTAATACATTATCTTATATTTATTTAAAATATTTACCTAAATCAATATTTAAAGTTACTACGATATTACAAATTAATCTAACTAAAAATTCACCACTATTAACAACTGAATATTTAAGTAAAAATATCAATTCAATTTCTGGAGAAGAACTTGCTAGTTTTATAGAAGAAAATAATATTATAAATATTATTAAGTTGATTAAAAATATAGAAGCAAAAGAACTTGTTTTATCTTGTACTCATTATCCTTTAATTAAAAGTCTTTTTTCTTATTATAAGATAAAGGCTTATTCTTTTGAAAATGAGTTAATAGAGAGTCTAAAAAGTGAAAAAAATAATGCTATTTTTTATTTACAAAAGAAAGATTTAAATGTTATAAAAAAATATTTCTCTAATTTATGTATAAGTTTATTAGATGATTAATAAATTTATAAAGAGGAGGAATTAGTATGTCTAATATATTTAAGAAATTAAAGAATGTAATGAATGGAAAAATGGTGGTAGCATTATCTCCTAAAAAAGAGAAGATTAAAAAGATTGTTAAATATTCATTTTGCTTCGGTTTACCGCTTCTAGGAGCAATTTTAGGATCTACTTTTGGAATTATTGAATATAACAAGAAATTAAATCCACAAAATGAAATAATTGTCGAAGTAACAAAAGACGAGGTTAATAGAAGAGTATATTTGATTTCTAATGATAATTTAACAATACCTTTAAGTGTTTCTTTAGAAAAAAAATCAACTATTCATGAACAAATTATGGATGTATATAATTTATTAAAAACTGATTCAAAGTTACAAAATGATTATCTTAAAGGATTTATAAATAAAGATATTAAAATGAATAAAATAGAGGTAAAAGATAATATATTATCTTTAGATTTTTCTGAAAATATCTTTGAAAATGAGTTTAATAACACGAAAATATTGGAAGCATTGACCATGTCATTTTTATCATTTGATGAGATTGATGGACTAGAAGTCTATATTAATGGGACTAAATTAAATGATATGGTTTCTATATATATTCCTGAAGTGTTAGATGAAAATTACGGAATCAATCAAGATTTTTACTATACTAGTTCGCTTATTGGGAAAGAGAAACAAATTGTTTTCTATGAAAGAAAATATTCTAATGAACATAGCTATTTAGTTCCAGTAACTGTATATTGCGATAAAGAACAATCTATCAATCAAACATTTGTTAATGCAACTAAAGTAAGCCAACCAGTCTCATCATTACTAAAAAATATTAGTTTGTACAATGTATTAGAGAATAATCAAGATAGTGAAGATCATCAATACGAAATAACCAAAGATGGATTAGTAGATGAAGAATGTGTAAATAAAGAACTATTTGACTTATTAACATTGTCTTATGATCTAATGGGATATGATAGTAAAGTAAGTTTTGTTGTTGAAGGAGAAGTTGTCGCGGTAGATGGAATTTATCAAGAAGAAGATACTAAAGTAAACAATATTATATTTAACGAAGTAAAAATATAAAAAAATTAAAAATATTTATTGAAAATCATTGATTTAATTAGAGGGTTGTTGTAATATTAATACGCTGACTTGACTTGACCCGTTAGCTCAGCTGGATAGAGCAACTGCCTTCTAAGCAGTAGGTCAGAGGTTCGAATCCTCTACGGGTCGCCATTTTAGTAAAATACCATCCGAAAGGATGGTTTTTCTTTTATTACAAACTATTGAAAAATTATATTTAAAATATTAATATTTTATTGAGGTATAAATATGAATAAAATTGATCAAGAATTATTTGAAGAAATGAAAAAACTAATTAATGAACAAAATGAAGATGATTTTGTCTTTTTTGTGTCAAAAAATGAGTATTTATTAAAAGTTGATCCTATTTTATTTATTGGTAACCACGTCTCTTTTTATGCGGAAAGAGAAGACGTTTCTAAAGCTTTAGAAGTGGTATCTTACTATAAAAATGCTCCATATATTTCTATGGAAGTTGAAGATTTTTTAAATGAATTAAAACTAGAATTAACTAAGCTAAATGAAAACAAAGTTAAAGAATATAATTTTGATAAAATTAGAAAGATGTTATTTTCTAAAAATGAAGAAGCATTGGCTAGTGCTTTAGGTTATTTATCGAAGCAAAATATCAGATATTACATTCCATTAATTAAAGAATTTTTACTTTCCGAAGTTGCATATAAATATAAAACTCTAGCACTTTTTATATTAGTAGAACAAAAGGTTGATGAACAAATAAAAGTTAGCAAAAATGGTCGAATTTTTACATATAATCCTTCTTTTTTAACTTTGCCATTTGATTCAATAGAATATAAAAATTGTAAAAAAACAATCGAATTACTTTCTCAAAATAAACCTTATATTGGTGAACTTGCTATTGAGTTATTAAATACCATTCAAATTAAAGAATATCCTGCTTCTTTAATTGAAGAGTATGACTATGTTATTATCGCAGAAATATTATTAGATATGGCATCAATCGCGATGAATGAGAAATCTAAAATTGAAGAAATTGTTAAAAAGTATAATTTGAATTTAGAAGAATTAGAATTTAAAATAAAAGAAATTAATAGAATAATTCTTGAATAATATGTAAGAGACTTCAGTCTCTTTTTATTTTTTTAAAAAAGAAATAGATAGTATAAAAAAAGAATGGGAATTAATAATAAATAAAAGGACATATTTATCTAACTTCTTTAAATAATATAAAATATTATTGTAAAGTTTTCTAAAATTCTATATAATTTCAATGTTGACTTATTTTTATTAGAAAGGAAGTTATAGATTATGGAAAGAAAAATAGAAAGAAAAGAAAATTTAGAAGTTGTCATTTCTTGCACAGTTAATGGTGAAGAATGGACAAAAGCAGTCAAAAAAGAATTTAATAAAAGAGCAGCAAAAGTAACTGTTCCTGGTTTTAGACAAGGAAAAGCTCCTCTTAATTTAGTTAGAGCTAGAGTTAACCAAGCTGAAGTTTTAAATGATGCATTATTCAATGTTGCTAATGTAGCATTAAAAGAAGCTGTTGAAGAAGAAAAATTACAAATCTACAGCGAACCAAAATTAGTTTCAGTTGATAAAATTTCTGATGAAGAAGCAGTATTTGCTTTAGGTTTCTGCTTACCTCCAGTTGTTACTTTAGGTCAATATAAAGACTTAAACGTTGCTTTAGAAGAAGTAAAAGCTGGTACTAAAGAAGTTAATGCTTTCATCAACGACTTAAAAGCTAAACAAGCAGTAATGCAAGTTAAAGAAGGTGAAGCAAAAGTTGGTGATACAGTAATTATCGATTTTGAAGGTTTCTTAGGTGAAGAAGCATTTGAAGGTGGTACAGCTAATGGTTATGAATTAGAATTAGGTTCTAACTCATTTGTTCCAGGTTTTGAAGATCAATTAGTTGGTATTAAAGCTGGTGAACACAGATCAATTTTAGTTACTTTCCCAACAAATTATGTTGAACAATTAAAAGGCAAAGAAGCTAGATTTGAAGTAACATGTCAAGATGTTAAAGAAAAAGTTTTACCTGAATTAGATGAAGAATTCTTTGAAGAATTAAAAATCGAAGGTGTAACTGATGAAAAAACTTTAAAAGCTCATGCTAAAAAACAAGTATTAGCTCAAAAACAAAATGCTGCTAGAAATGCTCAAGTTGAAACAATTATTAATACAGCAGTTGCTAATGCTACAGTTGAAATTCCTTCTTCAATGATTAAAGAAGAAGCTGATGCAATGTTAGAAAATGTTAAAAAACAAGTTGAAAGTGCTGGTTTATCATATGAAGACTATGTTGCTATCCAAGGTAAATCTGAAGAAGAATTAGAAAATGAAAGAAAAGCTGAAGCTACTAAGAACTTAAAAGCAATGTTAGTTGTTGAACAAATTATCTTTGCTGAACATTTAGAAGTAACTAAAGAAGTATTAGAAGAAGAATATAAAGCAATTGCTGCTCAATATTCTATGGATTTAGAAGCAGTTAAAAATGCATTAAAAGCAAATGAAGCACAATTTGTAAATCAATTAAGAAATAAAATCTTTACTGAATACATGTTAGCAAACAATGCTGCTAAAGTTGAAGAAAATGTAGAAGAAGCTAAACCAGCTAAAAAAACTACTAAAAAATCAACAAAAAAAGAAGAAGTTGCTGAATAGTTTTATTTAGATATTTTTTAAAAATTAAGGAGGTAATTATGCCTAACAAAGATGAATTAATTCCATTACTCATCACTCGTGGTGCTATTTTATATCCAGGATGCTCGGCCGTATTAGACGTAGGCCGAGTTTTTTCCATAAATGCAGTCAATCTAGCACTATCTGATAATGATGGAAAAATCGCATTAATCTCACAAGTAAATCCTGATGATGATTATATTAATGATGCTAACGTCTATTACGTTGGTACTTTATGTAATGTTCTTTCAATTAGAGAAGCTAAGGGTTTATTTAAAGTTAAAGTTCAAGCTTTAGCTAGAATTAAAATTAAAGATGTAAACTTTACTAAAGATGTCGATGAAGCATATATGTGTAATTTTGAAACATTAGAAACTATTACATCTTTAGATCGTAAAGAAGAACAAAGATATGTTGATCAAATCGTATCAACATTACAAACATTTGCAGCATCTACTTTACCTGCAACATTTGTAAATAGATTACAAAAGGGAGTAACAGCAGAAGAATTAGCAAATAATCTTTCTTATCAATTCCCATTTACTATTGCAGATAAACAAAAATTACTTGAAGAAAATGATTTAGCAGTTCGACTTGCTACAATTAATTCATTCCTTCAAGAATTAAAAGAAGTTGAAAATGTTGAACAATCAATTAATCAAAGATTAAGAGAAAAAACAGAAAAACAACAAAGAGAATACATTTTAAGAGAAAAATTAAAAGCTACTCAAGATGAATTAAATGATTTAACTGGTGGAGGAGAAGAATCTGAAGAACAAGAAATTTTAAAGAAACTTGAATCTGATTCATTCCCAGAAAGAGTAAAAAAAGCAGTTAAAAAATCTCTTCAAAAATGGAAGATGTTACCTGCTGCTAGTTTAGAATCTTCAATGGAAAAAACATATTTAGATTGGTTAACTAATATGCCATGGAATGAAACTACTCAAGATAATAATGATCTTAATAATGTTCAAAAAGTATTGGATGAAGATCATTATGGTTTGGAAAAGGTAAAAGAAAGAATTGTTGAATACTTAGCAGTTAAACAAGTAACTAATTCTTTAAAAGCACCAATTATTTGTTTATATGGTCCTCCAGGGGTAGGTAAAACTTCTTTGGCTAGAAGTGTAGCTAGGGCATTAGATAGAAAATTTGTTAAAGCTAGTTTAGGTGGACTTTATGATGAATCTGAATTAAGAGGACATAGAAGAACTTATGTAGGAGCAATGCCTGGTAAAATTATTAAAGGTATTAAATCTGCAGGAGTTAATAATCCAGTATTCTTATTAGATGAAATTGATAAAATGGCATCTTCAAATAAAGGAGATCCTGCAAGTGCAATGCTTGAAATTCTTGATCCTGAACAAAATATTCTTTTCCAAGATAATTATCTTGAAGAAACATTTGATTTAAGTAATGTCATGTTTATTTGTACTGCAAACTATCTTCAAAATATTCCTGGACCATTAAGAGATAGATTAGAATTAATTGAATTAAATTCATATACAGAAATTGAAAAATTGAATATTGCATTTGAACACTTAGTTCCAAAACAATCCTCTTTAAATGGTTTAAAAGAAGGACAAATTGAATTTACTAAAGAAGGTGTTAAATTCATAATTGATAACTATACTAGAGAAGCTGGTGTTCGTGAACTTGAAAGACAAATTTCTTCTATTTGTAGAAAAGCAGTTGTCACTTTATTAAAAAATAAAGATGTCAAGTCAATTACTGTCGATATAGATAAAGTAAAAGAATATTTAGGTACAGTTAAATATGAATATTCTTCTAAAGAGAAAGAAAGTCAAGTAGGCGTAGTAACTGGCTTAGCTTATACTGAATTTGGTGGAGATATTTTACCAATTGAAGTTACTTATTTTGAAGGAAGAAATGAATTAGTATTAACTGGTAACTTAGGTAATGTTATGAAAGAATCTGCTTCTATTGCTTTAGACTATGTAAAGGCTAATTGTTCAAAATATGGTATTGAACCATCGTTCTTTGATAAACATACATTACATATTCACGTTCCAGAAGGTGCAGTTCCAAAAGATGGTCCAAGTGCAGGTATTGCATTAACTACATGTATTATTTCTTGTTTAACTAATAAATTAGTTAAATCAAGTGTTGCTATGACTGGTGAAGTAAACTTAAGAGGTCAAGCTTTACCAATCGGCGGATTAAAAGAAAAATCTTTAGCAGCACTTCGTTCAGGAATTAAAACTATCATCATTCCAAAGGGAAATGAAAAAGACATCCAAGATTTACCATTAGAAGTTAGAGAAAAATTAAATATTGTTATTATGAATAATGTCGACGATGCTTTAAAAGTAGCATTTGAGGAATAATATGATTAACTTTAGAAATACTAGATTTATTAAATCGGCAATTTCAAGTGAAGATTCATTATTCGATATGGATCATATTGTAACAATTGGGAGATCTAATGTAGGTAAATCAACTTTAATTAACTGTTTAGCAGATCATAAGAATTTAGCCTTTGTATCTAAAAGACCTGGTCAAACTAAGTTATTAAATTATTTTAATGTTGATAATAAGTTTTATTTGGTAGACGCTCCTGGATATGGTTATCGTAAAACAGGTAAAAAAGATGGTTTTGACCAAATGATGGAATCTTATTTTACTAATAATAAGAAATTAAAATTAGTATTATGGTTATTAGATTCTAGAAGAGAATTATCAAAAGAAGATTTAGAATTTGTTGAATTTTTATCTCAAATTGAAGTAAAAGTATTAGTTTGTTTTACAAAAGTTGATAAACTAAATCAATCAGAAAAGGCAAAGATTACTAAGATTGCTAGAACTGAACTTGCTAATTTTGATTTTGTATTTACTAGTCAATTTAATCCTAAACTAATTGAAGAATTAAGAAATCAAATTGCAGTAAGATTATAAGAGTATCCATAAGGGTACTCTTTTATTGTCGCATTCTTTATAAAAAAAATAACTTATTAAGTAGATTGTAATCATCTAAACTATGATATAATCAAAATATAGGAGACCGATATGAAAAAAATTTTTAGTTTACTTTTTCTAGTTCCATTTATAATTTCTTGTAATAATTATTCAAGTAGTAATGATGAAAAAAATTTAGATGAATATAGTTATAGTTTTAAAGTAGATTCTAATAATGAAAAATATCTTCAAGCAGATCTATACGCTATTGAAATTAGTGTGTATATTGGATTAAATTATGAAACATTTCCAAGAGTAGTTATTCCTTCTAATGCTAGTAAGGAAGAGGAAAAACAAATTTATGAAAAATATAATAAGGATGCTGAAGAATATTATAATACCAACAATGAAAAATATATAAATCAATTAGGATTAGATGAAATTGAAGAATATATTTGTCCTAGCTATGGTAATAGTTTGTCATATAGATTTAAAACTAATGAATATTCTCCTGAAATAGATGGACTATTAAAGAAAATAGAAGATAAAGAAATAGTTGAATTTGTTTCTATTGAAGAACATCAAGAGTTTGGAACTATTACTAGAATTAATCCTTCATTTTATGGGTTAAAAGAAAGCAATAAATTAGAATTTGAACTACTAGATGATCCTAGAGTAGATAATTTGCCTACTGGTATATATTATTCTTATGATGATTTATACAAAGCATATGAAGAAACAAAAGATTATTCTTTAGAAATAATTGAACAATATCAGAATTTTGATTTTTCAAATTACGCTTTAATTATTAGTGGAAAAACAGTTAGTGGTAGTGGCAGTAATCGTCATACTTTATATGATATGTATCTTCAAGATGATACTATTTATAATTTAGTTGAAATCGGTTATGCTGATATCGGGACATGTGATGTTCAATATCGTTATTTTATTAGTAAAGTTAGTAAACAAAAACTTAATAAAGTTATTGACTACCAAATTGAAACCTTGTATTAAACTCTCTTTATGAGAGTTTTTTCTTTATTAGTAGATAAAAGAATGTTATATTTTAAAAAAGAAGGTGAATTTATGAAAAAAATCTATTGGATATTTTATTGTTTTGTATTTGGTATTTTGTTTTTTATTAGTGGCTGTGAAAATCAAATATCTAGTGAACAAAGTAGTTTGGAATCTTCAACGGTAAGTTATGATTTTTCTAAATTAATTTTTGAAGATAAAAGAGTAGAATTTGATGGTAATTTTTATTCTATTGATGTAGAAGGAGAAATACCTGAAGGTATAAGAGTAGTATATAGAAATGGAGTTTTTCAAGTGCCGGATTATTGTAATATTGGGGTATATGAATATAATGTAGACTTTTATTCTGAACATACTAATGAAAAAGTTTTATCAAAAAGAGCAACATTAACAATTTATAGTGATGATTTATATCGAGGTAATAGTTTTACTTTTGCTATAATTGATGAACATCAAGCTGCAGTTACTGGATATACTGGAACAGAACCTGATGTTATTGTTCCTAAAGTAGTTAACATAGATGGAATTACATGTTTTGTTACTCAACTTGATAATGCTTTTACTGGTAATAACAATATTACTAATATTACATTAAATCCACAAATTAAAGAGCTAGGATATGAAGAATTTGATGGATGTAAATCTTTAAACAATGTATATTTTGATGGAACGATTGAGGAATGGTTAAATATAGACATCAAAAGTAGAAAAAGTAATCCTATGTGCTCAGGATTAATGTTTCATTTTAAAGAAGATGGACAATATGTTAAAGCGACTGATTTAGTGATTCCTGAAGGTATTACTGAGATTCCTTCATATGCATTTTATGGATTCACTTGTTCTACTAGTGTAAGTTTGCCTTCAACATTAGAAAGTATTGGACATGAAGCTTTTGCCAGTACATTTCTTACAACTGTTGATATTCCTAATTCAGTAACTAATATTGATAGAGAAGCATTTTCTTATTGTATATATTTGAATGATATTAAGTTGTCTAATAATCTTGAAACTATTGAAAATGGTACTTTTTCATATTGTATTCGACTTACATCAATTGAAATACCTGAAAAAGTTACTAAAATAAATAGTTCATCTTTTTATGATTGTAGAAATTTAACAAAGGTAATTTTACCTAGCACTATTAAATATATTGAAGGATTTTGAAATGATTATATTAAAGAGATATATTATCGTGGAACAATAGAAGAGTGGTGTGAAATAGAGTTTCCAGATTATAGTTCGGGATTAAGTGAAAATGGCAAGTTTTATTTATTAAATGAAGAAAATGAGTGGGAAGAATGTAAGAAAATTGTTTTATTACCACCAATTACTAAAATTAAACCTTGGCAATTTAGGGGATTTTCGAATTTAGAAGAGATTATATTTTCAAGTTATATTATTGAAATTGGTGATTGTGCATTTGAGTACTGTTCTAGTTTAAAAGTAATTAGCTTACCAACGGATTTAGAAAAACTTGGTAGTTATGCTTTTAGCAATTGTACCTCATTAGAAAAAGTTTCTATTGACGGAAATTTGAAAGAAATTAATTATAGTGCATTTAATAATTGTACTTCTTTATCTTCCGTTATTTATCAAGATCAGATGTATAATTGGTATGATATTAGTTTTGCTAACGAAAAGGCAAATCCTGTTCATTATGCACACAATTTCTATATTGTTGATAAGAATGAAGTTGTATTACTTGAAAGTATAGAAGTACCTATATGGATTAATAAAATTAAAGAATATCAATTTGCTGGCTTTTCAAAAATTAGTAATATTTATATTCATAGTAATGTCAAGGAAATTGGTAAAAAAGCGTTTATAGGTTGTAATAGTGCAATTATTAATTGTAGTTTTCGTTCACAACCAGAAGGGTGGAGCGATGAATGGAATTATTCTAATTGTGAGGTTAATTGGAATTATTATAAGAATAGAGAATTTAAATTTATTAATTAAAAGGAGATAGAAAAATGAATTATAAATTAATTAGAAAATATGCGCATACTTTAGCTACTTTAGGTATGAATGTTCAAAAAGGACAAGATGTAATGATTGAAGCTTGCATTGAAAATCATGAATTTGCAAAGATTTTATTAGAAGAATGTTATAAAGTAGGCGCAAATAAAGTATCAATTGTCTATTTAGATTTAGAATTATCAAAAATTGAATCTAAATATTTAAAAGAAGAAGATATATCTTCTATTAAAGGATGGGAAAGAAAACAATATGAAGAAATATTGACTCCAAATTGTTGTACAATTCGTTTAGAAAGTGAAAATCCTAAATTATTAGAAGATGTTAATGATTCTTATTCTCATGCGATATTTGCTCATGTTGATAATTTAAGAAATATTATGAGAGGACACGTAAGAAATACTCATAAACAATGGTGTATTGCTATTGTACCTACTCAAGCTTGGGCAGAAGTAGTTCTTCCTGATGTTTCAAAAGAAAAAGCGTTAGAAGAATTTTGGAACGTATTATTTAAATTATGCTTGATTGATGAAGAATCTGATCCGATTGAAAACTGGAATAATAAATTATCAAAAAAGGCTGAAATTGCTAATAAAATTGATGATTTAGAATTAGTAGACTTACATTTTACTTCATCAAATGGTACAGATTTACATGTAGGGTTAACTTCTAGATCTAGATTTGGATATAGAGGACCATTGCCTAAGAATTATATTAGAAATATGGCAAACTTCCCAACTGAAGAAATTTGTACAACTCCTCATAAATATAAGATTAATGGTAAAGTATGTACTACTAAACCTCTAGCTCTTGGAGGAAAAGTAATTCCTTATTTTGAATTAACTTTTAAAGATGGTAAGGTAATTGATATTAAAGCTGATGAATGTTATGACTTATTAAAAAAGACTATTGAAACTGATGAAGGTTCTTGTTATTTAGGTGAAGTAGCTTTAGTCGCGTATCATTCACCAATTTCTATGTCAGGATTAGTATATTACACAACTTTAATAGATGAAAATGCTTCTTGTCATTTGGCTCTTGGTAGAGCATTAGGCGATTCTTCTTACATCGATGAAGAAGGAGTTAAATGCTTTAATGATTCTTCTATTCATATTGACTTTATGGTAGGAGCAAAAGATACTAACATTGTAGGTACTACTAAAGATGGAAGAAAAGTACAAATCTTTAAAGATGGTGACTTTGCTTTATAATAATCATTAAATTAAATAAACCTCCATATATTTTTATAGGAGGTTTTTATTATGCGACCATTAATAATTAAAGATAAATTTATAGGAAAAGGAAAAATAGAATCTTTTAGTGATTTTAAATTAGAAGATAATTATTTAATCAAAGAAAGTGATGATGGATTTAAAATTGATGGAAAAATATTATTAAGAGGAAACATCTCTTATGGATTAGAGAAGGAAGAAATAGAAAAAATCATTGATGTTAATGTTTTTCTTCCTTATGAAAAATTAGAATCTAGAAGTATGATTAAATTATTACTAGATAAAGCAGAATTTGATAAAAATGATAATTTACTTTTAATTAAGATTAAAATTAAAGTAGTTGGAGAAGAGGAAATAAAAGAGAAATTAGTATTTAGAGAAGAAAGAAAAATGGAATTTCCTCCAAAAGAAATGGAAGTTAGTGAAAAAGTAGGATTAGATGATGAGTTTTTAAAGCAAATGGAAGATATGTTTTCTAATAATAAAGATGTAGAAGTAGTATCAACTTTAGATGATATTGATAATGAAGTGAAAGAAGATATTTTTGAAGTTCGTATGGAAGATAAAGCAGAGCCATTACCTTTAATAGATGATGATTTATCTGCAAAAAATCAAGAAAAAGAACAATTATTAAAAACTGAATATGTGACTACTTTCTTTTTCTATCGAGTAAAAGATAATGATTCTTTAGATGAAATTTTAAAAAAATATAATATGACTAAAGATGAATTTACTAAATTAAATAATAAGTTAGAAATACATCCAAATGACTTAATACAAATTAAATTAAAATGAAAAGAGAATTAGAATTACTATATTCTATTGAGATTAAATTTATTATTAAATTGACTGAAAAAACATATAAAATATGTACTTCTAGAGAGGATTATCTTTTAAAAGAACATGAAAATACATCTCTTGAATCAATATTTGCTAGATTAAGAATACTAAATTTAGATATTTTTGTTTTGCCTTTAATTTCTAAAGAAGAACATTATATAAATATTATTAATGATAAGTATTATAGTTTATATCCTTATTTTGATGATGAAGACGAACTTGCTAAAGATATTAGATTGTCTTTTTTTATTAAAGCAATAGCGACTCTTCATAAAGAATCTTCTTATCCATTAAAAGTTAATGATGGTTTTTTTGAAGAATCTATCAGTTATTTAGATACGAAAATATCAAGAGTAAAGGAAGAAGTTCTTTCAAGAATTGAAAGAGTCGAAATAGAAGTATATCATTCACCATCTGATTGGTATTTTATAATGAATTATCCACTCCTTTTTAATGCATTAAAAGAGGCAGATAGATATGTAACTTTATTAGAAGAAGAATGGAAAAATTCGAATAATATCCATTTATCTTTAACATATCAAAATTTTAATTATGAGCATATATTAGTTAAAAATAGAAAAATTGTTTCATTAGATAATATTTCTTTAGCACCTTCTATTTATGATTTGATTGATTTATATAAGAATTCTTTTGACTTAAAGATTGATTTGTCCTACTTAATAGATCAATACTTACAGATTCATCCTTTAGAAGAATATGAAAAGAATTGGTTACTAGCATTTCTTTTTATTCCTTCAATTGAAAGAAAAGAGAATGATTTGGAAGATATTGAATCATTAAATAAAACATTGGCTTTAATTAAGTTAACAGAAGAAATTGCTAATAAATTATCTTCTAATGAATAACTTAAATAAAAGTAGATTGGAAACTCCAAAAATATTATAATAAAGGAAATATTAAGGAGTTTTTATGAAAATATTAAAGAAAATAGGAAAAATTGCACTAATTACATTAATTAGTTTAGTTGGAGTAATCGTTTTAGCATTAGGTGGATTAAATCTTGTTAAATTTGGAATTTATAGTGATTATTATAAGATTAAAACAAATGTATGTATTAATCCAGGATTAGGTGATAACTTTGTATGTCAAGGAATTGCTGCTAGTGAAGAAAATGAAGTAATTTTTGTCTGTGGCTATATGAAAGATGATACTAATTCTAGAATTTATGTTACTAATGAAAAGAATGAATCATATTATGTTAATTTAGTTAAAAATGGTAAAAAATTTACTGGTCATGCTGGAGGTATGGCTACTACAAACGATAAAGTATATATCGCTAATGGAGGAAGAATTTATATTGTTGATATCAATGATATTTTAAATGCTTCTAAAGGTGATGAAGTAGAAATTGGTGAAGGAATTAAAGTAAGTGTTGCAGCTTCTTTTGTTTATACTGATGAAGAGTATTTATATGTTGGAGAATTCCATAATGGAGCAGCATATAATATCGAAGGTCATGAAAATGAAACTAAAGAAGGGACTCATTATGCTATTACTTTAAAATATGATCTAGATGATTTAACTAAACCAATTAAAGCGTATTCAATTAGAAATAAAGTTCAAGGCATTTGTTTTACTCCAGATGGTAAAGTAGTTATGTCTACTTCATATGGTTTAGCAGATTCGATATACTATGTATATAATGAAAGTGAAGCTAGCAATGCTAATAAAGAATTTGAAGGAGCACCTCTATACTATTTAGATACATTGGTTAATGAAATTCATGGTCCAGCGATGAGTGAGGATTTAGATTATTATAATGGAAAAGTAATTACCTTAACTGAAAGTGCATCAAATAAATATATTTTTGGTAAATTCTTCTTTGCAAATAAGATTATTGCTTTAGAAATTTAATTCAATTTGTTGACTTTATTTTCAAGTTAATTGATAATATAGAAGTACGATGATTAAGAGGTTAATTATGATTTCTTATTAGAGAGTCCTCATTTGGTGAAAGAAGGATTAAGAAAAGTAATTATTGTCGCTTAGGAGTAAAAGAGTAATGTCTTCGTTTATCGCGTTAAGATAATTTGAGGGAATTAATTTATTAATTCTAAATTAAGGTGGTACCACGTTTATAACGTCCTTTTTTAAGGGCGTTTTTATATTTTAAGGAGGGAAAATATGTTAGATAAAAGATATAATCCACAATTAATTGAAAAAGATAAGTATAAAAGATGGAAGGAAAAAGGTTATTTTGAAGCAGGCGATTTAAGTAAGCCTAAATTCTCTATGGTTATTCCTCCACCAAATGTCACAGGCAAATTGCATTTAGGTCATTCTTGGAATACTACTGTTCAAGATATTATTGCTCGTTATAAAAAGGCTAAAGGTTATGATGTTTTATGGCTTCCAGGTATGGACCATGCAGGTATTGCAACTCAAGCAAAAGTTGAAGAAAGATTAAGAAAAGAAGGAATTTCTAGATATGATTTAGGTAGAGAAAAATTCTTAGAAAAAGCATGGGAATGGAAACATGAATATGCGGAATGTATCCACGATCAATGGGAAAAAATGGGATTAGCTTTATGCTATTCTAAAGAAAGATTTACTCTTGATGAAGGCTTAAATAAGGCAGTAAGAAGAGTATTTGTTGATTTATACAATAAGGGATACATTTATAGAGGGGAAAGAATTATTAACTGGGATCCAGTATTTAAAACAGCTTTATCTAACATAGAAGTTATTTATAAAGATGACCCAGGTAAGTTCTATTACTTTAAATATTATATTGAAGGAACTAATGATTATTTGACAATTGCGACAACTCGACCAGAAACTATGTTTGGTGATGTTTGTGTTGTAGTCAATCCAAAAGATGAAAGATATAAAGATGTAGTTGGTAAAAAAGTTATTAATCCTGCGAATAATGAAGCAATTCCAGTAATTACTGATAGTTATGTTGATATAGAATTTGGAACAGGTGCGATGAAATGTACTCCTGCTCATGACCCTAATGACTTTATTATTGGTCAAAAATATGGCTTCCCACATCCAATCATTATGGATGAAACTGCACATATGACTGAAGATTGTGGTAAATATGCAGGAATGGATAGATTTGAATGTAGAGAAGAATTAGTAAAAGATATTGAAAACAATGGTTGTTTAATTAAAATTGAAGAAATTACTCACCAAGTTGGTCACTCTGAAAGATCAGATGCAGTTGTTGAACCTTATTTATCAAAACAATGGTTTGTTAAGATGGATAATTTATCAAAGAATTCAATTGATTTACAAGATTCTGATAATGCAGTAGAATTCTTACCTAATAGATTTGATAAAATCTTTAGAAACTGGATGACTGGTACCGATGATTGGTGTATTTCTCGTCAATTATGGTGGGGTCATCGAATTCCAGCATATTATTCAAAAGAAACTGGTGAAATCTTAGTTAGTGAAGAACCACCTAAAGATATTGAAAACTATATTCAAGATGAAGACGTATTAGACACTTGGTTTTCTTCAGCATTATGGACATTCTCAACATTAGGTTGGCCAGAAGAAACTGAAGATTTAAAGAGATATTTCCCATTAGATATTATGGTTACTGCATATGATATTATTTTCTTCTGGGTAAGTAGAATGATTTTCCAAGGATTAGAATTTATGGGTACTAAACCATTTGATAAATGTTTAATCCATGGTTTAATTAGAGATCCATATGGTAAAAAGATGTCTAAATCTGCTGGTAATGGGGTTGATCCAATCGATGTAATTGAAAAATATGGTGTTGACGCATTAAGATATTTCTTAACTACTTCAACTTCTCCAGGTTTAGATACTAGATATTCTGAAGAAAAGATTAATGCTGCGAATAATTATTTAAATAAGATTTGGAATGCTTCTAGATTTATTTTATTAAATCTAACTGAAGAAGATACTGAAGATAATTTACATATTGATTATTCAAAATTAGATGTAGTTGATAAATATATCTTAACTAAATTAGAAACTACTATTCAAAATGTTACTTCTAATATGGAAAAATATGATTTTGCGAATGCTTCAACTCATTTATATAACTTTGTCTATGATGATTTCACATCTTGGTATGTAGAATTATGTAAGGTTAAATTAAATGGTGAAGATAAAGAATTAAAACAAAATACTAAAGCTGTTTTAATTAAGGTATTAAAAGATATTATCTTAATGATTTATCCATATACTCCATTCATTGCTGAAGAAATTTATTTAGCTCTTCCTGGACATAAAGAATCAATTATGTTAGATTCTTATCCTGAATATGATGAATCATTAGTTTATGAAGAAGAATCAAAGATTATTGAAGATTTAATTCATATGATTAAAGATATTAGAGCATATAAAGTTGAAAACAATTTAGCACCTAATGCTAAAGTAAAATTAACTTTAGTTCCATCTACTTCTTTAGATGAAGAATTATTTAAAACATATTTAACTAGATTTGGTTTTGCTAGTGAAGTAAATGTCGCTTCTAGTGGTGAAGGCGAAGTTAAAGTTTATGGTGTTGGTCAATTAATTATTGAAGATAATGTTAATAAAGAAGAATTATTATTAAAAATTGAAAAAGAAATTGCAAGATTAACTTCTGAAGTTAATAGAGGAGAAAAGATGCTATCAAATCCTAATTTCTTAGCAAAAGCTCCTCAAGCAAAAATTGATCAAGAAACTAATAAATTAAATGCTTATAAAGCTGAACTTCAAACATATTTAGATAAAAAAGCTAAATTATAAGGTACGATTTATTTCGTACCTTTTTTCTTGGATTTACTTTTTTTACTATTAGTTATATAATTATAATAACTAATAAGGAGGTTTTAATATGCTTAAAAATATTATTACTTTACTAAAAGAGAATGAATTAGGACTATCTATTGGTTTAGGGAAAGCTAAATACAAGATGAATAGAGGTTCTTTTAAAACTAAAGAAAAGATAATAAAAAAAGAATATTTGACTTACCAAAAAGAAGAAGATGGAGTTTTATATTTTACTAGTAAGAAAAATAAATCTTTACTAATTCATTTTGATGAAAGTGAAGATAAATTAGTTATTTATTTTTCTCCTTCTAGTTATAATCGTTTATTTATAAGTTTACCTGCTTTTGAAGATGAGTATATTTATGGATGTGGTGAACAATTTACTCATTTAAATCTTAAAGGTGAGAAAGTTAATTCTTGGGTTAGTGAACATCAAGGAGTAATTCCTATCGCTAAAAAGATTTTAAGAGAGAAAATATTTGGTGTTAATCCTTCTTATAAGGCTAAATTAAAAGATCATCAAACTTATTATGCTTCACCAACATATTTTTCAAGTAAAAATTATTTTGTTGGAGTAGATACTGATGCCTTTACTAGTTTTAATTTTAAGAAAGACAAAACGGAAATTGTAGTTAGAGAAGTTCCTTTATCTATTACTATTTTAAAAGGAAAAGATCATCTTGATTTAGTAAGTAAAGTAAATGAGTATTTTGGAAAACAGGCTCCTATTCCTTCTTGGGTGCATAATGGTGTAATTCTTGCCACTCAAGGTGGAGATGAAGTGATGATGAAAAAGTATTATGAAATGAAAGAGGCAGGATGTAAGATATCTGCAATTTGGTGTCAAGATTGGTCTGGACAACATATTACTTCATTTGGAGAACAAGTGTTCTGGAACTGGGAATTAAATGAAGAACATTATAAAAATATGGATAAACATATTAAGACTTTAAATAAAGATGGAGTTAAATTCTTAGGATATATTAATACTTTCTTAAAATATGAATCTAAATTATATTTAGAAGCTGAAAAACTAGGTTATTTAGTTAAAAAGCAAGATGGAAGTGTATATTTAATTAAATCTACGACATTTGATGCTGGTATTGTTGATTTAACTAATCCTCATGCCTTTGAATGGTATAAAGATGTCATTAAGAAAAATATGATAGGTAGAGGCCTATCTGGTTGGATGGCAGACTTTGGTGAATATCTTCCTACTGATTCAGTAATTTATGGAGGTGACCCTGAAAAGTTACATAATTCGTGGCCGTCTTTATGGGCTAAATGTAATTATGAAGCGGTTAAGGAAGCTAATAAATTAGGAGAAGTATTCTATTTCTCTAGAGCAATGTATTCTAGTGGAGTTAAGTATTCTAATTCGATGTGGAGCGGTGATCAACATGTAGATTTCTCTGATGATCAAGGTATGGGAAGTGTAATTAATTCGACTCTATCGATGGCGATGTCAGGAGTAGGTATTAACCATTCTGATATCGGTGGATATACTACTATCTTCCATATGAAAAGAAGTGTAGAATTAATGTTACGTTGGTCTAGTATGAATATCTTTACTCCGATATTTAGATGTCATGAAGGTAATAAACCAAAAGAAAATGTTCAATTTAATTATCCTGAAGTCAAAGATACATTTATTAAACATAGTAAGGTATATGCTTCATTGAAGAAATATCATGAACATGTATTAAATGAATATTATAAACTTGGTTATCCTTGTTCTAGACCAGTATTCTTCCATTATGATGAAAACTGGGCATATCTAGATAGAGAAGTTATGATGTATGGAAGCGATATAATTGTTTATCCAATTACTAGAAGTAATGTGGAAAAGAAAAAAATTACTTTACCTCAAGATGAATGGGTACAATTCTTTACAGGTCAAGAATGTAATGGTGGAACTATTGAAATTGATACTCCACTAAATAGGCCAATAGCTTTTTATAAAAAGAATTCAAAATTTGCAAAATTATTTAAAAATATAGAATTATAAGGAGAGAAAAATTATGAAATATTACTTAGATAGTGCAAAAATAAATGAAATTGATTATGCGTATAAATATTATAAAATTGATGGAATTACTACAAATCCTCGTCACATTCAAAATTCAGGAAAACCATTTTTAGTCGCGATTAATGATATTAAAGATTGGTTAATTAAAAATGATTTACTTGGAAAAGATAAATTTCCAGTTTCAGTAGAGATAAATCCTCATTTAGATAATCATGAAGATATGATGAAAGAAGCTAGAAAAATTGCTTCAATTTGTGAAAATTTCGTTATTAAAATTCCTTGTAATGTAGAAGGATGTAAGGCGGCTAAATTATTAGAAGAAGAAGGAATTAGAACTAATGTTACTTTAGTTTTCTCACCTTCTCAAGCTATTCAAGTAGGAAGAATTGGTGCTAGATTTGTTTCTCCATTTATCGGATGGAAAGAAAATAGTGGTGAAGATACTTATCAATATATGTCAACATTAGTTAATATTTATAAAGAAAAAGGATATAAAACTGAAATTATTGCTGCTGCTGTTAGAAATGGTAAACAAATGGCTGAAGTTACTGAAATGGGTTGTGATATTATTACTGCAGGTCTACAAGTTTATGAAGATGCATTAACTCATCCATTTACTGATTATGGTCTAAAAGTCTTCCAAGATGCTTGGGATAAAACTGAAGGTAATTAGTATGAGAATCGGTTTTATTGGTTTAGGCATTATGGGAATGCCTATGAGTATTAATGTTTCAAAAAAATATGAAGTTAGAGGATATGATGTTGTAAAAAAAGAAACACCTTATCCATTTGTTGATTCTATTGAAGAATTAGTTTCTTGGGCAGATATTATCATTTCTATGGTTCCTAAAAATGAACATATGAAAGCTGTTTATTCGGAAGTATGTAAATATTTAAGAAAAGGGATGATCTGTATTGATATGTCTACCATTTTACCTTCAGTTAATGTCGAAGTAACAAAATGGGTAGAAGAAAAAGGTGGGCACATGCTTGATTGTCCAGTAGTCAAATCTCAACCAGCAGCAGTTTCTGGAACTTTAGGAATCTATGTTGGTGGAGAAGAAGAAATCTATGAACAAGTAAAAGATATCTTATCTTGCATGGGTAGTAATATTATTTATATGGGTGATCATGGTAAAGGATTAGTGATGAAAATTATTCACAATTCATTAGTCGCTCAAATCCAAAATGGGGTAAACGAAGTGATGACTTTAGCGATTAATTCAGGAATTGAACCTATCATTGCAGCCAAAGCAATTTCTTATGGAGGAGGTCAAAACTTCTATTTAGATGGTAAAGTAAATAATATTCAAAATAGAGAATATAAGACAGCATTCTCTATTGAAAATATGAATAAAGATGCTCATTTTGCTTATGATATGATGAAAGAACTTGGTTTAGATTTACCAGGTATTACTTTAGTAAAAGAAATATATGAAGAAGCAATGGATTTAGATTTAGGAAAATTAGATTTCTCAGCTACTTTCGAAGTTGTTTCTAGAAAGGAAGATTAAGTATGAGAAAACCTCGTATTGGTATAGTATGTCTTTCAAGAAAGACATTTGACTATGTTACTGCTTATAAAATTTATTTACAAAGAGTTGAAGAAATAATTAAAGATACAAGTGTTGAATATTATTCTTATCCTTCTCAAGTAATTGAACCAAGTGAAGCAGAAGCTGCATCTAATTATTTTATTGATCATCATGTTGATGCGGTAATTGTAGTATCTGCAACATTCCATTTAGGTCATTTAGCATTAATTATCAATCATAAAGTCAATAAGCCTTTATTATTATGGGGATTTAATGAATTACCATATGATGGAGGTAAAATTCGATTAAATGCAGTATGCGGAGTTAATTTAAATGCTTCTAATCTATATAAAGGGGGAAATGATACTTATTGTGTAAGTATTGGTGATACTTTAGATAATGATTGGGTCAATGCGATTAAAATGAAAGTTGCTTTAGAAAATACTTCTATTGGTATTATTGGTTATCGCGCACAAGGATTCTTTAATGTTGGAGTCGATGAGCTTCATTTGTATAAAGAAATGGGAGTTTTAATTTCTCATTATGAACTACAAGATTTATTCTCTAAAGAAGCTAGTGAAGAAGAAATTAAATTAGAAGAAGAATTTGTAAGAAAAACATTTGATTGTTCTAAGTTAAATGATAAACAAGTTTATTTAGTAAGTAGATTATGCGTATCTGCTACTAAATTTATGAATGAAAATAGACTTGATGTAGTTGCAATTCGTTGTTGGCCTGAATTTGCTAAAAATTATGGAGTTAGTCCTTGTGCAATGATGTCCATTCTTCAATCTAGAGGATATTTACTTGCATGTGAAGGTGATGTTGAGGCTGCTTTAAGTATGATTGCGGTTAGAGCAGTAGGTGAAGAAACTCCATTTATGGCAGATCTATCTCAAGTTAATATTGAAGAAAATTTTGCACTTTTATGGCATGATGGTGTTGCACCTTGTAATTTATGGAATGGTAAATGTAATAGAAGTTTAGAAACTTATTTTGCTGGAGGAAAAGGGGTAACTGCAGACTTTGTTTTAAAAGAAGGTCCAATGTCAATCTTTAGAATTGATACTGCTAGAGGTAAAACAAGAGTTTACTATGAAGAAGGTCAAGCAGTTGAAATGGATAAATTATTGTCAGGAACATATGCAAAAGTTTACTTTAATAGAAATATTCAAGATATCTTAGATACTGTTACTTATAGTGGAGTGGCTCATCACGTAATTATGGGTTATGTTCAATATAAAAAAGCAGTTAAATACTTATCTAGAATTAATGGCTGGGAGTTAATCGATGAAAACTATAAGATCTAATGAATTTAAAAAATATGGTTTAGTATTAGATATCGATACTAAAGAAATTGTTGAATATTTAAAAAATAAAGCAAAAATGCCTGAAAATGGAAATATCTACATTCCTCATGAAGATGAATTTTATCTTTTAGAAGAAGTTAAAGAAATTGAAAAAAAATATTTTGGTCAATTATCTTTACAAGCAGGATATTGTAATGGATTTAATACAAAACTTAATTGTTTAGAATATCATGCGACACATGAAATTAATGTTGCTGCTACGGATTTAGTTTTAATTTTAGGTCATTATAATGATATTAAAAATGATCAAATTAAAGTTGAAGATTTAGAAATTTTTAAAGTTAATAAGGGTGAAGCAATATTAGTTTATCCTGGTACTTTACATTTTTCACCTTGTAGAGTGGATGATTCAGGATTTAAAATGGCAGTCTTCTTACATAAAGGAACAAATTTACCTTTAGAAAGTAAGTCTAGTGATCCAAAATTATGGGCAGTTAATAAATGGTTATATGCTCATAAAGATACAAAGCAAGCTCATGATGGAGCATATGTCGGTATTATTGGAGAAAATATCGAAATTAAATATTAAGGAGAATTTATGAAAAAGAAATCAAGATTAAAAGTTCATCAGAAAGTTGGTTTAATAATAGGTGGTGTAGTTTTATTAGTTTTAGGTACACTTTCTGGAATCATGGTTGATGGATATTTATATGGAAAAGATTATAGACCTAATATTGCTAGTAAAGTAGATATAGAGCATACTAGTGAAATTAAAACAATGAAAGCTGTTGGTAGAGGTATCTATGATGAAAATGGTAATCGTTTTGATATTAAAGGGGTAAACTTTGGTAACTGGTTATTTTGTGAAGGTTGGATGACTATCAATTCAATTGGTCCTATTTTAAATGATGATGGAACTTATAAAAAAGTTAATGGAGATGGTATAGTTGAAGAATATGAAGAAATGTATCAAGAAGAAGTAGATGCAATTTTACAAGAAAGATTTACTAAGGAACAATTAGATACATTATATGATGCTTATTATTCTTCATATTGTACGGAAGTTGACTTTAAAAATATTAAATCTATCGGTCTAAATACGATTAGACTTCCAATGTATTATCGTAATTTTATGGAAGGACCAGATGAACAATTGGTAATGAAAGAAAAACCATTTGAAAGACTAGATTGGTTCTTAGAAATGGCTAAAAAGTATGATTTAAGAGTCATTTTAGATATGCATGGTGTAGTTGGTGGTCAATCAGGTTATGAACATAGTGGAACTAGAGATATTGATTTCTGGGATAATAAAGTTTATCAAGATGAAATGTGTACATTATGGAAAGAAATCGCTAAACACTATGTGACACCTATTTCTGAAGGTGGAAGAAGTGATTTATCTTCGACAATTTTAGCGTTTGACTTAGTTAATGAACCAGTTAATAGAAACACTCCTTCAACTGGTAAAAAACAATGGGATGTAATGGATAAGATGTATGATGCGATTAGAGAAGTAAATAAAGAACATATCGTATGTATTGAAGGTGTATGGTTCTTTACTTCTGATCCAGATCCAAAGAAATATGGATGGGAAAATATTATGTATCAATATCATTTCTATAATTGGCAAGAAAATTTAGTCAGTAATGAATGTGTATATGATTTCAATTGGGCTACTTTATCTATGGCAGATTATGATGTTCCAAAATATATTGGTGAATTTACTTTCTTTGATAAAGAAGATAACTGGATCAAATGGTTAAATAAATATGATGAAATGGGATTTGGATGGACATTCTGGAGTTATAAAACTATTTCCGTAGGCTGGTGGGATTCTTCTTGGGGATTAGCAGTTCAAAAAATGCATCTATATAATAAAGATGGAGTTAATTATCAAGATGATGTCTTAAAATTAGATTTAAGAACTGCTAGCTATGAAGAAATTTTAGATGCTTGGTCAAAAGAAAAAACTGATGATTTATCAACTCCTGATGTACATGAAGGTCCATATAGATTTGATGGAGTTATGTATAAAGTAATGAATAGATATTTTAATCAAAAATAATATTATGAAAATTTCCGTGTAAATTTACACGGATTTTTTCATTGTGAAAATCTTTGAAAATCCTTGTTATTATTTATGAAACGAATTACAATATTGTTATATTTATTAATTTATTAATAATAGGAGTATATTATGTCAGATATTAAGTTTTATAAAGAAAAGCATTTACCATTAGAAATGCATAAAGTAAGAATTGTTCAAAAGTTAAATTTGTTACCTATTGAAAAAAGACTTGAAAATATTTCAAAGGCTGGAAACAATACTTTCCTTTTAAGAAATAAAGATGTCTATTTAGATATGTTAACAGATAGTGGAACAAATGCGATGAGTGATAGACAATTAGGTGCAATGATGATTGCAGATGATTCATATGCTGGAAGTGAAACATTCTATCGTATGGAAAAAGCTGTTCAAAATTTCTTTGGAAAAGAATATTTCTTACCTGCTCACCAAGGTAGAGCATGTGAACATATTTTAGCTAAATCATTAGTAAAAGAAGGTGATGTAGTTCCAATGAACTATCATTTTACTACAACTAAAACTCATATTAATTTACAAGGTGGTAGAGTTGAAGAACTTTATAAAGATAAGGCGATTGAACTAGTAAGTGATGAACCATTTAAAGGTGACATGGATTTAGTTAAATTAGAAAATTTAATTAATGAAGTAGGTGCTGAACATATTCCTTTTGTTCGTATTGAAATGGGAACTAATTTAATTGGTGGTCAACCAGTTTCTTTACAAAATGTGGAAGATGTATCATCTATTTGTAAAAAATACAATATTCCTTTAATGATCGATGCTTCTTTAATTACTGATAATTTATATTTTAATAAAGTTAGAGAAGAAAGATGTAAAGATATGTCAATTCATGAAATTGCTTTAGCGATTTCTAAATGTGCAGATATTATTTATTTCTCTGCAAGAAAATTAGGTAGTGCTAAGGGTGGCGGTATCGTTGTAGATAGTAAAGAATACTTTGATAATATGAAGGAATTAATTCCAGTATATGAAGGTTTCTTAACTTATGGTGGTATGTCTACTAGAGAAATGGAAGCTGTTGCAATTGGTTTAGAAGAAGCTTGTGATATTGATATGATTTCTCATGGCCCAGAATTTATTGAAGAATTTGGTAGAATTTTACAAGAATACAATATTCCAATTGTTACTCCTACTGGTGGTTTAGGCTTACATATTAATGCTAGAGAGTTTGTTGGACACGTTAAAGAAACTGAATTCCAAAGTGCAGCACTAGCTTCTGCAATTTATATTGTTAGTGGTGCTAGAGGTATGGAAAGAGGAACTTTAAGTGAAGAAAAGAATCCAGATGGTAGTGAACATATCGCATCTTGTGAATTAGTAAGATTAGCTCTTCCTAGACGTGTATTTACTTTATCTCAAATTAGATACATTGCAGATCGTTTAGCATGGTTATATGATAATCGTCATCTAATTGGTGGATTAAGATTTACAGAAGAACCAAAAGTAATGAGATTCTTTATTGGTAGATTAGAACCAACTTCTGATTGGCAAGAAAAGTTAGTTGCTAAATTTAAAGAAGATTTTGGCGATAGTTTATAATATCTCTATACAAATACATAAAAAACGAATATAATTAATATATACTTCAGGGTAAGGTGAAATTCCTAACTGGCGGTAAACCCCGCGAACCGAAAGGTACGAACTTGTGAAATTCAAGTGGCAATAGTAAAGTCTAGATGGAAGAAGTAAAATATTTACTATTTTATTGATTTCCTATTGCTCCCTGCTAAGTGTGGGGAGCTTTTTTAAAAAGAAAAGGAGATGTAATTTAATGAGAAAAAAAGTTATTAAAAGAATGTGTTTTGATGCGATTTTTGCGTCAATTTCATTAATTCTATATGTGTTTGGTCCTAAGTTTCCTTTACCATTTATTTTCCCAGGATTCTTGGATATTCAATTTTCAATGTTACCTATTTTAATTATTACTTTTATGCTTGGTCCTATTGATGGATTAATCGTCATTTTAGTAAGATTTTTTGTCAAAGTTTTTGCATTTTCTTCATTTACAAGTCCTTATGGAGAAATATCTGATCTTATTTATTCAATAGTTGTTGTTTTAGTTGTATCATTAGTTTATTCGAAACTAAAAAAACAAGAAAACGTTTCTTCAAAAAGAAGATTTGTCACCTTGTTAATCTCTATTGTAGGATCTTGGGTTGTTGGTGGATTATTATCTAATAGTTTTTCAATTCCAATTTATTGTTTAATTATGGGGAAAGAAACTGTTTATAATATGGTAGCAATCTTTCCATTTGTAAATGAGAGTAATTGGGTTTTATATTATTTTACTTTAGCAGTTATTCCATTTAATTTGTTATTATCTAGTATTGTTGGAGTATTAACTTTACTAGTTGATAAACATTTATTAAATTTTTATAATCGAATTTAAAGCACTTGTTAGTGCTTTTTCTTTTGGCTTGTAAATTAATAATATCTTATATAAAATATTATTAAGAGGTCTTTTATTATGGAAAATATTGAAAAATTATTACAAGAATTAACTTTAGAAGAAAAAGCATGTCTTTTATCTGGTCATAAGTCATGGCATTCAGTGAAGATACCAAGATTAAATATTCCAAGTATCTTTATTACTGATGGTCCACATGGATTAAGAAAGAAAAAAGAAAATTCTAATGAAACTGGATTAGGTCAGACTGAACCTTCTACTTGTTTTCCTGCAGCTAGTACTACAGGTACTTCATGGAATAAAGAATTATTATTCCAAATGGGTGAAGCAATGGGAAAAGAATGTAATCACTATAATGTACATGTTATTTTAGGGCCTGCAGTTAATATTAAAAGAAATCCTCTTTGTGGTAGGAGTTTTGAATATTTTTCAGAAGATCCATTAATTGCTGGTTTATTAGGAGCAGAACTTACTAAAGGTATAGAATCTCGTGGTGTAGGAACTTCAGTTAAGCATTACTGTTGTAATAACAATGAAGGAAATAGATATTTTGGTGATTCTCTTGTTGATGAAAGAGCACTTAGAGAAATTTATTTAAAAGTATTTGAACATATTGTTAAAAAGGGTAAACCTGCTACATTGATGTGTGCATATAATCAAATTAATGGTGAATATGCTTCAGAAAATGAATTTATCTTAAATAAAGTATTAAGAGATGAATGGGATTTTAAAGGTTTAGTAATGTCGGATTGGGGTGCAGTCAACAATCGAGTTAAAGGATTAAATGCAGGACTTGATTTAGAAATGCCAGGCGATGTTCAATATAATCGTACTTTGATTGTTGAAGGTGTTAAAAATGGGCAAATTAGTGAAGAAACCTTAAATAAATCGGTTAGAAGAGTCTTAGAAATGGTTTATAGAACTATTGAAAATCATATTGAACATCAAGCTGATTTTAATTATCATAGTGAATTAAGTAAAAAGATTGCATGTGATTCGGCAGTATTATTAAAAAATAAAAATAACTTATTACCTTTATCAAAGGATAATAAGTATGTTGTAATTGGTGAAATGTTTACTAAGATGCGTTATCAAGGCGCAGGCTCTTCATTAATTAGACCTACTAAATTAGTTAAACCAGTCGATGCATTTAATGAAAATAAAATAAATTATACTTTCTTTAAAGGATATAATGTTGATTCATTTGATGTAGATAAAAAGTTAGAAAAAGAAGTTTTAGAAAATCTAAATGATGAAACTATTTTATTCTTTGGTGGTTTATCTGAAGATGCTGAATCTGAAGGGTTTGACAGAAAAAATATGAAATTACCATATAATCAAGTTCATTTAATTGAAGAATTAATTAAACTTGGTAAAAAGATTGTCTTTGTTATGTATGGTGGTTCACCAGTTGAACTAGATTTTATTGAAGGAATTGATTCATTATTAAATATGTATCTTCCTGGTCAAGAAGGTGGAAATGCAACTTATGATTTATTATTTGGTAAAGTTTCTCCTTCGGGTAGATTATGTGAAACTTGGCCTCTTCATTATGAAGATGTTCCATTTGGTCATGAATTAACTAAGACAACAAATGATTTATATAAAGAATCTATCTTTGTAGGTTATAGATATTATTCTACTTATGGAGTAGAGGTAAGATATCCATTTGGTTATGGATTATCATATGCTTCATTTACTTATTCAAATATGAATTTAAGTAAACTAGATGATAGCATTAAAGTTAGTGTTGAAGTCACTAATGATAGTGATATAGATTCTAGTGAAGTAGTTGAAGTTTACTCTAGAGTAGTAGAATCAAGTATATTAAGACCTAAAAAAGAATTAAAAGGATTTTCTAAAGTATATTTAAAGGCTCATGAAACTAAGACAGTTGAAATTGATATTCCTTTAGAAGATTTAAAAGTATTTATTAATGAATGGGTATTGGAAAAAGGTAGATATGTATTTGAAATTAATAAAAATGTTGATGAAGTAATATTAGAAAAAGAAATTGAAATTGATTCAAATGATTTAATTGCATCTACTTATAATTTAAATAAATTTTATTCTTCAAAAGAACAATTATTAAAAATGACTGATCAAGACTTTGAAGAAGTAATTGGAAGAAAAATTGATCTTCCTATTATTACTAGACCGTATAATTTAAATACTCCTTTCCAAGAATATAAAACTTTCTGGGGTAAATTCTTATTTGGTTGTATGAAGCTAGCAATGAAGATTAATTATAAAATGCAAAAGATCGCGCCAAAAAGTGAAAATAAAGAAACAAATATTAAAAATGCATATTTTGGAATGAAGACTATGGAAGCAATGTCATTAAGATCTACTTGTTATGTTGCCGAAGGTATGATGACTCAAAGAATGGCTTTAGGATTATTAGATATTGCGAATAATAAGCCTCTAAGAGGTTTAGGTAAAATATTAACAAAAGAAAAAGGGGTTAAATTACCACCTCAAAAGTAACAAAAAGAACTCTTCACGAGTTCTTTTTACATGTATCTAATTTTTAAAGAATGTAATAACTGATGTAAGAACACCAATACCAGATAATACATAAAGTGGCCAATAAGTATCAGCAAAACACAAAATAATAATCGCGATAGTTGTAAGTCCGCCTAGAGAAAAGATTGATTGACCAATACCTGGGAATACATCATCTCCATCATGATTTGCGACCATCATATTAGCCATAGGGAAACTTAAAGCTATAGAAGTAATTCCAATTGTTCCTGTACTACCAGCTTGGAATTCGCCTTCATAAAACTCTGGACCCTCTTTCATACATAATAATATGATAAACATAACTAATGATACGATGAAAGATATAACAGAGTTTACTTTAGCAGAATTTCCAATTTTGTAAATTAGATTAAAAATCAAAGAGACAACAGTAATTGAAATAGCTAAAGTAAGAATGTTTGTAATAATTAATAAAAACCAACCCATATTTTCACCTAAAATCTTGATAATTCTTCAATTGTTTCATCATCTAAACTAGAAATAACTTCAACCATTAATTTAACGGCATTTTCATAGTCGTTATAATTAATAATACCAACAGGAGAATGGATATTTCTAACAGCAATACCGATTGCTAAAGAAGGACAACCTCCACCCGCATTTTGTAATTCAGATAGATCTGTTCCACCTCTATTTAATAAACCAACTTGGTAAGGAATATTTTTTTCATTAGCAATCTTTTTAACAAACGCTAATAGTTTTTTATTCCCAATTGTAGAAGAATCCATTACGAATAGTTGAGGACCTTTACCACATTCAAATCCGCTTTGAGATGATGCGGGAGATGTATCTAATGAGAAAGCGATGGAAGGTTTAATATTGACTGCTAAAGCTTTAGCACCTCTACAACCAACTTCTTCTTGAACTGAACCTCCACCAATAAATTCACAATGTAAATCCATTTTACTTAATTCTTGAAGTACTCTTACTGAAATTGCACAACCAATTCGATTGTCCCAAGCTTTTGAAAGTAATTCATCGTTTTGTAATTTTACAAATCTTGATTTAGCGATTACCGCATTACCAATTTCAACACCTAATTCTTCAACTTCTTTTTTTGATTTACAACCAATATCTAATTCTAATTGATCAATAGAAGGGAATTCATTACTTCTTCTATCCATTGAAAAACCAATTACACCTTCTATTTGTCCTTTTGAAGTACAAATTGTATAGACTTGACACATAGCTCCTTGAGGGAAAACAAAACCTGCTTGAGATAATTTGATCATACCATTAGGAGCAATGTCTCTTACCATATAACCAATTTCATCCATATGGCCTACTGCGATTACTTTTTTTCCTTTACCAACTCTTCCAATTATATTTCCAAAACCATCGATTTCTGAAGCTGTAACTTTTTCTATTTCTTCTTTTAATAAATTTCTTACTAAAGTTTCATCGCCACTTCCTCCAGGCATAGTAGTAATGTCTTCTAAAAACTTAATATCTTTCATATAATTATCTCCTTTAATTCAATAATACATATATATTAGACCAATTTTTCCTTAATTTCTATATAAAATATAGAATAAATGGTAAATTTTGATTGAATATAAACTATTTGATATTTATAATTAATTTGTCGATGACGAAGAATTATTAATTTTAAACTATTTAGAGAGAGTAGGATGGTGGAAGCTACTTTAGGGAGAATTAATATGCTACTTCTGAGATTTAGATGAAAGTCTACGTTAGATCTGCGTTAAAGATATAATTAAGAGTATATTACATTAGTAATATAAAAAAGGATGGTACCGCGAAAATTCGTTCCTTTGTTGAGGGTACTTTTTTTATTTTAGGAGGTAAAATTTATGAAAAAAATGACATCTTCAGAAATTAGACAAATGTGGTTAGATTTCTTTAAAGAAAAAGGCCACTATGTTGAACCAAGTGCTTCTTTAATTCCTAATAATGACCCGACTTTATTATGGATTAATGCTGGTGTAGCAGCTTTAAAGAAATACTTTGACGGTTCAGAAATCTCAAAATATAGTAGAATCACTAATGCTCAAAAAGCATTAAGAACTAATGATATTGATAATGTAGGTAAAACTGCTAGACATCATACTTTCTTTGAAATGCTTGGTAACTTCTCAATTGGTGATTATTTTAGAGATGAAGTTATTCCTTGGGCTTATGAATTATTAACAAGTGAAAAATGGTATAACTTTGATAAAGATAAATTATATATTACATATCATACAGACGATATTGCTACTAGAAATTTATGGATTAAATGTGGTATAAGTGAAGATCACCTTTTACCACTTGATAGTAACTTCTGGGAAATTGGTAGTGGTCCATGTGGTCCAGATACTGAAATTTTCTATGATAGAGGTATTAAATATGATCCTGAAAATATCGGTATTGAATTATTAAAAAATGATATTGAAAATGATAGATATATTGAAATTTGGAATATCGTATTCTCTCAATATAATGCAGAAGTTGGTGTTGAAAGAAGAGATTATAAAGAACTTCCAAGTAAAAATATTGATACAGGTGCAGGTTTAGAAAGATTTGCTTGTGTTATTCAAGAAGTTGAAACTAACTATGATACTGACTTATTCTATCCATACATTGAAGAAACAATGAAGTTAGCAAAATATCCTTATGATGATGAACATAAAATGCCATATAGAGTTATTGCTGATCATATTAGAACTTGTACTTTTGCTTTAGCTGATGGTGCGTCTTTCTCAAATGAAGGTAGAGGATATGTCTTAAGAAGAATCTTAAGAAGAGCAGTTCGTTATGGAAGAAAACTTGGTATTGAAAAACCATTCTTATCTTCTTTAGTAGGTAAAGTATGTGAAAATATGAAATCATTCTATCCTTACTTATTAGAAAAGAAAGAAAAAGTTGAAAAAATGATTAAAGCAGAAGAAGAAAAATTTGCTGCTACATTATCAAGTGGTGAACAATTATGTAAAAAGATGTTAGCAAATACTGATTCAGTTCTTTCAGGTGCAGATTGCTTTAAATTATACGATACATATGGTTTCCCATTTGAATTAACTGAAGAAATTGCTGCTGAAGCAGGCAAAACTTGTGATAAAGAAGGTTTTGATAAAGAAATGAAGGCTCAAAAAGAAAGAGCTAGAGCTGCTAGAGGTGAAAAAGAATCTATGAAAGCTCAATCATTTGATTTAATGAACTTTACTACTCCAAGTGAATTCATTTATAAAAATGAACAAGTTGAAGCTGAAGTAATTGGCTTATTTAAAGATGGTGTAAAGGTTGATGAAATTGATGATGAAGGCGAAGTAATTTTCTCAAAAACAAGTTTCTATGCTACTATGGGTGGTCAAGTTGCAGATAATGGAACTATTGAAAATGAAAATTGTTCGGCTGAAGTTATCGATGTAAATTCTGCTCCTAATAAACAACATCTTCATTCAGTTAAAGTAGAATTTGGTTCAATTAAAGTTGGCGATAAATTCTTATTAAAATTAAATACAGAAAGAAGAGCTCAAATTCAAAGAAATCACTCTGTAACTCACCTTGTTCAAAGAGCACTTCAAGAAGTTTTAGGTGATCATGTCCATCAAGAAGGTTCATTTGTTTCTGAACATTCTTCTAGATTTGACTTTAATCACTATGAAAAGATTTCATTTAAACAATTATGTCAAATTGAAAAAACTGTTAATGAATATATTACTAGAGACCTACCTGTAATCACTGAAGTATTACCTATTGAAGAAGCTAAAAAGCGTGGGGCTATGATGTTATTTAATGAAAAATACGGCGATGAAGTTAGAGTTGTAGAAATGGGCGATGTATCTAAAGAATTCTGCGGTGGTACTCATGTTTCTAGAACTAGTGAAATTGGTATGTTTGCTATTATGTATGAAGAATCAATTGCAGCAGGTACTCGTCGTATTGAAGCAAAAACTGGTACAGCAGCATATGAATTATTAAAACAAAAAGAAATTGCTTTAGAATCTATTCAACAACAAATTAAAGCAGGTTCTTATAAAGAAATTACAACTAGATTAAAATCTCTTCAAGAAGAAGTTTTATCATTAAGAAAACAAAATAGTGAATTAACTCAAGAAGTTTCTAATTTTAAATCAAAAGAAATTATTAATGAATTTAAAGAAATTAATGGAAAACAAGTCTTATTAAAACAAGTTAAAGGCTATGATAAAGATATGTTCTCTAAATTATTTGACTCATTAAAAGTTGTTCATCCAACTAGTATTGTTGTATTAGCAAATGTTCTTGCTGAAAGAATTCAATTAATCGCATACGTTTCTAAAGATTTAATTCCAAATTATAATGCAGGTAAAATTATTAAAGATATAACTGCAGTAATTGGTGGATCAGGTGGAGGAAGACCTGATGTTGCTCAAGGTGGCGGTAAGGATGCTTCAAAAATTGATGAAGCTTTCAATTCTTTAAAGAAAGGATTCTAATATGATTGGAAAAGTTTTAGGATTAGACTTAGGAGAAAAAACTTTAGGTATCGCTGAATCAGATATCATGGGTATAATTGCTACCGGAGTAGAAAACTTTAGATTTGAATCTTGTGATTTTGATAAAGCAATGGAAAGAGTTCATTTCTATGTAAAAAGAGATATGATTAAAGAAATTGCTTTAGGTTTACCTCTTCATATGTCAGGAGATGAATCAGATCACTCTATTATGTGTAGAGAATTTAAAGCAAGAATTGAAAAAGAAATTCCTGGAATTAAAGTTGTTTTAATTGATGAAAGATGGACAACAAAACAAGCTACTAGAACACTTTTAGAAGCTGACTTATCGAGAAATAAAAGAAAGAAAGTAATTGATAAAATGGCAGCAGTTGTCATTTTAGAAACATATTTACAAATGAGAGGCTAATTATGGAAAAGAAAATTAATAATGAATTGTTTGTTACTACTAATGATGGTAGACAATTAACTTTCAAAGTTTTATTTACATATCACAGTGAAGATTTTGAAAAAGATTATGTTTTCTTCTATGAAGAAAATGATGAAGATAATATCATTGTTTATTCTTATGATGACTCTAATACACTTCATGAAATTGAAGATGAAGAAGAATTTAAAGAATTAGATGAAGTTCTTGAAGCATATGATGAAGAACATTCTAAAAAAGAACAACAATAATTAAATGAAAGATATGCAAGATAGTAAAATATTCTGCATATCTTTTTTTATGAACGATATATTTTTGGATTCAAGAAAAGTAAAGAAAAATGATTATTTTATTTCTTTAAGAGGAAATAAAGATGATGGGATTTATCATCTTAAAGAGGTTATCAAAAAAGGTGGAAAATTAATGTATTCTGACAATTTTTCATATAATTATTTTCCAAATTTAAAAGAAGATTTAAATAAAATTTTAATTAAACATTATAAACTAGAATTTAAAGTGAAAATAATAGGAATAACTGGAACAAATAAAAAAACTAGTGTTTCATACTTATTAACTAAAGGATTAAATAGATATGGTTATAAAGCAAAGTGTATTTCTACTATAAAAGGTGAAGATACTTATTTTTCAAGTTTAACTACTCCTAGAAATGATGATTTAATTAGAATTATTAAAAAAGCTGAAAAAGAGAATTTGGACTATTTAATTTTGGAAGTAAGTTCGATTGGCTATAAAGAAGGAAGAGTAAATGATATTCCATTTTTTTTAGGTGTTTTAACATCTCTTGAAAGTGATCATCTTGATTATCATAAGAATATATTTAATTATCATTTATCTAAAATTGAATTTATTGAAAAATGTAATAATAAAGTTATTGGAATTAATAAATCTAAGGAAGAAATATTAAGAGACGTATTATCAAAATGCCTAAAAAAAGAACAAATAAATGAATTTTTATTAAATTTACCTCAAGTGCCAGGTAGAGAAGAAATAATTAATTTAAATCCATTAATTATTGTTGATTATGCTCATACTAGTTCTGCTTTAGAATACATATTAAGCAAATATAAAAAGAAGTGCAAAGGGAAATTAGTAACTATAATTGGAGCAGGTGGAAATCGAGATAAATCTAAAAGGAAGATATATGGTGATTTGGTATATAAATATTCTGATATTTCAATTATTACTAGCGATAATCCTCGAAATGAAGATCCAAAAAAGATAATTGATGAGATTATAGAAGATAGAGAAAATGTAATAAAAATTATCGATAGAGAAAAAGCAATTATTTATGGTTTAAGCTTATTAAAGGAAAATGATACATTGTTAGTTTTAGGAAAAGGTAATGAAGAATATATCGAAATTAATGATAAATTACTTCCTTTCAATGATAAAAAAACAGTTTTAAAATATTTAAATATAGACTTGAATAGTCTATAATAATTCTATTGACACAAATAAACAAAGTGATAGGAGGACAATATTATGTTTTTTTCTCGTTATGAGTATCAACCTATTTATTTAATAATCTATAATTTTTTAAGATGTAGAGAGAAAATGGCAGAAGGAGAGATTTTATCTATAATTGATGAAGACGGATATGATGGTTTGAAAGCTAAATTAGATGTTGAAGAAATTACTAAATTAGCAATTCAAGCTATTGAAACTTATTTAATGAAAACAGCAACTATAGATTTTCAACGTTTAGTAAATGATTATTTAGATGATAACTTAGATTATTTTATGGATTTAGGTTTCTTAGTTGGTGGAAATTATTATGAAACTAATGTTTTAAATAATGCCAAATTAGATGTTATTTGTTATTTCCATAATAACTTCATATATAAAAATTCTGATTTGAATTTTAAATATTGTAACAAAACTTGTCTTTATGAAGATTTATCCTCAGAAGATAGAGATAATGAATTATTTATTTTAAATCCTATTTTAAGCGCGATTGGAAGTATGTATTCATTAGGAAAAGTAGATTTTGAAAATAAAGAATTTCAATTAAAAGATGAATTAAAGACTGAATTAGATAAACACATTAAGGCTTTAAGTAAAGAAAGCATTGAAGAAATCTATTATGAAAATGAATATGGTGAATATAAGGAAATTACTGGTGAATTTGCTAAAGAATTAGGTTTAGTATATCAAGTTGAAGACAATGAAATTACTATTAGTGGTTATGAAGGAAAGAATGACACACTTTATATTCCTAGTACTATTGATGAAATTCCTGTTAAATATTTAAAAAAATGTAATGATTTAAAAATTACTAAATTAGTAGTTTTAGCAGATTTAAAAGAACTTAAAGGCAATTCTTTCTCATATTGCTATTCTTTAAAACAAGTTGATGTTATTGGTTCTTTAGGACTAGTGGGTCAAGCAGTATTTTATAAAACTAAAGTTCCAACTGTAACTTTTAGAGGTGTTACTTATGTGACAATTAATAATAATCCATGTTATTTGTTAACTAGATATGAAGATTTTTTACCTACAGTTTATGTTGAAAGAAAATGTAAATCAATTGCTTCAGCAGCATTCTTTGGAACTAATGTAGAAAGTGTATCTGCTCCAAGTGTTGAATATATAGGCGAAAAAGCATTTGGACAATGTAAAAAATTAAGATCAATTCAATTAAACAATTGGTTAAAAGGAATTGGTGAATATGCATTCTATATTTGTGAATCTTTAATGAATATTAAAATTGATGCCAGAGTATTACCACCATACCTATTCTATAGATGTTCCTCTTTAAAAAATGTAAGTATAGGAAAGGGTGTTGAAGAATTAGGTTTATATTCTTTATCTTATTGTGATAATTTAAAAAGTGTAACAATTCCAGGGTCTGTTCATAAAATTGGTCAATTAATTTTTGAATATACTCCAATTGAAGAATTAAGATTTGAAAAAGATTATTATTGGAATGCTAAAGATGATTATGGTGAAGAATTAACTCTTTCTCCAGAAATGTTAAAAGATCCTAGAAATAATGCTAGATTCTTTAAAAAACATGATGAATTTGATTTTGAAGTAGATTTAGCTTCATCGATTGTTGAAAATATGACTAAAGAAGAAGCATTAGCATATGGTTTTATTTTAGACGAAGATGATATATATGATGGCTATACTATTGAAGATTGGACAAAAGATGAAAAGGTTTGTGTCGTTCCAAAGACCATTGATAATATTAATGTAACTGTTTTAGGTTCATATTTTAGTGAAAATTTCAGAAATAAAGAAAAATTAGAAAAATTAATTATTTTATCAGATGTTAAATTCTTTGGTGAAGATATGTTTAAAAATTGTAAGAATTTAAAAGATATTACTTTACCAACTAGTATCGAATATTTTGTTGGATTATTTAAAGATTGTCCTAAAATTACTACTGTTGAAAGGGGAGTTACTTATATTAAGATAAATAATGACCCTTATTATTATGCAAGTGCAGTTGATAAAGAGTCTAATTATGTTACATTTAATCCAAAAACTAAGATATTAGGAACTTCATTATTTTTCAATAATCAAAATATTGAGTATATTGATTTGCCAGATTGTGAATTTATTCCTGAAACATTTGCTTATAAATGTAAAAGATTACAAAGTATTATGATTCCTGATACAGTAAAAATAATTAAAAATGGTGCGTTTGGTTATTGTTTTTCATTGTCTAAAGTTCTTTTCTTAGGTGAAGAAAATTTAAAAACATTAGATTATAGTGCTTTTGAAAGATGTGTGAATTTACGTAAAATTGATATTCCTAGATCAGTAGAAGAAATATTAAATTGCTGTTTTGAAAATTGTATTATGTTATCTAATATTACTTTACCAAGTAGATTAAATAAAATTGGCAGAAAAGCGTTTTATAATTGCTTATCTTTAATTACTGCGACTACTTATCATGAAAACTGGATTTGTGAAAAAGATAACCAAAAAATTTATCTTTCTGATAAATATTATTCAAATACTTCTGAGTGTGCAAAAGTTTTAAAATATTTTTATGATTATACAATTACCAAATTTGATGGAAATATAATGGAACATTTAGATAATGTTGAAGGAACTGCTTCAAGTAAAAAATTAGTATTTGCTAGAGGGGAAGTAGTTTATAGAAGAAAACAAGATGAATATCGAAGTGGAACCTTCGATTACGAGTAGAGATTATTTATGAAATTAGCAGTTTTAGGTCCAAAAGGCACCTTTTCTGATATAGGTGCTCAAGAATATTTAAAATCAAAGAAGATAGATGGTGATATTATTTTCTTTTCAACAATTGATGAATCAGTCAAAGCTTTAAATGATTCTTCTTTTGACATTGCACTTATTCCGCTTGAAAATTCTTTAGATGGTTATGTTCAAAGAAGTTTAGACTTACTACTTGAAGAAGAAGTATATATTACTGAAGAAATTAAACTACCAATTCATTTTAAACTAGTTTCTAATTGTAAATTTGAAGAAATTAATAAAGTATATGTTCAATTCAAATCCCAAGGTCAATGTATAAATATTATTAATAAAATTAATAATCCTAAAGTAATAAATACTGAGTCTAATACTTCTTCATATGAAATGTTTCTAAAAGATAATGAAAAAGCTTGTGCGATTGTTCCTTTGCATTTAGAAACTAATGATGCATTAAATAAAATCGATAATGTAGAAGATATGTATGAAAATTTTACTCGCTTCATTATTTTAAAAAAAGGGAAAAGAATTGTATCAAAAGTTAAAGGAAATGAATTAATGTGTCCGATGTTTATATGTCCAAGTTCAGATAGATCAGGTATATTATTTGAAATTCTGAAAACTTTTGCAGAACTAGATCTAAATTTAACTTCAATCATATCTAGACCAACTAAAAAGAAATTTGGGACATATAATTTCTATTTAGAAGTTAGAACATCATCTTTGAATTATGATACGATGTTAGAAGCAATCATTAAACTTAAGAAAAATTATGATATTAAGGTATTAGGTATATATTAAGTCATCGTGCAGATGACTTTTTATTTTGAAATATTTCTAAAATCTAATTCATAGAATTAGATAGGTGAAATTATGCTTCCAGGTCTATTTTATAAAAGATTAAAAATTATTATAGTGGTAGTAATGTTATGTATTACTGCAATATGTTTTAAATTATCATATAATACCATTTTTCTATATAATACTTTAAAGACTTCAGCAGAAGATTTATGGAATAGATCTTTTCCTATTAAAGCTGAAAGAGGGAAGATATTAGATGTAAATAATAATATTCTAGTTGATAATGAACCGACAATTTCTATTTATGCAGTTCCTAATCAAATAAAAGATAAAGAAAGAACTAGTAAAATATTATCTTCATATATTGATATGAAAGAAGAAGATATTTATTCTCGTATTTCAAAAAGAGCTTCATCAGTAACTTTTCATCCTAATGGAAAAAAGATATCTTACGAAGAATCAAATAAAATCAGTAAAGAGAATTTAGATGGGATATTTTTAATTCAAGATACTTTAAGAAAGTATCCATATAATGAATATATGGCTTCTCTACTTGGTTTTGTAGGAATTGATAATATTGGTTTTGCAGGACTTGAAAGTTATTATAATTCTTATTTACAAGGTAAAGATGGAACTTTATCTTATATGATGGATGCAAAAGGTGGATTATTTTCTAATAAATATTATACTTTAGTTTCTCCTTCTAGTGGTTTAAACTTAAAATTGACTCTTGATATAAATATTCAAAATATACTAGAAAGAGAGTTAAATAATGCATTTTTAGGCTATTCTGCTAGTGAAGTAATGGGAATAGTAATGAACCCAAATAATGGCGAAATTTTAGCGATAGGTAACCGTCCAACATATAACAATAATAACTATCAAGATTATTCCCAAGAAATATATAATCGTCTTTTACCAGTCTATAATTCTTTTGAACCAGGTTCGACTTTTAAGGCGATGACTTTTGCTGCTGCATTAAACGAAAATTTAATCGATATGCATAAAGATACTTATTATGATAAAGGTTATGAAATTGTCTCAGGTCAAAGAATTAAATCATGGAAAAAAGGAGGTCATGGCTTACAAACTTATTTGGAAGTATTACAAAATTCTTCAAACCCAGGATTTGTATCGCTTTCTAGAAAACTAGGTAATGAAAGAATGTATCAATATGTTAAAAATTTTGGATTTTTAGAAAAAACAGGAGTAGATATCCAAGGAGAAAATAAAGGTATTTTCTTTTCTAAAGATAATTTTCATGAATTAGAATGTGCGACTACTTCTTTTGGTCAAGGAATTAGTGTGACTGCAATACAATTAGTTAGTGCTTTTTCTAGTGTAATTAATGGAGGATATTTATATACTCCAAAAATAGCAAAATCACTAATTTCATCAAATAATGAGACAATTTATGAATTTAAACCTCAATTAAAAAGACAAGTAATCAGTAATGAGACTAGTGAAAAAATGAGATATGCTTTAGAATGTGTTGTTGCTAAAGGATCAGGAAGAAAAGCCTTTGTTGATGGATATAGAATAGGAGGAAAAACTGGTACGGCTCAAATTGCTGAAAATGGAGTATATAAAGATGGAGCGTATATTCTTTCTTTTATAGCAGGAGCACCAATGAATAATCCTCAAGTAGTAGTATATTTTTCAATAAAAGAACCACATAATTGTATTCAATATGGTGGAACTACTGTCGGTCCTATTATTCAAAGAATAATGTCAGAAATTTTAGATTATAATGATATTGAAAAAGATTACGAAAATGAAATAAATAAAACTTTAACTTGGATGGATGAAAAAACTACAATTGTTCCAAATTATATTGGACAAGAAAAAAAGAAGATTAAAAATAATCTCCTTAAATTTTCATATTATGGTGAAGGGAATATAGTAATTGATCAAATACCTAAAGTAGGAACAATTGTTCCAGAAGGTAGTACTATAATGATTCAATTAGGAAATTAACGACATAGACCTCTTACAATAGCGTCTTCATCATTACCATAACTACCTTTAATAGCAAAAATTACTGCACATAAATAAAGACATTGAGAAATAACATCTTCTCCACAACTTCTAATTTTATTAATGATTAGATTGTAGTTTAATTCTCTAACTGTTCCACATGCTTCTTGATAAGTAGGGGAACATTCAGAAATAGTTTTAAAGATTTCATAATCGTTATAAGTAAAATTACCATCTCCACATAGACACATTAATGAAAGACAGATAGCACCATTAAATGCATCCCAAGAATTCATTCTTGTTTGCATTTTTTCCTTTGCTTTACGATAAGCAATTTTTCCTAATCCAAGGCGATAATCCATTGGTTCAGATAGATATTTTCTATATAAATTATAAACTTCATTTGCCATATTATTAATTCTCCTTTTTGATAAAAATACTATATTTATTTTCTAATAATCACTAAAAAAGTTCAATATTTAATTGTCTTTTTTTAGTTTGTTAACTACTTTTTTATAAAAAAAGTATTTACTAAAAGGGTCTCGATGCTATAATTAAATTGGAGGATTATGTTATGAGCAGTAAAAAATCTAAGATAATAGAAATAACATTATTTTCATTAATACTTATAGGATTAATGACAGTAGCAAGTTTGTTTGATTTACAAATTTCAAATTTGTTAACTAAAGGAGCATTAAAAGAAGGTGCTTTCTACACACATAATTTTATGGGAGCTCTAGTAGAAGTTATTGGTAGTTTTCCAATATTTTTAGCTTTATTAGTTGCTACTTTAGCTTTAGGAAATATGTTCTTTAAAAAAGAAGGTAAACTTAAGTATATTGGTTGGATATTTGTTCTTCTTGCTATCGTTGATATGACTTGGATTACAAGAGATACATTTAAATATATTTTAAGATTAGTTGGTAATGAACCTTTATATAAAGAATGGTGGATGATGATAGTTTATATTGTTATTGGAACTCCTATTGCTTTATTATCCCATTATTTCTATGTTAAAAAGGTTAATGATGAATTAAATAAAAAGTTTATTTCATTTACATGGGTTATTTTATTTACTTGTGCTTTTTATTTATTGATTAACATAATCAAAGGACCAGTAGGAAGAATGAGATATCGCGCGATGAATGAGATTGGTGATTTTACTGGATACACACCTTGGTATGTAATTAGTGATGCTAAAAATGTATATGGAGATTTAGTTTCTACTAGTGATGCATTTAAATCATTCCCATCAGGTCATACTTTCTCAGCAGGATGTTGTTATGTCTTATTAGCAGTTCCAGATATTTTTGAAAAATTCAATTCTAAAAAGTATCGTATATTAAGTTATGTTATAACTGTTTGTTACACTGGATTAGTTGGATTATATCGAATTAGAGTAGGGGCTCATTATTTAAGTGATGTTACAATTGGTGGAACAATCGCTTACGTTGCTGCTCAAGCAAGTAGATACATCTTTATCACAAGAAAAAATAAATTATTAACTCAAGAATAGGAAGTGAAAATATGAAAATGAAAAAATTATTACTATTAGCTTTAGCACTAATTGGATTAACAAGTTGTGATATTATTAGTTCTTCTAGTAGCGAAGTAAGTTCATCAACTCAATCTAGTAGTGAACTCATTGAAAGTTCTAGTGAATCATCAAACGAACAAATTTCAAGTGAAGAAACTTCTTCTACTACTAGTTCAGAAAATACTGGTTCAGAAAAACCTTCGAGTTCAGAAAATACTAGTTCAGAAAAACCTTCGAGTTCAGAAAATACTAGTTCAGAAAAGCCTTCAAGTTCAGAAAATACAAGCTCAGAGAAACCATCAAGTTCTAATACTTCAAGTGAATCTAGTTCTAGTAACGATCCTTCTTTAGGTGATGAAGAACAAGAATTTGATTTCTATAGAACAGTAAGTTTTGATACTAAAGGTGGCTCATCAATTGAAAGTGTTGAAGTTATTGAAGGTAATAGTGTTTCTAGACCAACAGATCCAACTTATGGAGATTATACTTTTGATGGATGGTATTTAGATGGAGTTTTATATGATTTTGAGTCTCCAGTTTATTTTGATATTACTTTAGAGGCTAAATGGATTGGTGCTTCTACTTTAAATGTAAGTAAAGTTAATTTTTCTAACTCATTAACTAAGGATGGATTAGAAGATTATGGACCATTAACTGAAGGATGTCTTCCTTCTTATAAAGTTGAAAATGAAGATCCTAAAATTTTAGTATTTCCTGTTAGATTAAATCCAACTTATAATACTTCTTTATACAATCAATATTTAGATGATATTAAGGTTGCATTCAATGGTACTGAAGAAGAAACAGGTTGGGAAAGTGTTAAATCATATTATCAAGAAAGTTCATATGGTAAGTTAAATTTAGATATTACTGTATGGGATGAATGGTTCTATGATTCTTCTATAACTGCTAGTTCATTACAAGAAATGTATGATAAATTTTATTCAAACCAAAGCGATGTAGATCCAAATGAATATTTAATTACTAAGATTTTAGATAAATACAATGCTTCAATTGATTATTCTCAATTTGATAGTAATGGTGATGACTTTATTGATTCGATTTGGTTAATTTATGATGAAGACGTAAATTTTGAAAGCGATGATTCAATGTATTGGGCATACACTTCTTGGGATTATGAATGGTATGATGAATCTTATAATGATTGTATTAATCCTTCTAAAGCAAGAGATGGAGTTTATCCTTTCTATTATGCATGGGCTGGAACTGATTTTATGTATCCAGATTATAATCAAGCAAGTTATGATACAAGTTTAATTGAAATTGATGCTCATACATATATTCATGAAACTGGTCACTTATTAGGCCTTGATGATTATTATGATTATGATACTTCAATAGGACCAGATAGAGGACTATATAGTGCTGATATGATGGATTATAATATCGGTGATCATGGAATGATTTCTAAATTATTATTAGACTGGGTCGATCCTAGAGTAGTTACTGGTTCAGGTAGTGGAAATATTACATTGACATCATTTACTACAACTGGTGATTTCTTATTAATCGCTGATCATGAAGTAGAAAGTATCTACGATACTTATTATTTAGTTGAATTCTATACTAGTGAAGGATTGAACTGGAATGATGATCCTATTCCTAATGGTTTAGGAATTAGAATTAATTTAGTTCATGCAGAAGTTAATATGAATGAAAATGGCGAAGTTGATTGGAATGGTGGAAGTTACGACACTTCATTTAAATATGATAACACTGATACAACAACACCATTTGTTGAAACATTATCACATAAAGGATTTACTGATGGGTATATTGATGGATCAAATTTATATACTGTTGGAAAAACATTTACTTCTAGTGTATTTGATTTAGAAGTAGTTTCAATTACTACAGAACAAGCTGTAGTTAATATTACTTTAAAATAGGAGGATTGAAATATGAAATTTAATAAATTATTAGTTTTATTAGGTTTGCTAAGTAGTCTTTTTACTAACCATATTTCTACTCCAGTAGTTGCACAAACAACTCAAATTAGAGAAGTAAGTAATGCACATGATTACAATGTTCAATGGACTAATGATGATTTTGGTAATTATTATTCTAGTATTGATTTTTCTTCTTATTCGACATTATTAGATCAATTACAAGATTTAAATAGTACTAAAAGAAAGAGAACAGTTGGATATGGTTCGATGTGGGATTATTTTGATCAAACTGACTATAACCCATCTAATAAGTCTCAATATATCGCTTTCTATAAAGGAACACCTGCTTCTAGAGGTGAAATGAATAAGGAACACGTTTGGCCTAAATCACATGGGTCTGGTGGTAGAACAGATAATGACATTCATATGGTTAGACCTACATTAAGTGCGGATAACTCCAGTAGAGGTAATTCTTTCTATGTAGAAGGAATGAATCATTCTTCTAATGGCTGGGATCCTAAAACTGCAGGGATGAATGAACAATATAGAGGACAAGCTGCAAGAATTATTTTCTATTGCGTAGTTGCAGATGAAAAATTAAGTTTGGTAGATACAAGCTATAGTTCAACAAGTAATGCTAACCCTGATTATAAAATGGGAAAATTGTCTGATTTATTAAAATGGAATTTACAATATGCGGTAGATATAACTGAATTAAATAGAAATAATGGAGCAGAAGATATTCAAGGTAATAGAAATCCATTTATTGATAATCCTTATTTAGCGTGCGCTATATGGGGAAATTATAATGATAATACTAGAGCAATTTGTGCAGATTATGGGGTAATTGTTGATCCATATACTGGTGATATTACTCTTCCAGATAATCCTGGTGGAAATACAGGTGGAGAAACTGGTGGAAATACAGGTACTACTGTTAACTGGGGAACTGCTTCTAGTCCACTTACTACTAGTCAAGCAATTTCAAATATGAGTTCTTTTGCTCATAATGAAACTTCTACTACAACAGGTTATGTTAAAGGGATTGTTACTAGTGTAGATGAAATAAGTGCAACTCATTCAAATATTACATTAACTTTAGATAATACATTTACAATTTATAGATGCTCTACTCCAAATGGAACATATGATTCAAATAATCCTGAAGTTAAGGTAGGAGATGAAATTGTCGTTAGTGGTACATTTAAAAAGTTCTATGAAAAATATGAAATAGACCAAGGTGGATCAATTATTAGTATTAATTCAAGTGGTGGTTCAACTACTCCTGATACTCCAATTGTTCCAGATGATCCAATAGTTCCAGATACTCCTATTGGTGGAACTACTAAAGAATCAATTTCCTTTGATTTCTCTAATGCAGGTATTTCTAGTTGTGGTTATACTGATGGATTAACTTGGAATATCGATGGTAAAAATTATTTTGCTTCACATGCTTATGTAGCAGATAGTGATGTTCGTTTAGGCCATAACCAAGTAAAATCTTTAGATGGTAAGTTTGGTCTTAGTGATAGTAATGGTTCATATTTAGAACCTTTGTTCGACTTAGAAAAATGTCAATCTATATCTTTAGAAGTTAAAGCAAAATATGGAACTACAAATTATAAAGTTTTATTCAAAGAAACTAATAAGTCTACTTATTCAGTAATTAAAGAAGGTAGTGTAAATGGTCCGATGACTATTGAAGCTAGTTTATCTTCACCAAAGGATGGTAGATTTATTATAGTAATTGTTGGTACTAAACCAAGAATTCAATTAGGAGAATTTTCTATTAGTGTAGTTGAAGGTCCTTCTATTGATTTATCAACATTGTCATTAAATGTTTCTTCTTATGAAGAAAATAATAAATCATGTTTAAGATTTAAAGGGGAATTTAATAAATCATATTTAGAATCTGCTTCTAGATTTGGTATTATGGTATTCTCTAAAAATCAATTAGGTAATAAAAATATTGAAGATTTATATCAAGATGGAGATTATTTAGATTTTGTTATTGATAATGGAAAATATGACTATCTAGACTTTGATTTTACTTCTAGTAGAGTAGAGAGTAATGGAAAATATGTCTTTGGCGCAGTCATTAATAACATTAAAGGCCACGAAGATTATAAATTTGTCGCAGTATTATATGCAGAAATTGGTGATGAACTATATTTCTCTAGTCAAGTAATTAGTTCATATAATGACTGTAAATAGGTGAATTATGAAATATAAATACATTATTTTTGATTTTAATGGAACAATTATTGATGATGTAGATTTATGTTTAAGTTTATTAAATGAAATTTTAGAACTAGAGGAACTTCCTCTAGTTTCTTTAGAAAAGTATAAAAATATATTTACTTTCCCAATAATTGAATATTATAAGAATGCGGGTATTACATTTGAAAAACATTCTTTTAAAGAATTAAGTACATGGTTTGTTAATAAGTATCAACCATTATCTTTTAAATGTAATTTATATCCTGGAATAGTTGATACTATTAAATCTCTAAATAACAAAGGGTATAAAGTTATTTTATTATCAGCATCACAAAAAGATAATTTATTAGAACAAACAGAAAGATTTAATATCACTTGCTTATTTTATAAAATTTTAGGTATTGATAATATTGAAGCTAAAAGTAAATTAGAGATTGCTCAAAGATATTTTAAAGAAAATAATATCAATATGAAGGAATGTTTATTTATTGGTGATTCGACTCATGATTATGAAGTAGGATCAACTCTAGGAGGAGATGTATTATTAATGAGTTATGGTCATCAATCTAAAGAAGCATTATCTTCATGTAATGTTCCATTATTAGATTCGATTTATGAATTGGAGGATTATCTATGATAAAAGCGATTTTATTTGATATGGATGGAACTATCATTGATGATGAAAAATATACGGTTTTAAGTAAAATAAAAGAAGGTAAAAAACTTGGTTATAACATCAAAAAAGAGGATGTATTAAAAACTATTGGTTTAGCAAGAGATAAATCTTGTCGACTTTATAAAGATATTTATGGAGAAGATTTTCCTTTTGAGGAACTGTCAGTACATAGAACTCAATATATTATCAACTCTTGGAAGTATGGAATTAAGTTAAAACCATATGTTAAAAAAATCATCAAATTCTGCAAGAAAAATAACATTATTATTGGAATTTGTACTTCAACAATTGAATCGATTGTTAATGAATTTAGAAAGTATGGAGACATTTTTGATCAATTTGATTTTGTTTTAACTGGTGACAAGATTTTAGAAGGTAGAGGAAAACCTAATCCTGATATTTTCTTAAAAGGTCTTGAATTAGCAGGTGTTAAAAAAGAAGAAGCATTAGTTATTGAAGATGGTAATATTGGAGTTGAGGCAGCATTAAACGCAGGAATTGATGTAATTATGATTCCAGATTTAGTATTACCTCAAGGTAGAACTCTTACTTCAAGAGTTAAAGTATATAAAAATATGAATGAAGTTATTTCCTATATTAAGGAAGTAAATAATATTTAAAGGAGAAATTTATGGTTATTTTAAAAATTAAAGATTATGGAGAAATTAAATTAGAACTATATTATGAAGAAACTAAAAATACTTCTGCTAACTTTGTTGAGCTTGCTAGGAGTGGTTTCTATAATGGATTAACTTTTCATAGAGTTATCAAAGGATTTATGATTCAAGGGGGAGATCCTTTAGGTAATGGAATGGGAGATCCAGGTTATTCAATTAAAGGTGAATTTTATCAAAATGGTGTCAAAAACACTTTAAAACATACTAGAGGTGTTATTTCTATGGCAAGATCTTATGACCCTAATTCTGCTGGTTCTCAATTCTTTATTATGCATAAAGATGCTCCTCATTTAGATGGTGGATATGCTTCTTTTGGTAAGGTAATTGAAGGAATTGAAGTAGTAGATGCAATTGCAAAAGTAAGAACTTCAAGAAGTGATAAACCTTTAACTCCAGTTGTTATTGAAAGAGTTGAAGTTATTGATGAACCAACTCACGAAGTTGAAAAACTTAAATAATATAAATATAAACTATAAATAAAAGCCTTTTATAGGCTTTTTATTTTTGTTATCATTAAAGAAATAGGAGGTATTCTATGAAAAAATTATTAGGTACAACTGAAGTTAAAGAAAAAGAACAAGTAAAGATTAATAAAGATATCTTTAAACAAGAACAAACAATTATTAATGTCGAAACTTCTTCAAAAGAAGAGTTAATTATAAAAAAAGAAAGTAAAAAGTTTGGTGGATTAATTTTCACTGCACTTATGGTTTTATTAGTGTTTTTTACTGTAGTATGTCTTATTGATGTATTTAGTTTTACTAAAAGTTTCTTTCAAGATCCTGTAACTGGGAATATAGTTGGAGGAATAGTAACTGGAATTATTGTTTTATTAATTGGAATATTTGTTTTAAGACCAGTAATTGTTGCTTTATCAACTCCTGTTTTTTCTTTAGACGTAATTGAAGCAGTTTACGATAAAGAGATTTCTAGAAGCAATTTTAAAAAGATGCAAAAAGTTGCAAAAAATATTATTGAAACTAATGATAATGTTTCAAAAGATTCTAAAAATTTATTAAGAAGCTTTATGCATAATAAAGTGGAACTTAATAATACTTTAAAGAAAATTTATCGTACTGAAATTAATAAAGATATCAATAAAACGATTAATGCGACTGCTGCTAAAGTATTATTGACAACTGCAGTATCTCAATCTGGTAAATTTGATGCGTTAAGTGTGGCTTTAAGTAACGTACGAATGATTATGCAAATTTGTGTTAAATGCGGTTATCATCCTACTTATGCTAGATTATCAAAATTAATTGTTAAAGTATTTAGAAATTCATTATTTGCTTATTCTATAGAAGCATTAAATGCCGGAGAACTAGTAACTACTGGAATTAATGCTCTAGCAGATAATATCTTAAAAAGTATACCAATTGTAGGTACAATTACTAAAAGTTTAATAGAAGGCTCAACTAATGCTTTATTGACATTAAGAATTGGTATTTTAACTAGAAAATATTTATATGAAGAATATTCAATTCAAGAAAGTATGTCTGATCCTAGTGAAATTCAAACAGAAATTGTTAATTCTGCGATTAAAGAAGCAAATGAAAATATTGATGAAATAGTTAAAGAATGTAAAGGCAAAATATTAATTGGAAAGAAGAATAAAGTAAGTGTAAAGTAATATGAAAGATATCGTCCTATCGGTCCATGGTTTAGTAGATTTTTTACTAAGAAGTGGAAATATTGACAATCGTATATTTAATAATGCTTCGATGGCTGAAGGCACTCGAATTCATTTACGCTACCAACAAATCCAAAATAATAATTATATTTCTGAAGAAGAATTATCTTGTGAAGTGATTGTTGATGATTTTAGATTTCTTCTTTCTGGTAGAGCAGATGGAATAATTATAGGAAAAAAATTTCCGATTATTGATGAAATTAAATCTACTGTTATCGAGTTAGAAAAGTTTTATGAAGAGAATAAGAATTGGCATTTAGGTCAGGCAAAAGTTTATGCTTATATGTATGCTAAAGAAAATTCATTAGATACAATGGGAGTCAGATTAACTTATATTTCTCAAAAGGATGATGAAGATAAATTATTGATGAATTTTACTTATTCTTTTTTAGAATTAGAAGAATATGTTACTAATTTATGTGTAGATTATTTATCATTCTACAGAATGATAGATTTACATAAAAATCAAGTTAAGATATCTTCTGATGCTTTAGAATTTCCATATGGTGAATATCGATTAGGTCAAAGAGAATTAGCTAAGTATGTTTATGGAACTATTTTAAATGATGACACTTTATTTATTGAGGCTCCTACTGGAATAGGTAAAACAATTTCTACTTTATTTCCTGCGATTAAAAGTATTGCTAAATGCGGAACGGAAAAGATTTTCTACTTGTCAGCAAAAGCAATGGCAAAAGAAGTTGCTTTTGACGCTTCTAAATTAATGATTTCAAAGGGTTTAGATGCTAAAGTTATCAAATTAAATAGTAAAGAAAAGATGTGCTTTACAGGTGAACATCGATGTAATCCGGATGAATGTCCTTTTACTATTGGTTATTATGATAAACTAAGAACAATTTTAACTGAAATAGTTCAAAACGAATCAATTATCAATGATGAAATTATCTATAAATATGCGAATAGATATCAAGTTTGTCCTTTTGAATTGCAACTTGATGTTTCATTATTTTGTGATGTAGTAATTTGTGATTATAATTATGTATTTGATCCAATTGTTTATTTAAAAAGATATTTTGAAATTAGTAAAACTAATTATGTGGCATTAATTGATGAAACTCATAATCTAGTAGATAGAAGTAGAGAAATGTATTCTACTACTCTAGAATTAGATGAATTCGTTGCTGTTCAAAAGAAATTACGTAAATTTAAACATCCTAAGTTTAAAAGAGCGCTTAAAAAGATCATTGTTTATTTAAACGATATTAAAGAATGTGATGACGAATATATGATTCAAGAAGGGGATTTTGATCCATATTTTTATGAATTATTAATGAATTATTTTAGACAATGTCAAGATATTTTAAAGAATTATCCAGATGTAAACTATGATATATTTATTGATAATTTTAGAAATGTGAATAGATTTTTAAAGATTTCAGAATTTATAGGAAAGGGTTTTACTACTTATTATCAAAAAAGTGAAGATAATTTATTTGCAATTATTAAATGCGTAGATTCTTCTTCACTTGTTAAAGATACTTTAAGAAAATTAAAAGCAAGTATTTTCTTTTCGGCAACATTAACTCCTATTGAGTATTATGTTAATTGTTTAGGAGGAAATGAAGATACTCCAGTAATGAAATTAGAATCTCCTTTCCCAAAAGAAAATTGTTTAACTTTGGTTAGAACAGATTTATCAACTAGATATAAAGATCGAATTAATACTTATCAAAAGATTGCTGATACTATTGATTTAGTAATTAATAAAAAGGTTGGTAATTATTTAGTATTCTTTTCATCATATCAATATTTAGAAGAAGTCTATTCAAGAATGAATTTTAAAAATGATATTCGTTATATCAAGCAAACTAGAGATATGGAAGATAGGGATAAAGATAAGTTTTTATCTTTCTTTGAATTAGATCCTTCGAAAACTACTGTTGGTTTTGCTGTATTAGGGGGGATATTCTCTGAAGGTATTGACTTCTATAGTGATAAATTAATTGGAGCGATAGTAGTTGGAGTTGGTATTCCTCAAATTTCTTTTGAAAGAGATTTAATTAAAGAACATTTTGAATCAGAAGAAATTAATGGATATGAATATGCTTATGTTAATCCAGGAATCACTAAGATTATTCAAGCAGCAGGTCGAGTAATTCGTTCAGAAAATGACAAAGGAATTATAGTTTTTATTGATGATCGATTTACTCAATATAAATATCGTAATATCCTTAAAAAGCAATATAAAAACAATGAATTTGTGAATAATGAACGTCAAATTGATTATTTACTAGAACAATTTTGGAAAAAAAATAAATAATAAATTGTATATTTATTAATTTTAAGATATATTTACTAGGTAGGTGATTTAGAAAATGAAATTTGATAACGCACATATTAGAAATTTCTCAATTATTGCGCATATTGACCATGGTAAATCAACTCTTGCAGATAGAATATTAGAACTAACTCAAACTGTTTCTAAAAGAGAAATGAAGGAACAATTGTTAGATAGTATGGATCTTGAAAGAGAAAGAGGTATTACTATTAAGTTAAATGCGGTTAATTTAATATATAAAGCAAAGAATGGAGAAGAATATTTGTTTAATTTAATTGATACTCCAGGACATGTTGACTTTTCTTATGAAGTCAGTAGATCTTTAGCAGCTTGTGAAGGTGCTCTTTTAGTAGTTGATTCTACTCAAGGAGTTGAAGCACAAACGCTTGCTAATGTTTATTTAGCAATTGATAATGATTTAGAAATAATTCCGGTAATTAATAAAATTGACTTACCAAGTGCAGATGTAGAAAAAACAAAAGAAGATATTGAAAATACAATCGGTTTACCTTGTGATGATGCAATTGGCGTATCTGCTAAAACTGGACTAAATGTTGAAGATGTTTTAGAAGCGATTGTAGAACGTATTCCTGCTCCTAAAGGAAGTAAACATAATAATCTTCAAGCCCTTATTTTTGACTCGTTCTACGACTCATATAGAGGTGTAGTAGCGCAAGTTAGAATTAAAGAAGGTAAAGTAAAAATTGGAGATCAAATTTTATTAATGAGTAATGGTCTTTCATATCAAGTGACTGAACTAGGTTATAGAGCACCAAAAGAAGTTAAAACTGATGAATTAATTGCAGGTGAAGTTGGTTGGATTGCTGCACAAATTAAAGATATTACAGAAGTTAGACCTGGTGATACTATTACTCTAAAGAGTAATCCTGCTAAAGAACCTCTTCCTGGATATAAAACAATGTCTCCTATGGTTTATTGTGGATTATATCCTTGTGATTCTAAAAAGTACCAAGATTTAAAAGAAGCTTTAGAAAAATTATCGTTAAACGATGCTTCATTAGTTTATGAACCAGAAACTTCTCAAGCATTAGGATTTGGATTTAGATGTGGATTCTTAGGCTTATTACATATGGATGTCGTTCAAGAAAGACTTGAAAGAGAGTATAATATTGACTTAATTTTAACTGCACCTTCAGTTATTTATCATGTATATTTATTTGATGGAACTAAGGTTGAATTAGATAATCCTTCTAAAATGCCAGATATGACAAAGGTAAAAGAAATTCAAGAACCTTATGTTGAAGCAAAAATTATGACTCCAAATGAATATGTAGGTTCTATTATGAAATTATGTCAAGAAAGAAGAGGTATTTATGTTGATTTAGAATATCTTGATTCTACAAGAATGCAACTAACTTATAATTTACCTTTATCAGAAATTATATATAATTTCTTTGATAAATTAAAATCATATTCTCGAGGCTACGCTTCTTTTGATTATCAATTAGTAGGCTATCAAGCTTCTAAATTAGTCAAGATGGATATTTTATTAAATGGTGATCCAATTGATGCTTTAAGTTCAATTGTATATCGTGAATTTGCATATAATAGAGGTAATGCGATTGTTAGAAAATTAAAAGAAGTTATTCCAAGACAACTATTTGAAGTTCCAGTTCAGGCGGCAATTGGAGGTAAAGTAATCGCTAGAACCGATATTAAAGCGATGAGAAAAGACGTTCTTGCTAAATGTTATGGTGGAGATATCTCGCGTAAAAAGAAACTTCTAGAAAAACAAAAAGAGGGTAAGAAACGTATGAAATCAGTTGGTACAGTTGATGTACCTCAAGACGCATTTATGGCAATATTGTCGGTTGATGATGAAGAATAGAGTGTATTGTCGTATTTTGTTAGTAGAAAATTAGTAAAAATATAGTAGGGTCCTTGTAAAAGGACCTTTTTTTTAGTAAAATTCTTACTAGAAGGTGATAAAATTATGGAAAAAGATCATGGCGTTAGATTTACAGATGAAATGTATGCTACAAAAGATGATGTAAAAAAAGCTTTGAATATGTCTAATATTGATTCGATATGGAATAAGGTAAATATGTATCGATCATATTATGCAAAACAAACTGGATTAAATAATATCGAAAGAGTTCCTTTCAATATTGTTTTACCTCCAAAATTAACAAATCAAATTGTTTCTTTAGAAAAGAAATTATCTAAGTTATTAATTAAGTATTCAAAAGATTATTATCAAAATTCTAGAATTACTAGAGTTTTTGAAAATGATCGTTATTTAAACATTTTAAATATTTTAAAAGATGTTTATGAAATTCAAATTGGAGAAGATAGTTTAAAAGCTATTGTTGAAGAAACTTTACCTACTGTACCAGTTGAATATTTAGTATTATCAAATTATTATAAAACTTTAAGATATTTTAAATCACGTTCTAGTGGACAATTTAATTTATCTTTACTAATGATGATATATACGAAATTAAGAGGTATTGATTTAGATGTTACTTCTTTAGAAAATTATTATAGAAAGACGGAATTAATTGATAGAGCAGATCATGTTTTTATTGGAAGACATTATGATGCAAGCCCAGTAGATAGAATTCCAGATTTAATGGATGCTTTATTTGAATTTAACAATAATTCACAATTATTTGGTATCGTTAAGGCATTTATTACTTATTTTTATATTAATTATGTTAAACCTTTTGATTATTTCAATGAAGAAATGGCTATATTGATGACAAAATATTGTTTAGCACATTTTGATAACGAAGATATTGCTTCTTTTATTCCATTAGAAGAATTATTGCATGTTCATTATCAAGATTATTTAAGAAAAATGTCTTTTGAATCAGAAATGAAATTAGATTTTACATATATTGTAAAAACTTTAGTTGAATATTTAGAAGAATGGGTAAATGAACTAGATGAAGATATTTCTGTATTCGATTCAAAAATGATGTATCAAGAATTACATCAAGAAGATCAAGTAAAGGAAACTCCTAAAAAAGTAGAAGTTGTTCCTTCAACTCCTTATGTTTATAAAGAAGTTAAACAAGAAAGTGATGTTCCTTCAATTAACTTTGAAAGAAAAGTTTCTTTACCAACAATGCCTGTTGGATTAGATGAAAATGATGCAAGTATGGTTGCTCAACACCTTCTTGAATTGTATCCAACATTAAAAAAAGGACAAGCAGAATTTTATTCTAGACATTGTACTTTAGGAAAATATTATACAATTGGAATGTATAAAAAAGAGAATGATTGCGCTTATGAAACTGCGAGAACTAGTATGGATAATTTAGCTAGTTTAGGTTTCTATAAGAAAGAAAATATTCGTAATAAATTTGTTTATACACCAAACCCATTAAATAGAGAGGATTAGTTTTATGATTAATATATTAGCAGATGTTGATTTATCAATGTTATGGATTGCTTTAGGAGCAGCAGGCATCGCATTAGTTGTTTTCTTATTAAGAAAATTTGTTCCTGGATTAAAAGGAGAAGATAAAGTTCAAACAGAAGAAGAAATCGCTTCAGAAAATATTTCTAATAAATTATCTTCAATCGAGGAAGAAGAAAAAATTAAAAAAGCAAACGAAGACGAAGAAGATGAATAAAGGTCTTTATATTCATATCCCATTTTGTAGTCATATTTGTTCTTATTGCGATTTTGCAAAAGTCATTTATCGTGAAGACTTTGTAAATCGTTATCTTTTAAGCTTGGAAAAAGAATTGAATTCGTATGATATAAAAGATATTACTTCAATATATATAGGTGGAGGTACTCCAACTTCTTTAAATTTGGAACAATTTGAAAGACTATTAATTATTGTTAGTAAGTATTTTCGTGAAGGAATGTCATACACTATAGAAGGAAATGTTGAAAATTTTGATGTAGATAAGATAAAGTTATTAGACAAGTATCATGTCAATCGTGTTTCTATCGGAGTTCAAACATTTGATGATCAATTATTGAAACTTTTAAATAGAAAACACAATAAAGAAGACGTATATTCATTAGTTAATAATCTTATTAAATATAATATTAGAGATATTAATTTAGATTTAATTTATGCTTTACCAAATCAAAATTTGGATATGTTAAAAAAGGATTTAGCAATAATTACTTCTTTACCAATAACTCATATTTCTACATATTCTTTAATGGTTAATCCAAATACAGTCTTTGGCAATAAAAATGTTCAAGAACAAGATGAAGATAATGTTAGAGAAATGTATGACTATATTTATGAGTATTTAAAAGAGAAAGGCTTTAATCGTTATGAAGTAAGCAATTTTTCTAAAGCTAACTATGAATCTAAACATAATTTGATATATTGGAGAAATCAAGAATATTATGGAATTGGATTGGGAGCATCAGGATATTTAGATAATATTAGATATGATAATACAAGATCATTGACTAAATATCTAGAAGGAAAAACTAGAGTAAATGAAGAGGTATTGACTAATAGAGATAAAGAATTTTATCATATTATGCTTGGACTAAGACTTCAAGAAGGAATTGAAGTTGATAATGAATTATATGTTTCTAAATTAAATGATCTTATAAAAAAAGGATTAATTGAAAAAAACAATGAAAAATATAAAGTTACTGACGATAATTTATTTATTTTAGATTATATTTTAGGAAAAATAATTTTATAAATGTAATATAACTTATATGCTTATACATTTTTACAGTATATTTTTATTTTCGATATTATTATAATTTCTTTATTTATTAAAAATAATAAAGTATAATTTAAATAAATTTAATAAGGAGTAGAAGATGAAAAAAGTACCATTAATTTTAACATTATTAACTACGCTTACAATAAGTGGTGTTTATGCTGCTTGGATTTATGGTAATGATTTATTACCTCCAGTAGAGAACGATTATAAGCCTGTAATTAATGGTTCTGGAGAAAATATTACTAAAGGTGTAATTAACGTTTCTACCGATAATATTAATTTATTAATTGATGATAAAGGTGATTATACTCCAATTTTAACAATAAGTGGTTCAGTAAGTATTAATTTTACACCAGATGCTCAAGCTGAAGAATTTGTTAAACAAAATGGTATAAAATTAAAATATACTGTTAAAGTCAGTGATAATTATCAATTTGATTCTGATGGAGTTAATGGTGTTGATCGTGATATCTTAATTGTTAATCAAGAACTTGCAACAGGTTATACTGATACATACGTTTCAAATGTAACAATTGGTTCTGAATTTTTCTTAAATTGTTTAACGTTAAACATTCCAGAAGGTTTTAAAATTGATACAAAAGAAAAATTTGAAAAGTTTAAATCTGAGATTAGTGTACCTGGAGCGATTACATTAGAAGTATCAGAATATTTAGAATAATTTATATTTATTAGAGGGAGGGCATATGAAAAGATTTGCTAAATTTATTTCAATATTAGCAATTGTACTATCAATACTTAGTGTTGGTAGTGTTTATGCAATGTTTACATATGCGACTAAAACTCCAGACAGTAAGATTAATCAATATACTATGGGAATAACAGATTTTTATTATAAAGAAAATGTTCCTGATGATGATCAACAAGAGGTATCTCATAATACTTTATTACAAACAATTGTTTCGGATACTGATGGCATTAACAATCCAAATTCCTTATTGAGCAATGCTTTAGAAAATAGACTTGATGATAATAAGGATAATGTTGGTAGTAATCAACAAGTATCTGGTGGTAATTTAAAGAATAAGTTTTCTAATATTGATGGTTTTGAATATGTTGGTTTTTTAATTTATTTTAAATCGGATACTGAATACTATATATATACTTATGATAATAGAGAAACTACATCTACAGGAGAACTAATTGAAACTTACATGACTAAGGCAATATTAAAAGAAGGGAAATGGGTTCTTCAAGGTGGATATCAAGGTACTGCTAGAGTAATTAAATACGATGGAAACACTAACGGACCATATAAAAACACTATTGATTGGCAAACTTGGAAGGAAAATGTACAATAATTAATTTAAAGGATATAAGTTTACTTATATCTTTTTTTATTCATATAAATATTTTTGAAAAAAATTAAAAAATTAGCACTCTTTTGTTGTAATTGCTAAAAAATAGCATATAATATAATTAGCACTCCGGAAGAAAAAGTGCTAAAAGGAGGTAAGATATGGGTTTATCAAGAAGAGACTTAATTCTTAAATATATTGTTGATTACTATATTAAGACTGCTTTACCAGTCGGTAGTCATACTCTTATTGAAGAATATGATCTTCCTTATTCAAGTGCGACTATTCGTAATGAGATGAGTGAACTTGAACATATGGGATTGATTGAAAAGACACATACCTCAAGTGGAAGAATTCCTTCTACAAAAGGGTATAAATATTACATTGCAAACTTAAGAAATAAAAATGTTAATGATAATATTAAATATCAATTAGCAAACATCTTTACTCAAAGAGAAAAAAGTATTGAAGATGTAATTAAAGAATCTTGTGAAATTTTATCGCATATGACTAATCTTGCTTCGATAGTTTTAGGACCAAATGCTGAACAAGAACATTTAGTTTCGGTTCAAGCTATCCCATTATCTGATAAATCAATGACAGCAGTTTTTGTTACAGATAAAGGATATGTTGAAAATAAAACATTCGTCTTAGATAAATCAATTAACATGAATGATTTACAAGAATGCATGAAGATGTTAAATGAAAGATTGATTGGTTCTCCAATTTCTTCTTTAGTAGAAAGAATGGAAGCTTTAAAACCATTAATCAGTGATTACATTAAACAAAACGATGCAATTTACCGCGTTCTTGCAGATGCATTAATTCGATTCACAGAAGAAAGAGTTTCATTATTTGGTCAATCTAAATTATTAAATCAACCAGAATTTAATAATGATACATTAAAGCTTAAAAAGATGTTAGAACTAATTGAAAAACCAGAGAACATGACTAAATTCTTCCATTCAGAAAATGAAAGTAATGATAAATTAGAAGTATTCATTGGTGAAGAAGACGAAATGAAAGATTTATCAGTAGTTAAAACTAATTTAAATGTTAATGGTCATTCAATTGGGAAAATAGCTTTAGTTGGTCCAACAAGAATGGACTATGATAAAGTATTATCTGCTTTAGAATATGTAATTGAAAAATTTGAAGAAGCATATAACACTTTAGGAGAGGACGATGAGGATGAAGAAAGAAAAGCAAGTTAAAGAAGAACTTGAAGTTGAAAATACAAAGATTCAAGAATTAGAAGAACAAATTGCTAAACTATCAGAAGAAGTTGCTTCATGGAAAAACAAATATTATGAAGCGTATGCTGATATGGACAATCTAAGAAAAAAGATGGAAAAAGATCATCAAGTAATGTTCAAATATCGTGGACAAGGTTTCTTAGAAGCATTACTTCCAGTATTTGATAACTTCTATTATTGTTTTAAATTTAAACCAGAAGATCCAACTCTATTAGCATATTGTAAAGGATTTGAAATGATTTATAATCAAATGGTTCAAGCTTTAGAAGCTGAAGGAGTAAAAGAAATTGTTCCAGAATTAAATAAAAAGTTTGATCCAAGTTTAATGCAAGCAGTTGATGTTGAAGATGGTGAAGTTGACGATCTAGTTGTTAAAGTAATGAATAAAGGTTATATGTTAAAAGATCGTCTAATAAGACCTGCAATGGTCGTTGTATCGAAAATCCCTCAAAAAGAGGAAAAAAGTGAAGAAGAAGCCTTAGAAGTACAAACTGAAAAGGCAAATTAAGAAAAGGAGATTAAAAATTATGGCAAAAGAAATTATTTTAGGTATTGACTTAGGTACTACTAACTCAGTTGTTAGTTACATGCAAGAAGATGGTAACTGGAAAGTTATTCCAAACCCAGAAGGTCCAAACACAACTCCATCAGTTGTATCATTTAAACCAGATGGTGAAGAGATTGTTGGTTTTGCAGCAAAAAGACAATTACTAACTAACCCAGATACAGTTGCATCTATTAAAAGAATTATGGGTACTGATAAAAAAGTACACATCAAATGTTTAAATAAAGATTTTACTCCACAAGAAATTTCAGCTAAGATTTTAGCTTATATGAAAAAATATGCTGAAGATAATCTAGGTGAAAAAATTTCAAAAGCTGTTATTACTGTTCCTGCTTATTTTAATGACGCTCAAAGACAAGCAACTAAAGATGCAGGTCAAATTGCTGGCTTAGAAGTAGTTAGAATTATTAACGAACCTACAGCAGCAGCATTAGCTTATGGTGATCAAGTAAAATCTGATAAAGATCAAAAAATCTTAGTTTATGACTTAGGTGGTGGTACATTTGACGTTTCAATTTTAGAAATTGCTGATGGTACTTTCGAAGTTGTTTCTACTTCAGGTGATAACAACTTAGGTGGTGATGACTGGGATAATAGATTAGCAGATTTCTTAAAAATGCAAATTAAAGCTCAACATAATGTTGACTTAACTAATGATAAAATGGCTTCTCAAAGATTAAAAGAAGAAGCTGAAAAAGCAAAAATTGCTTTATCTTCATTACAAAAAGTTACAGTTTCATTACCATTCATTGCAATGACAAGCATGGGACCAGTTAACTTTGAAATGGATATTACAAGAGCTAAATTTGAAGAATTAACTAGAGATTTATTAAGAAGAACTGAAGCTCCAGTTCAAAGAGCATTACAAGATGCTGGATTAAATCCATCTGAATTAGACGAAGTTATCTTAATTGGTGGTTCTACTAGAATGCCTGCGGTTGTTGAAACTGTTAAACGTTTAACTGGTAAAACTCCAAATATCTCAATTAACCCTGATGAAGCAGTCTCTGTTGGTGCTACTATTCAAGGTGGTGTAATTCGTGGTGATAAAAAAGACGTATTATTATTAGACGTTACTCCATTAACATTAGGTATTGAAACTATGGGTGGTGTATTAACTCCATTAATTCAAAGAAATACAACAATTCCAACAACTAAATCACAAGTATTCTCAACAGCAGAAGATAATCAACCTTCAGTTGATATTGTTGTCTTCCAAGGTGAAAGACCAATGGCTAGAGATAACAAATTATTAGGTCAATTTAGATTGGATGGAATTAGACCTGCTAGACGTGGTCAACCAAGAATTGAAGTTACTTTCTCAATTGACGTAAACGGTATTGTTTCAGTTAAAGCTAAAGACTTAGATACTAATAAAGAACAACAAATTACTATCTCTGGTACAAATGGCTTAAGCAAAGATGAAATCGATAGAATGATGAAAGAAGCTGAAGAAAATAGAGAAGCAGATGAAAAGAGAAAAGAAGAAATCGAAGTAAAAAATAAAGCAGAATCTTTAATTTCTCAAATTGATGAAGCATTAGCTAATGAAGGCGATAAGATGGATGCATCTCAAAAAGAACAAACTCAAAAATTAAGAGATGAATTAAAAGCTGCATTAGATGCTAATGATATTGCTACTTTAAAAGAAAAGATGTCTCAATTAGAACAAGCTGCAGCATATGCTCAACAATATCAAAATCAACAATCTTATCAAAATAACAATACTTCATCAAATAATAACTCATCATCTGATGATGATGTTATCGATGCAGATTTCACAGATAAAGCTAACTAATTAGTAAATATTTTATGGTGGATATTTTATCCACCATATTCTTGTATAAATAGGAGGTAAATTATGGCTTCAAAAAGAGATTATTATGAGGTCTTAGGCCTAAGTAAAGGTGCTAGTGAACAAGAAATTAAACAAGCACATAGAAAACTAGCAAAAAAATACCATCCAGATATCAATAAAGAACCAGGAGCAGAAGAAAAGTTTAAAGAAATTCAAGAAGCTTATGAAGTTCTTTCTGATCCGCAAAAGAAACAAGCTTACGATCAATTTGGTCATGCTGCTTTTGATCAAAATGGTGGAGCAGGAGCAGGTGGATTTGGTGGCTTCTCACAAGGTTTCCAAGATGTAGATTTAGGAGATATTTTTAGTTCATTCTTTGGTGGCGGTTCTAGAAGAAGAACAAATACTGGTCCTCAAAGAGGAAACGATCGTTTCATGACTGTTAGAATTAACTTTATGGATGCGATTAAAGGTAAAAAAATCGAATTAAATATATCTTTAGATGAAACTTGTTCATCATGTTCTGGAACAGGGGCAAGAACTCCAAATGATGTAGTTAATTGTTCATCATGTAATGGTAGAGGATATATTTCTAGAAGAGTACAAAATATCTTTGGTATGGTTCAAGAAACTCAATCTACTTGTCCTTCGTGTAATGGGGAAGGTAAGACAATTAAAGAAAAATGTTATGCTTGTAATGGGAAAGGCTTCAATAAAATTAAAAAGAAAATTGATGTCAATATTCCAGCAGGTATTAATAATGGTCAACAAATTAGAGTTTCTGGAAAAGGTGAAAGAGGTACTAGAGGTGGCCCTAATGGTGATTTATACATTGAAATTGTGGTCGATAGTGATAAATTCTTTAAACGTGAAGGAAACGACATTCACGTTGAATTAGAAATGAGCATGGTTGATGCGGCATTAGGTTGTCAAATTGAAATTCCTACTGTTTATGGAAATGTTGATTTAAAGATTCCAGAAGGAACTCAAAATGGTCATGTTTTAAAACTTAGAGAAAAAGGTGTTAAAGATATTAGAAATGGTAATTTTGGTGATCAATATGTCCATATCAAAGTTAAAACACCAACTAAATTAACTACTGAACAAAAAGAATTATTAAGAAAATTCCAAGAATTTGAAGAAAAATCATCAAAAAATGAATCTTTCTTTGATAAATTGAAGAAAAAAATGAAAAAATAGAAATAAAGGACTTGTTTACAAGTCCTTTTATAATTTATTATAGAAGTATAAATATATTTATTAAGGGGGATAAATTATGAAAAAATGTCCATATTGTAAAACTTTTATGAATGATGATGTTAATACGTGTCCTAATTGTTTAAAAGATATGTCATCTTTAAAGCCAATGCCAGAAGTCAATATTGTTGGAAAAAAGAAAAATTTAAATATGATAGTTTATGGTGCTATTTTAAGTGTTGGTGGAGTTATTGCTAGTTTATCTCAAACCATTAATAAAAAGAATTATCAAGTTAAATATGATGAGATTCTTGAATCAATTAAAAATGTGACTGAACAATCACAAAAAGATGTATTATTAGCAGAAGCAACTGAATATATGTTATTAATTAGCGATTGTGAATTTAGAGAAATTGCTTTCTTAGTTTTAGCAGGATTAGGCCTAGCCTTAATTATTGCGACTTTAGTAATTTCTTTAGTAAAAAAATTTAAAAATAAAAAGGAGAAATAGTTATGAATATTGCAATTATTTTAGCAGGTGGTTATGGATCAAGATTCTTAAATGAATCGAACAAATTCCCAAAACAATTCTATGAATTTTGTAGAAAAGAAGTTATAGCTTATTCTTTAGATACTTTTAATAAGCATCCTCAAATTGATAAAATCGTTGTTGTTTCTAATTTTGAATATATTAAAAAGACTGAGGAAATTATTAAAAAATATAATTTTGATAAAGTTATAGGTGTAGTTTCAGGTGGAGTTACTAGACAAGCTTCTGTTTATAGTGCGATTGAATTTTTATCTCAAGACGTGTCTTTAGGAAATCCAAACGTCCTAATTCATGATGCGGCTAGATTATTAGTTTCAAAGCAAGTTATTACTAATAATATTAAGGCTTTAGAAGAATCAAAAGCAGTAACAACTATTTTACCATGCACTGATTCAATGATTATGTCTAATGATGGTCAAACTATTTCTGAATCTTTAGATAGAAGTAAAATTTATGTTGTTCAAACTCCTCAATCATTCAAACTTGATTTATTGAGAAGTGCTCATAAGTTTGCGCAAACTCTAAATATTTTTGATTCTACTGATGATGCTTCCTTAATGAAATTATTAAATGAAGAAGTTAAATTAGTTCCAGGAAATAAAGCGAATATGAAATTAACTACAGAAGAAGATTTAATTTTCATTAAAGCAATTTTTGAAAACTTACAAAATAAGGAAGAAGAATAATGAAGTTAGAAGAATACTACAATAAATTCAATGAAGAAAAAAGACTACTTTCTCGACATGGCCAAGTAGAATTTTTTGTTACGATGAATTATATTTTAGAGATTTTAGATAATGATTATTCTAAAAAGATTCTTGATGTTGGAGCAGGAACTGGAAGATATTCAATTTCATTATTTGAACAAGGATATAAAAATGTAACTGCAGTTGAATTATGTAAACCAAATATTGGTCAATTTAAGGCTAAATTAAAGAAAAATAATTATGATATACCAGTTTATCAAGGTAATGCGATAGATTTATCTAAATTTGAAGATCATCAATTTGATGTCACTTTAATTTTTGGACCAATGTATCATCTTCATAGTGAAGAAGATAAAATTAAAGTTTTGGAAGAGGCTAAAAGAGTAACTAAAGTCGGTGGATATATTTTAGTAGCGTATGTTATGAATGATTATAGTATAGTTTCTTATGGATTTATTGATAATCATATTTTAGAATGTGTAGACAAAGGTGAAGTTGATTCTTCTTTCCATACTAGAATGAATGAAGATGATCTTTATGATTATGTTAGAGTAGAAGATATTGATAATTTAAATAAACGAGCTAGTTTATCTAGAGTTGATATAATTGGAGTTGATGGACCAACAGATTATATTCGTCAAGTTATCAATAAAATGGATGAAAAAACATTTGAATTATATAAAAATTACTGCTTAATTATTTCAAAACGAAAAGATATGATAGGTTGTAGTTCTCATACTTTAGATATTTTGAAAAATATTTAAATTTTACTATTGTAAAAATAAATTAAATCGTTAAAAATAAAATAGAGAGGTGATAAGAATATGGATGAGAGACCGAGTAAGTTAATTATTTATTTCAATAAGGCATATTTTTATCATGGTGATAATAAATAGTGCCTTTTATATGGAGGTGCTTTTATGGATTTTATTCAAGAGATTTTACAAATCATTAGATCTAATTTACCAGATCAACAAATAAAAGAAAAATTATTAGAATATCACGACTCCGATATTGCGGATGTTTTAGACTATTTAGATGAAGATGAAAGACTTCGCATTGCGAAGATTTTAGGCGTTGAAGAAGTTTCTGATGTCTTAACTTACATGGAAGACGCTGATGAATTATTAGAACAAATTTCTGATGAAAAAGTTGCAGACATCATTGAAAACTTGGACGCTGACGATGCTGTTGACTTACTTCAAGAAATGGAAGAAGAAGACCAAGAGAAAATTTTGGAATTAATTGAAGATGAAGAAGTTAGAGAAGATATTGAATTAATTTTATCATTCGAAGAAGATGAAATTGGTTCTTTAATGACTACTAACTACATTAATATTTTAGAATCTGATTCTGTCCAAAGCGCGATGAAAAAATTAATTGAACAAGCTTCAGAAAATGATAATATTTCAACTATTCTTGTTACTAAAGAAAATGGTGAATTTATTGGTGCTATTCCACTTCAAGATTTAATTATTGCTAGAAAAAATGAAAAATTAGAAGATAAGATTATGTATAATTATCCTTCTATTACTGGTAAATCTAAAATTGATGAGTCAATTAACTCAATTAAAGAATACTATGAAGATATCATTCCAGTAGTTGATGATAAAAATGTGTTAATTGGTGTTTTAACTGCGAATGATTTAGTTGAATTAGTAACTGAAGAAGCTACTGAAGACTACCACCGTTTAGCTGGGTTAACTGAGGAAGAAGAAGTTGATGAATCAATCTTTCAATCTATTAAAAAGAGAATTCCTTGGCTTTCTTTATTATTAGTTTTAGGTCTAATTGTAACTAGTGTTATTTCTGCTTTTGAAAATGTTATTAATGCAGTAACAGGTGCAGTTGTTTTCCAATCGCTAGTCTTTGGTATGGCTGGTAATGGAGGAACTCAAGCTTTAGCAGTTACTTTAACTTCAATTAATAGTGAAGATGAACTTTCTAAAAAGAAAGTATGGAAAATGTTCTTTAAAGAATTAAGAGTAGGCTTCTTAAATGGTTTACTACTTGGAATTTTAAGTTTTGTCGTCATCTTTGGTTTTATGGCTATTAGTAAACAAAATGTTATTGTTGGTACTCCTTATAATATCCAAGATGCATTATTAGTAGCAGCATGTGTAAGTGGATCATTATTATTATCTGTTACATTCTCAAGCTTAATAGGGTTATTATTTCCATTATTTTTCAAAAAGATTAAGATTGATCCTGCTGTTGCTTCTGGTCCAATGATTACAACTCTAAATGATATTTTATCAGCATGTATTTATTATGTACTTGTCGGTATATGCTTTGGTTGTTTCTAATTAATTAGAAAAATAGAAAAAAGAAGAATAAAAAGAAAAAATATTCACTTTTTTTCAAAAAGCACTTGAATATTTCTATATTTTTGATATTATTAATAACGCATAAGAAATATATGCGTCTTGGCGGTGTAGCTTAGTTGGTTAGAGCGCTCGGCTCATACCCGGGAGGTCGAGGGTTCAAGTCCCTCTGCCGCTACCAAAAAATTTATTAAGGATGTAGGAAAATTGGACCCATAGTTCAATGGTTAGAGCCCCCGTCTCATAAACGGGTAGTTGTAGGTTCAAGTCCTACTGGGTCCACCAAACTTTTGCAGAAATACCCAAGCGGCTGAAGGGGATGGTCTTGAAAACCATTAGGGGATGAAAGTCCCGCGAGAGTTCAAATCTCTCTTTCTGCGCCATTAACAAATTAAAGAGACTTCGGTCTCTTTTTTGTTTATTTTTAGTGATTTTTATTAGATAATATTTATAGTTACAGGAGAATAAATTACTTATGAAAAAAATACTTTCATTATTTTTATTAGTTATCACTATGTTTAGTGTATTTATTTTTTCATCATGTTCTAATAAATATGTTGAATTAGAGGTTCCAGTTGAAAGATATGAAATAATTAATGATGGAGGTAGTTTTGGAACAACAGTAATTCAATTTTATGTGACTGATGATTTTGAATATGATTTAGATCTTTTAAAAGATATTAAAATTAAATTTTCATATAGACCAGAAAAATCGTTGAGTAGTAAAACGGTTACTGAAGAAGGCAAAGTAGATAGTTTTATAGGTGCAGATGATTCGTATTTCTATGTCAATATTAAAAATAGAGTTGCTACTAACATTGAAAATCCAGTTGAAGTATTAAGTGTTAATGCAAAAATTGAAAAAAGATTTGTTAATGATGATTCTAATATTAAACCTGAAAAAGAACCATTATTTGGAATAGGAATGACTTTCTTAATTGGCTTAATTGTTAGTGTTTTAGGAATAGGAGCTTCTTATATTGGAATACAAGTAATTGAAGATGAAATGGGGAAGATTATTCATGGAGCAGGAATAGTATTACCAATTGTTTTTACAATTTTTACTTATTTTGTAGTTGGTATATGGCAAGGAGTTATTCTTACTTTATTTAATATCGCTCAATTAGTCTTGTGGTTTTTAGTAATAGGAAGAAATTAATATTAAACAACTTTCTTTTCGAGAGTTGTTTTTTATTTTCTTTAAAGTGATATAATACTAATATTAGGAGATGAGATTATGATATTTTTAATTAATGGATTAGCAATCGGTGGAATAATAGGTATTAGTCTTTTATTAATTGTTTTAATAATTAGTTATATTTGTTATAGAATTGCTTTTTATAATAATCGTCAAGGAATAGGTAATAATTATTTTCCTGGTGGAGAAGAATATCAAATTTATCGCCCTTTTATGAAAGAATTAGTTAAAGAACAAGAATTAATTCCTTATGAAGAAATATCTATTAAAACTAGAGATGGGAAAAAATTATATGCTAGATACTATCATGTAGAAGATAATGCTCCTTTACAAATCCAATTTCATGGATATAAAGGTACAGGAATAAGAGATTTTTGTGGAGGAAATAAACTATCAAGAGAATCAAAACATAATTCAATTTTAGTTGATCAAAGGGGTCATGGTAAATCAGATGGTTCAACTATTTGTTTTGGCATTAAAGAAAAATATGATGTTTTAGAATGGATTAATTATGCATTAAATAGATTTGGTAAAGATACTAAAATTATTCTTGCAGGTGTTTCTATGGGGGCTGCTACTGTTTTAATGAGCAGTGAATTAGACTTACCTAGTAATGTAGTTGGTATAATTGCAGATTGCCCATATTCTTCACCAAAAGCGATTTTAACTAAGGTTATGAAAGAAGATATGCATTTACCTGTAAAACTTTGTTATCCATTTTTATATTTAGGTGCTTTGATATTTGGTGGACTTAAATTAGATAAAAAAGGGGCAAAAGAGGCTGTAAAAAAGTCTAAAACACCTATTTTAATAATTCATGGAAAAAAAGATACTTTTGTTCCTTTATCAATGAGTCAAGAAATTATTGAAAATGCAAGTTCATTTAAAGAATTACATATTTTTGATAATGCTGAGCATGGAATCTCTTATATGGTTGACCCAGAAAGATACGCTAGTATTGTTCAAGGGTTTGTTGAAAGGATATTAAAGTAGAATGGAATTATTTGAAAAGCAAACAAAGATTATTTATAAAGTATCAATTCTAGTTTATCTAGGATTATTTTTAGTATCTTCTTTTTGCTTTTTTATAGGTCAAATGTGGATACCATTAGGCTTTTTATTAGGAGGAATAATTTCGATAATTAATTTTAAAATTTCATATGAATTTAGTTATTATTTAACTAAACCTACTGCAAAATATAAAGGATTAACTATTGGATTATATGGTTTAAGAATGCTTTTATATATTATCGGATTTTTAATTTGTATCATTCCACAAAGTTTTGGATATCAAATTTTCTTTTTTGGAACATGTTTAGCGTCTTATTTAGTACAAATGGTAATAAATGCAATCATTTTTAATAAAGTAAAAAAATACTGATTTAATATTGTGGAAAAATAAAAAAAAAGAGTCTATACTATTTAATAGTATAAATTAAGGAGAAGATAGAATGAGTTTTCTAGCAGATTTAAAATTCAATGACGAGATATTTCCTAGCGAATTGATCGTTAGTCTTTTTATAATGGGAATAATTGCCATTTTATCTTTTGTTGTGTATTTTAAATCTAAAAAGGTCGATCCTTTAGAAAAACCAAAAGGTATTATGTTACTTGCAGAAATGTATGTAAGTATGATGGATAATTTAATTTGTACTAATATGGGGAAACAATATCGAAAAATTGGTGGGGCAGTTTATGGCTTTTTATCAATGTATTTATTCATTTGTTTAATTATTGGTTTATTAGGTGTTCCTTCACCAATTACATATTTATATGTACCATTATCGTTAGGTTTAACTACATTCTTATTAATTCACATTACTGCTGCATATTATAATAGAAAAAATTATTTCCAAAGATATGTTGATCCAGTGTGGGCATTCTTACCAATTAACTTATTATCTATGTGGGCTCCATTATTAAGTATTACATTAAGATTATTTGGTAATGCAATTGCAGGTTATGTTGTATTAAGTTTAGTTTACTGGGCATTTGACAATATTAGAATTGGACTAGTAAGTCTAGCTCCAGCAGCAGTTATTGTTACTCCAGTATTACACGTTTATTTTGATATAGTATCTGGTTTTATTCAAACCATGGTATATACATTATTATCTATGGCCTTAATTAGAAATGAGGTTCCAGAGGATTTATCTAATCAACTAGATAAAGAATATGAAACAGAAGTTTCAAAATTTAATTCCATGTTAAACATGGAAGAAAAATAATAACAAGGAGGTAAATTTTATGTTATTAAATTTCTTAGCTGAAGCAGCAGGTATTTTTAATGAAGCATTTGCTTCAGGTATGGCTTACCTAGGTGCAGGTTTAGCAATGATTGCTGGTATTGGTCCTGCGATTGGTGAAGGCTTCGTTTGTAAAGCAGCAGTCGAAGGTATTTCAAGAAACCCAGAAGCAACTGGTACAATCCGTTCTACAATGATTCTTGGTGTTGCACTTTGTGAAACAACAGGTATTTACGCTTTCCTTATCGCTATTTTATTAGTCTTCTTAAAGTAATTTAACATGAAAAAATATCTAAAATATTCCATTCTTTCTTTATTTACTGTAATTATGCTTACTTCTTGTGAAGGGGCACCAGTAGATCAAGAAAATATGGTTAATAAATTATTTGGTAGTTGGCAATCTTTATTAATTCAATTAGGAGCGACTCTAATTTTAATTTTAATCGTTGGCAAGTTCTTTATGAAACCAGTAAGAGAAATTTTACAAAAAAGACAAGATCATATCATGTCTCAAATTTCTACTGCTAACTTAATTAAAGAAAAGGCTGAAGAAAAAGAAAAAGAAGTTAATGAAAGAATCTCTCGTTTAAATGTTGAAGCAAGTTCGATTATTGATGATGCTAAAAAGAATGCAGAAACAATTAAAGAAAATGCTTATAAAGAAATTGAAGAAGAAAAGATTATTCAACATCAAATTCTTCAAAAACAATTAGAACAAGAAAAAATAAGCGCGAAAGAAGAAATACGTAAGGAAATTTTAGAAGTTGCATTGCAAGCTTCTGAAGTGGTACTTCAAAGAGAAGTATCTAAGAAAGACAATCAACAAATCGTTGAAAATTTTATAAAGGAAGTAAAGTCTGATGAATAATTTAGCCTCTAGATATGCATCAGCTCTTTTATCATTAGCATTAGAAGAAAATAAGAATGAGGCATATCGTCAATATTTAAAGTCAATTTTAGAAGTAATTCAAGAAGATAAATCTCTTGAAAAGCTTTTAGGTTGTTCAAATATTTCCAAAGAGGAAAAAAAGAAGATAGTAGATAGAGTGTTTGTATCTGCTCCTTCAGTTCATATTAATTCGTTTATTAAAGTTATCATTGATAATTCAAGAGCGACTTATTTAAAAAAGATTATAGAAGAATTTATTTCTTTATCTAATGCTCAAGATGGTATTTTAGAAGGATATATTTATTCTAGTATGCCTTTAGAAAAAGAAGAAATTAGAAGAATAGAGCTATCTATATCTTTAAAATTAAAGAAAAAAGTATATTTAATTCCAAAGATTAAAGAAGAATTAATTGGAGGATTTAAAGTAGTAATTAATGATTACGTATTCGATGCTTCTATTAAAAATAAATTAGAAGGATTAAAACAAAGTCTATTAGAAAGGGGATTATAATTATGATTATTAAACCTAATGAAATTTCTGAGTTAATTAAGGCTCAAATTAAAGAATATTCACATAAAATTGAAACTACTGACGTAGGTAGTGTCGTTTCTATTGGTGATGGTGTTGCAACTGTATATGGTTTAGATAAATGTATGTTATCTGAATTATTAGAGTTTCCTCATGGAATTTATGGAATGGCATTTAACTTAAATGAAGATTCTGTTGGTGTAGTTATGCTAGGCTCTGATCGTCAAATTAAAGAAGGCGATGTAGTAAAAAGAACAGGTGCAGTAGTGGAAATTCCTGTTGGAGATGGAATGTTAGGAAGAGTAGTCAACTCTTTAGGTCAACCTATTGATGGACTTGGTGATATTAAATTTACAAAAAAACGTCCAGTAGAAAGAATTGCTCCTGGAGTTATGACTAGAAAATCAGTTTCTGTTCCTCTTCAAACAGGTATTAAAGCAATCGACGCGATGATTCCAATTGGTAGAGGTCAAAGAGAACTTATTATTGGTGATAGACAAACAGGTAAAACTGCAATTGCAATTGATACAATTTTAAATCAAAAAGGTAAAGATTGTTATTGTATTTATGTAGCGATTGGTCAAAAGAACTCTACAGTTGCTCATATTGTAGAAAGATTAAGAAAAGCTGGTGCGATGGAATATACTACTGTAGTGTCTGCAACTGCTAGTGAACTTGCTCCTTTACAATATTTAGCACCTTATTCAGGAGTTACTATTGCTGAAGAATGGATGGAACAAGGCAAAGATGTCTTAATCGTTTATGATGATTTATCAAAACATGCTGTAGCATATAGAACAATGGCACTTTTATTAAGAAGAGCTCCAGGTAGAGAAGCTTATCCAGGTGATGTTTTCTATCTTCATAGTAGATTATTAGAAAGAGCTTGTAGATTGAATGAAAAAAATGGTGGAGGTTCAATTACCGCTTTACCAATTATTGAAACTCAAGCAGGTGATATTTCTGCTTATATTCCTACTAACGTAATTTCAATTACTGATGGACAAATCTTCTTACAAACTGAATTATTTAATGCTGGTCAAAGACCTGCAGTAGATTCAGGTTTATCAGTATCTCGTGTTGGTAGTGCTGCTCAAATTAAAGCGATGAAACAAGTTGCAGGATCATTAAAAATTGAACTTGCTTCTTATCGTGAACTTCAATCATTCTCTCAATTTGGTTCGGATTTAGATGCTGAAACTAAAAGAGTATTAAATCATGGTGAAAAATTAATGGAAGTATTAAAGCAAAATCAATATTCACCATATGACGTTAATAAACAAATTATTGAATTATTTGCAGCTAAACATCGTTTCTTAGATGATTTACCTACAAAATTAGTAAAAAATGCTTTAGAAGATATCTATACTCACATCGATGTCAATCATCATGAAGTATTAGTTGAACTTGAAACTAATAGATCATTCTCTAAAGAATTAGAAGAAAAATTAATTAATATATTAAATGATTTTTCAAAAGTTATTAAAGATAAATATTTAAATTAAATTTTATAGAAAGGAGAAAGAAGTATGGCTAGTGGATTACAAGCGACAAAAAGAAGAATTAATTCTGTTAATTCAACTAAAAAAATTACAAATGCGATGAAACTAGTAGCAACTGCAAAACTTAAAACTTGGAAGAATAAACTTCTTGGTAATAATGAGTATGCAAGTTCTTTACATTCAATTATGAATGTATTATTAAAATCTATTAGTCAAGAAGATAAAGAAAAAGTCTTTGGTGAATCTAAATCTGATTCGACTTTATTTATCGTAGTTACTTCAACTCTTGGCTTATGTGGAGGTTATAACTATAACTTATATAAAGAAGTTATTCCTCAAATAGATAAAAATAAAGATAAAATCTTAGTGATTGGTACTAAAGGTTATAATTATTTTAAAAGAAATGGTTATGAAGTAGATGATTCATTTATTTCATCTTTACAAGATTATGATTATAACGAAGTTAGAAAAATTAATAAAAAGATTATGTCTTTATTAAATTTAGGTGAAATTGGAAGTATTAAAATTGCTTATACTCATTTCAAAAACTCAATTACATTTATTCCAACAATTGAAGAAATTTATCCGATTTCTCATATTGAAGGAGAAGAAATTACTCAAAAAGAATTAGAAATGCTAATTGAACCTAGTCCTATTGTTGTTTTAGAAAATATTGTTCCTTTATATATTGAAAGTTTAATTAATTCGAGATTAATTGAATCAAGTGTATCTGAACAAGCTTCTAGAAGTAACGCGATGGAATCTGCGACTGATAATGCAGAAGAAATTATTAATAAATTACAAATTGAATACAATAAAGCTCGTCAACAAACTATTACTCAAGAAATTACTGAAATTGTTGGTGGGGCAAATGCTCAATCTTAAGGAGGTATTTATGAAAAATATTGGTAAAATTATTCAAATTCAAGGACCAATTGTTGACGTTAGATTTGAAAGTCACATTCCTGAATTATTAACTGCGATTGATATACCTTTAAATAATAAAGAAAAACTAGTTGTTGAAGTTGCGCAACATATTGGTGATGATGTCTGTAGATGTGTATCTATGGGTTCTACTGATGGTTTAGTTAGAGGAATGGATGCAATTGATACTGGAGCACCAATTTCAGTTCCTGTTGGTAAAGAAACTTTAGGTAGAATGTTCAACGTTTTAGGTGAACCAATTGATGGTTTAGATAAAGTATATGCTAAAAGAAATCCAATTCATCGTAACCCACCTGAATTTAAAGATCAAACTACTGAATCAGTTATTTTAGAAACAGGTATTAAAGTTATTGACCTTTTATGTCCATATGTAAAAGGAGGAAAAATCGGCCTTTTTGGTGGTGCAGGTGTTGGTAAAACAGTTTTAATTCAAGAATTAATTAACAATATTGCTACTCAAAAACATGGTATTTCTGTTTTCGCAGGTGTTGGTGAAAGAACTCGTGAAGGAAATGATTTATATTATGAAATGGAAGAATCAGGAGTTTTAAGTAAAACTGCTTTAGTCTTCGGTCAAATGAATGAGCCACCAGGAGCACGTTTAAGAGTTGCATTAACTGGTTTAACAATGGCAGAATATTTTAGAGATGAAGAAAGACAAGACGTATTATTATTCATCGATAATATCTTTAGATTTACTCAAGCAGGTAGTGAAGTTTCTGCTCTTTTAGGTAGAATGCCTTCTGCGGTAGGTTATCAACCAACTTTAGCTACTGAAATGGGACAATTACAAGAAAGAATTACTTCTACTAATAAAGGTTCAATTACTTCAGTTCAAGCAATTTATGTTCCTGCTGATGACTTAACTGACCCAGCTCCAGCTACTACATTTACTCATCTTGATGCTAAAACAGTTCTTGATAGAGCGACTGCAGCTTTAGGTATTTATCCTGCAGTTGATCCTCTTGAATCATCATCAACTATTTTAGATCCAAATATTGTTGGTAAAGAACATTATGAAGTTGCTCGTGGAGTTCAATCAATTTTACAAAGATATAAAGAATTACAAGACATTATCGCAATTTTAGGTATGGATGAATTATCTGAAGATGATAAGGTTATTGTTAATAGAGCAAGAAGAGTTAGAAATTTCCTTTCTCAACCTTTCCATGTTGCAGAAGTATTCAATGGTTTCCCAGGTAAATTTACTCCTCTTAAAGATACAATTCGTTCATTTAAAGACTTATTAGATGGTAAATATGACCATCTTCCAGAACAAGCTTTCCTTTATGTTGGTGACATAGATGAAGCAGTAGAAAAGGCTAAAAATTTATAGTATGAGTGAAGTTAATTTTAAAGTTATTACTCCTAGTGGTATTTTATTTAATCAAAATGTTAGTAAATTAACTATTAGAACTTTAGAAGGTTATATTACAGTTCTTCCAAAACATTTTCCTTTAACAACTAGTATTATTCCTTCTATTTGTGATTTTAATGTGGACGATAAAAATATTAGAGCATTCACTGGTAGTGGTATATTAAAAGTGGGCGAAAAAGACATCAAATTAGTTGTTTCTTCATTTAATTTTAAAGATGATATTGATATTGAAAGAGCAAGAAAGGCTCTTGAAAGAGCAAATGGATATTTGGCTAGTCAAGATCCAAATATTGATAAAGAACGCGCTAAAAACGCAAAAATAAGAGCAGAGGCTCGTATCGCATTGTGGGAGGGAAAATAATGAATCTTAATTTTCAAGAACAATTAAATAAGATTAATCGTTTTGATGAAAATGAATCAAAAAAGATGGTTGAAATAAATAAATTACTTTCTTCTAAATTTAGTTTTATTACTATGATTGTTTCCATTGTATTTATTGTTTTTTATTACGCTTTAAATGTGGTTAATCAATTATATTATGTTGAAACAATTAATTTTGCAGTAGTAATATCTGTGTTAGGTGAAAATATATTAAATTGTGTTTTTCCTGCTATTTTTGTTTTCTATTTTGTTGGATTATATAAAAGAAGTAAAAGTGGTAAACCTTCTATCGGAAGAGATGGTACTTTAAGTAAAGTTTTTTCTCTTAGAACCTATGCAAAATTCTTTTATATTATTAATATTATTGGATTTGCTTCAAATGCATTTTTATATTTAAATATAGAAAATTTAGTTACTCAATTTCCAGAAATGTTTTTAGGAATTACCGATACTGAATTGGCAGCTTCTTCTAATTTAGGAATCTATTTTATTATTATGACTGCCTTATATACGTTAACTTGGTTTAGTTTAAGTAGAGGTTCAAAAAGAATTCTTCAAGATATTATTTTTGATTCAAAAGATTATAACTATGTTGATATTTTTATTTTTATTGGATTCATTATCTTAACTCCAGTGTTAGAAACTATTGGTACATCTCTAGCACTTTCTGGCATTAATAATCCTTTAACAACTATTTATTTTACAGAACCTATAATTTTTTCAGATATCATGTATTTAATTTATAACTTGTTAAGTATTGGATTAATGATTTTAGTATCTTTATTATTTATTAAACTTAAAAAAATAATTAATAACGTATCTGGATCGACAAATCCATTAAATGATGGTGAAATCGTTTATACAGTCAATTTAGAAGATGACAAAGAATAATTGTCATCTTTTTTAAATGAATTTATCAAATAGAAGAGACAATTGATATTTACAAGACGAAGAAACTGGTGGTAAATTATTTAATAAATAATCTTTATGTTCTTTGTCTAGCAAATCAAGGTTATCTTTAAGGTAGGGTAGTATTTTTTCAACTTCTTTATAAGTAAATTGAAATCCCAAATAATTTAAATACCTTAACGATGAGTCAACACTCAGAGTCTTTATAAAAATTGTTAATAAGGTTTTATTCAAAAAAATCACCCATAGAAGTATATGAGTGATTTATTTTATTTTTGCCAATTTTTTAAATGCTCTTCAAATCTTGAATATAAATTATACAAATTGACATTTTCAATTATTTTACCTTTTTTAAAGATAACATAGTTATCTTTATTCGAACAAGCAATTCCTAAATCTGCTTGCATTCCTTCACCGATTCCATTAACTACACAACCCATGCAGGCGACAGTAATATTTAGTTTATATTTATCTAATAATTTAATTGCAAGTTCTGCTATATCTTTTGTATTTGCAGTAGTTCTACCACACATTGGGCAAGAGATAATCGTATAGTAATTATCATATAGTCCTAAATCATGAAGAAGTCTTTTACAAGCTTTAATTTCTTCAATAGGATCATCTGATAGAGAGATTCTAATTGTATTTCCAATTCCTTCAATTAATAAAGGCGCTAGAGCTATAGTAGAACGAATTAAACCAACATCTTTAATAGAAGTTTCTGTTACTCCGATATGTAGAGGATATTTATATCTTTTACTAGCTTCTCTATAACATTCTAAAGTTATTAGTGGAGAAGAAGATTTAAGTGCAAGTACTAAATTCTTAAAATCATATTTTTCAAAAATTTTAATATATGAATCTAAAATATTTAACATAATCTCAGTCGACATTTTATAATTGTTTTCTTTGATTACTTCTTGTGGGATAGATCCTGAATTTACACCAATACGGATACTTACATCGTGTTTTTTTGCTAAATCGATAATTTCCTTAATTTCATTTTCATCTTTTAAATTACCAGGATTTAAACGTATTTTACTTGCACCATTAATAATTGATAATTTTGCAAGTTTACTAGAAAAATGAATATCAGCAATTAATGGAATATGGATTCTTGAAACTATTTCTTTTAATGAATAAGCATCTTCTTCATCTAAAATCGAAACTCTAATTAAGTCACAGCCTTCATTTTCAAGTTCTAAAATTTGAGAAACTACTTCATCAACTTTACTAGTTTTTATATTACACATTGATTGAATTGCAATCTTATGATCTTTTCCAATATATACATTGCCAATTTTTACTTCATAGGTATTATTTCTTAACATAAGTTCACCTCGATAAAATTATATCACTTTTTTGAAGTTTTAATTATACAAAGTATCTAATTTTAGTTGTTTTTAGACAAAAATAAACTAAGAAAGAGAATTTTATATATTTTATTCTTAAAAAATGTAGTAATTTCAATTTAGATATGATACTATTACTAAGGTAAAAATGGAGGTGGACATATGCCACGTGAAGATCTTATCTTAAGATGTACAGAATGTAAAGAAGAAAACTACATTACTACAAAAAACAAAAAAGCACATCCTGAAAAAATGGAAATCAAAAAATTCTGTAAAAGATGTAACAAGATGACTGTTCATAAAGAAAAGAAATAGGGCTTACTAAGCTCTTTTTTTGTAGGAGATATTAAATTATGGAAATTAAAAGAATGGAAAATACAAAAGGGTTTTCATGTAATGTTTTTATATGTAAATCTAGTAAAGGCAATTTTATAGTTGATCCAGGATATGTTAATGAAAAAATGATTAATTACATTAAAGAAATAGGCGGAATTGATTTTATTTTAATAACTCATGGTCATTTTGATCATATTTATGGGTTAAATTCATTAACAAATCTTTTTCCTGAATGTGAAGTTTATGCATATAAAGATGAATTAGATGTAATATATGATCCTAGAAAAAATTGTTCAATATTTTTTGATGGAAATAGATTGGAAATTGAAAAAGATATTTTGCCTCTTGATGAAGGGAAAATTAAAATTAAAGATCATCTATTAAGAGTTATTCATACTCCTGGTCATACAAAAGGAGGCTGTGTCTATATTTTTGATGATGAAGAGGCTGTTTTTACAGGTGATACTATTATTTGTGAATCAATTGGTAGATATGATTTACCAACCTCATCACATGCTAGTTTATTTAATTCATTAAATAAGATAAAAGAACTAAATATTCCATCTTCTTATAAAGCATACTTTGGTCATGGTGAAACTTTCACTTTCGAAAAATTATATAGAGTAAATAATTATCTTAAATAAGAGCATAATATTCTTGGTGAGAGAATGAAACAAAACTATATTATATCGTTATTTTCTAGTTGTACATTACTATTAACTAACGATATTTTTTATTTACTAAATTTATCGACTTTTAATACATTTTTAATAAAACTAAGCAATGTTTATATTATCAATTTTTTAACATTATTAGTTATTATATCCTTATTATTATTTTTATTAAGCGTTTTATTAAGTAAAGTTTGGAAGTATAATAACAAACTAATTTACTATTTAATTGAATCATTAATTATTTATTTGATTTTGATATTTTTACTAATAGAATGTCATGTAATTAGTCGAAAAATCGATTTATCCAGCTTATTAAGCATGCTTTTTTCAATAATTTTTACAAGTTGTTTATATTTTTATTCATTTTTCTATGAGAATGTAGTAAAATACAAAAGGCAATAGGAGGAGTAAAATTATGGTAAACTGTACAGAAGTAAGACCTGGTAACACATTCGAACACGAAGGACAAATTTATAATTGTATCTCAATTGATTTAAACAAAACTGCAATGGCTAAAATGAAAGTTAAAATTAAATCTAAAAACGTTAGAACAGGTGCAGTATTAGAATTATCATTTATCGGTGGCGATAAAGTTGAAATTTTAAGATTAGACAAAAAACAAATGCAATATCTTTACGATGATGGTGAAGGTTATGTCTTTATGGATATTGAAACATATGATCAAGTTTCAGTTTCTAAAGAAAGATTAGCTTGGGAAATGAATTTCTTAGTACCAGAAGCAGTTGTTCAAATGACATTCTATGAAGGTGAAATTATGGGTATTGAATTACCTGCTAAAGTAACTTTACAAATTACTGAATGTGATCCAGCTGTTAGAGGTGACACAATCAATAAAGCATTAAAAGATGCAATTTGTGAAACTGGTTTAAAAGTTAAAGTTCCAATGTTTGTTGAAAATGGTGAAAAAATTATCGTTGCAACATCAGATGGTTCTTATGATTCAAGAGCTTAATTATTATTAATAAAATTAGTGTAGGAAACTACACTTTTTTTGTTCTAATTATTATTTAGTTTGAATACATAATGGTAGGAGGAAATATTATGAACCGTCAACTAGTTGCATTCTTATCACTTTTTAGTTTAACTTTAGTACTATCTGTCTATTATATCTTAATTCCTACCGCAAAAATTGATAATACAATACCTGAAACTGAAAAACCGGTAAATGGAGTTATTCTTGATGCTGAAAGTGCTTATTTTGAAACCTTAAATATTGAAAGAGAATCATATTCTCAAAACTATTTTGCTAGTCAAAATGCAATATTAGCGTCAAATGATTATTCAAATATTGAAAAAGAACAAGCTTTAATTAATATTGATAATTATAAAAAAGAACAATTACAAATTGTTACTCTAGAAAATTGTGTAAAAGGAATTGGATATCAAAATGTATTTGTTGAGTACATTAATGATGATATTCGAGTAATTACTTCATGTATTAATGAAGAAAATAAAACTATAGAAGCTGCACAAATAATTTTTACAATACAAGATCTGTTAGATGAAGAAGAAAATATCTTTGTAGAGTTCCATAGTTAATATTTATATTGAAAAAATCTTATAAAAGTTGTATCATTTCTAATGTGAGGTGATTCGACTATGATGTTTTTAGCAGATTCTGGATTTTCATTTGGATGGGAATCAGTCCTTTATATCGTTATTGGTTTAGTAGCTGGTTTAGTAATTGGTTTTTTCGTTTCTCGTAAATTATTCCAAAGAGAACTTAAGAAAAATCCTCCAATCAATGAAAAAATGATTAGAGCAATGTTTATGTCTATGGGTAGAAAACCAAGTGAAGCTCAAATTAGACAAGTAATGAGATCAATGAATCAAAGCAAGTAATAAACAAAGTCTTAGTAATAAGACTTTTTTTGTGCTAAAATTTACTTATGAATAAATTTGTTAGAAAAATAGTAAATTGTATTTTAGTTTTAATAGAATTATTTATTCTGGGATTATATTTTATTCCAGAATATTTTGATGTAAATGTAGATTATGATAACTTTTTAGTATTGTTCTACTTTATTATTGTTATTTTTATTCATTCCTTTATTGATTTTAAAGAGTGGACAAAAGGGCATATCATTTATAGATTTGCGTTTTTATTTACATTATGCGCTGATTATTTAATGACTTACCTAGATTCTTTTTATGAATTAAGCATTATTTTCTTCTTTTTTGCTCAATTGAGTTATTTCATCTTTATTAATTATAATTTTAAAAATGTAAACTTGAAATCATCAATTATTATATACTTATCATTAGTTACTACTTTAATTATAATTGGGTCTATTCTTGAACTTATTAATTTATTGACAATTATTGCCATAGTATATTTTTCATTATCATTAACAAACATTATTTATCTATTAAGAATAAAGAATAAAGGAATTAAAAATTATTTATTTTTACTAGGATTAGTATTATTCTTATTATGTGATACTTGTATTGGACTACAAAATGTAGGAATTTCTAATGTTAAAATTACCGACTTATTCTCGCATTTAGTTTGGATATTTTATGCTCCAAGTCAAATGATTTTAGTTCTAACATTAACAAATTACTATAAAAAAGGAGATAAATATGAAAAAAAAGATATTAAATCATAGTTTAACCATATTATTAATTTTTTCACTCATTATTTTAATGATTACAGTTTCAATTGGTTTACCAATTTATTTTAGACCTTTCTATTATATGCATATTAATGTATTAGATATGGTTGAAAATACGGGTTGGTCTTTTGATGTAATTAAGGGAGCATATGATGAAGTTCTTGATTATTTAATCTTTAATACACCTTTTGGTACTGGCGAATTAAAGTATTCAAGTGAAGGTGCATCACATTTTGCTGATTGTAAAGTATTGTTTGATTTGAATTTTTGGTGTTTGATTATTTCTTTAACTATAACTTTGACTATATATTTCTTAAATAAATTTAAATTGATCGAAATTAAGAGATATTTTAAATTTCATCCAATTTTCTATTCTTCTATAATTGCAATTTTAATACCATTAGTAGTAGGAATTTTAGCTTCAATTGATTTTGATAGAGCATTTGAAGTATTTCATGCAATATTCTTTCCAGGTAAGGACAATTGGCTCTTTGATCCACGTACAGATCAAATAATTCTGGTAATGCCACAAGATTTCTTTATGAATTGTGCTATTCTTATTGGATCTAGTTTATTGTTACTAACAGTAACATCTATTGTTCTATCTATCATTTTTAGACATAAGTATAGTAAAAAGACTACAATTCTGTAGTTTTTTTATTTTTTTATATGAAAGCGATTGCATTAATATAATTTTATATTAAAATAAAAATAACGGAGGAATTTTTTATATGAAAAAATTATTAAAATTAGCACTTCTTGCTGTTTGTGCTACCGCTTTATTTAGTTGTGGACCAAGTAATGGTGGTAGTAGTTCTCAAGGTGGACAACCTGGCTCTAGTGATGTTCAATCTTCTGAACAAACTAATTCGACTTGGACAGTTGAATTTATGTTAAATAATGGTACAGAAGATGTTTATAAGACAGTTGATGTTGAAAATAATAAAGCAATTACAACAACAATTGGCGATCCAACTAGAAATGGATTTACATTTAGTGGATGGTACCTAGATAAAGAGTGTACAAAATACTTTGATGAAGCAGGTGATGTAGTTACTTCTAATTTGAAAGTATATGCAAAATGGGTATCTTCTGGTATTACTAATCCAGATACTCCAGGAGAAAATACTTCAAGCGAAGATAATCCATCTAGTGAAAATAGTGGTAATGAAGGAGAATCTTCAGGTAATTTAGATAATGAATTACCAGGAACTACTGATGCGCCAACTGATGGTTATGCATTATTGTTTAATGGAACTAATTATGTTGTGTTAACTCCTGAAGCAGAAAAAGATTTCCAAGGAAGAGATCAATTCTCTGCAAAAGGTGTTACAGTTTCAGAAGGTCAAGTATTTGTTTGCTACAATGGTTCAAATGGTGATCAATGGGTTGAAAAAGTACTAGAACCATACGGAGTATGTGAACCTAGTGGTACTGTTGCATTTGAGGTAACTGAAGATGGTATTAAGTGTTTAGTTTCAGGAACATATGACATTTATGTAAAAATGAAATGGGAAGATAATACTATCTATATTGGTGCTGCAGCTTAATAATTAATTTATTTATAAGAGTAGTTTTCTACTCTTATTCTATTTAAGGAGGACTAAAATGAAAAATAAAAAAATCTTGCTTTATAGCATTGTATTTCTATTATCAATTACTAGTATGAGTTGTAATAATAGTTCTAGTTCTAGCTCTGAACCTAATTCTTCTGAGCCTAGTTCTTCAAGTTTAAACTCTAATGAATCGTCTTCATCATCTTCATCGTCTTCATCTTCCTCATTACCAGATAATATTCCTGTTCATGGTGAGAAAGAAGTCGAAGACTATATGAATGAACTAAGAAGTAATTCTAAAAATAATCATTTATACGTTCATTACTATCGTTTTGACCAAACAAGTCAAGATTATAGTGATTGGGACGTTTGGGCATGGCCATATAAACCTAAAGAAGGTGAAGGGTATCGCTTTGACTGGGATGGAAGAACACCTAATGCTAATAATATTTCTTCTACTGGTACTGCTACACTAGATAATTTTGGTTATGCTACTGTTACTATCGATTTAACTAAAGAATATGATGGTGGATGGGATAATATATATAAAAAAATGGGAGGAACTCCAACTAATTTTTATGCAGATGTAGATAAAACGACTTTAAACAGTCAAATTGGCATTCAAATTGTTTATACTCCTTCTAGAACTTCATCTTCTGGTTTCTGGACAAATGATGGTGGAAACTTATATATTTCTTTAGAGGATTATGCGTTATTAAATGATGATACTACTACTTCATACCATGTATTCTTGACTCAAGATTTCGTTCAATCACCAACAAATCGTCCTTTGAGTGGAGATTCTTATCAAGATCCATTTGAAAATGATAATGGAAAAAATGTTACATATGGGGATAAAAAATATAATGATGTTGATTGGACTGATAAACCACTTCAAAAAACATCTCCAAGTTTCTTAAATGGACAAGGGGAAGGAAAAGTATTACCAAATGGTGCTGGTGTTGGTTATCAAATTATGGTAGCTTCATTCTCAGATAGTGATGGTGATGGATTTGGTGACATTTATGGTATTGAACAAAAATTAGATTACATTCAAAATTTAGGGGTAAATGTCCTATGGCTAACACCTATTCAAATGTCAGATTCATATCATGGTTATGATATTTCAGATTATTTTAAAGTAGACCCTAAATATGGTTCTAAAGTCAGCCCAGCTGGTATTAAAAATAATGGAAAAGTTACTCAAGATACAGCAAAAGCTGATTATAAGTCATTAATAGATGCTGCTCATTCAAGAGGCATGGCAGTAGTAATGGATTTAGTAATTAACCATACTTCTACAACAAACAATTGGTTTATTAATTCGGCTCAATTACAAGAAGATTTCCGTGGTTATTACCAATGGGGTAATCATGAAACTCAAAGTACTAATATTAGTCAAACTAAATTCTGGTATCCATATGGAAGTCATGTATATAGTTATTATGCTAAATTTGGTTCTTCAATGCCTGAATTAAACTATGCTTATTCTGATACAAGAGCTGCTGTTACATCTGTCGCATTAAACTGGTTAGAATTTGGTGTTGATGGATTTAGAATGGATGCTGTAAAACATATTTTCTTAGATGAAGAGGTTACTCGTGATTCTAAAGATACTGTTGTATTAGATATTTCTAATAAACCTAATTCAACTGAAAAACAAGATTATTCATCAAACTTAACTAAGAATCTTAACTTCTGGAGAGATTTAAATGCTACTGTTAAAAAGGAATATCCTAATGCATTCTTTGTTGGAGAAAACTTTGATGGACATGCATATCATGTTGCTCCATATTATGAAGGTTTTGATTCATTATTTGATTTCTACTCATATTTTAATCTAACTAGTGTTGCTTCATCATCTTATAGAGATGGTTCAACAGGTGGTTATACTGCTTGGCTTGCTTCTTTCTTAGGAGCCTATGATGATTCATCATTACCATCTCAACAATATAGTGCTTCAAGTGATAGTAACTTAGCTGGAGCAAAACAAATGAAATATGGTGGAAATTGGAATTTAAAGAGCGTAATGGAAACCTATAATAAATATAGAACTGGTGGATCTGGTTCTTCTAAAACTGATGGTTATCAAATGATTGGAGGTCAATTTACATCAAATCATGATATTGCTAGAGCAATTAATAGAATTGCAGGTAATGAATATGATTCAAGTGGATTAACTTCTCAAGGTGAAGTAACTAAACAAGATTATAATGTTTTAGATTCTCTTGCTACTTTATATGAAATTACTCAATTAATGTTACCAGGATGTACTTGGATTTATTATGGTGATGAACTAGGTATGACAGGTAATTTACAAGGTAAAAAATCTACAGATGGATATGCTGATTTAACATATCGTCAACCAATGAAATGGAAACAAGATGCTGTTGCTGGTGATGGTAGTAACACTTGTGGTTATTCAATTAGTGGCTCAGGCGCAAATATTAAATGGGACGATATTAACTCAACTGATACAGTAAAAGATGCTGAAACTCAAGTTAAAGATAGTTCTTCACATTATAATATTTTATCTAGTTTTGCTAAAGTCAAATCTACTACTCCTGCTTTAATTAAAGGTGCATATGATGTTAAAGCGTTAGAAGCAGGTAGTTCAACTGGACAATATGGCGTAACTATTACTAGAACTTTAGGAAATGAAATTTACAAATATCATGTAAATTTCTCTAATAGTGCATTAGAAGTATATGATGATTCAGCATTAAATTCTATTCCTGCTAGAAGTGCAGTTCTAACTAAGAATGGAAAAGTAATTGCAAGTTATAATGGTGTCACTGGAACAGCTGGAAATAATGGTGGATCAAGTGGTAGTGGCGATTTAGTTAATGGAAAAGTAACTATTAACTCTTTACCAACATGGATTACTAATGATGGTTGCCAAATCTTTGCATGGGTTTGGGGAGGAGATTATGGAAATGGTCAATGGGTAGAATGCACATACACTTCTACAACTTCTCTTGAAATTGATTTAGCAAGTAATGCTACTGGTATGTTACTTGTTAGATGTGTTGCAGGTACTACTACTCCAAGTTGGGATGTTGCTGATAATAGTGCAGGTCGTATCTATAATCAAACTAGTGATATTCAACTTGTATCTGGTCAAACAACTTACCAATGTTCTTCGTGGAAAGAATATAATAAATAATCAAGAAAAAAAGAAGGGATTTCATTCTAAAATGTACCCAGTGAAATAGACACTTAATAAAAAAGTGGACTACTCACTGGGTTTTTCTTATGAGATAATAAAA
>SVBA01000005.1 GCA_015059095.1 Erysipelotrichaceae bacterium
CTTGCTTTTTTATCCGACTTTTTTACTCTTTTCTATACAAACTTTTATTTGTTGCATTTAGTTGTGTAATTAACTATAAATTAAAAAGATGACCTAAGTCATCTATTTTTCTTCAATTTTATCATTGTTTTCTATAATTGACTCCTTGTCTGATTGCTTTTTTAAATAATTAAATGTTGATGCATATTTTCTAAATTGTAGATTATTTATCATATCGTCTTTAAAAAAACCGGTAACTTTATTTAAGAACATATAATAATAGAAAAGATGAAATAAAACAAATTGGAATGAATTAACTTCAGATAAATTATTTAATATAGTTACTATCATCATGATAATTAATTGGTTAATTACTACTACCATGCTTTTATTATTTTGGATACTTTTTGATGTTGTTATTAATGTATCATATACTTCATTTCTACCTTCCTCTAAAAACTCTTTTTCTATGATTTTTAATTTAAAAGTTATTGAATTATTAGAAATAATACTTTTTTTAGTAACTATATATGCAAATAAAGCTAATAAAATCATAATAGGTAAACTAATTAAAGTGTTGACTAATAAAATAATTGCAATAAAAGCACAAATAAAAATATTATTAATTCTCCCATAAACATTTTTTATTAGATAAACTTTATAATATAGCAATCCTTTTTTTGTTGAAGAAGATAGTTTTTTACTTGAATTTAAAATATTTTTGATAATATTATCAACCGAATTTATATGCCTATTAATTAGCGAAATCTTACTTAATAATAAAAGAATTAACGCAAGAATTATTAAAAATTGATGGAATAAATACTTCGAATCATTTTGTAAGTAAGACATTAATGTTAATAAACCAAAATCTAAAACTAAAAATGTTATGTAGATGATAATATAATTTGAATTGTTTCCCACTCTAAATTCTTTTATTTTATCTAATGGAATAACTTCTTTTTTTATTAATGCATAGCCGGTAAACATTTCAAAAAATTCATCCTCTTTCAATTTAATTCGACCGATAGTAGGATCTACTAAATAGACATATTTACCTTTCTTTTTTTCAAAAATTGTGAAGTGGTTTGTATTGTTTATACAAATTTCAATTAATGAGTTTTCAAATGAAAATAATTTATCTTTGTTTTCAAATTCAATTCCTTCTGTAAGCAAATTATACTTTTCAGCATATAATTTGAGCTGATATAAACTATATCTTGCATTAACTATCTCCTTATCTAAATTCAATAATTTCTTGTTTTTATGATAGTGCGCTAACATCATTTTTATACATGCTAGGCCACAATCATAATCATTTTCTTGTAAACAAATGTGTTTCATAAATTTTCCTCCTATTAGTTAATACGAGTGAAAATTAAAAAAAGTCTAGTATGAATTTAAAATTTCTTCACATTTGTAATGAATTATAATTAATTTGGACTCTATATCATGATAAATAATTTCTTCAGCAATAATTTTTTCGTCCAATTGATAATCTTTACTGATTAAATATCTTCCTTCAATTAAAATTTTATCTAATTCAAATTGGTCATAAAAATATTCTACCTTATTATATGTATAACCATAAATCAATCCTTTAGTTCCTATAAAATAAGGTTCGTCGTTAATATAAATATGATCATCAACAAGTAATTCGTTTGATTTAACAAATTGATTTTCTTTCACTAGAACATTACCAGAACCTATTAATATTTTAGAAATAACTGCATCTTTTTTAGCATATATTTTTCCCTTATTACTGTCTAAGTTTAAACTTTCTTTCTTTATTTCATAGTTAACAATAATATAATTACCTTTTTTAATAATACTTAATAAATCAAATTTTTCGATATTATTGGTAATTATTTCTTTTTCAATTTCTTTTAATTTAGAAACAGAAGGGATAAATTGATATTTAGTAATCTTATAAACTTGAAGTTCTTCTTTTAAATAATTATTCAAATAATTTGATGTACCATTTATTTGTATATGAAAAATAATATTAGATAGATAAAAATAAAATATACTACTAATAAAAAGACAAAAAATAACCAATTTTTCACTAAAAATCCTCAAAATAAGATTCATTACCCCATTTGTGTATTTAATTTTACAATTTTTATAATATTTTCTAATTATTCGATAATTCTTGTATGTTGTATAAAAAACATATTCATATTCATTACTTTTACTTAGTTCAAAGATGTTTAAGTTATTATTTGCAACAAAATCTAAAAATGAATTTAATGAATAAGTATAAATGCAAACTTTAATCTTATTCATATTTAATTTCTATAGATAGAATTTCACCTTCTATCTTTAATTCTTCTTTTGAAAAATATGTTATTTTAAGACAATTTCCTTTAATAACAAATGAGTAATCTTTTAGTTTGACAATTGATTCATTTATATCTATTTTTACCACTTTTTGATAATTTTGAATTAATAAATAATCATAATAATAAAAAAGCATGGATATCACCATGCTAATATATGAATATTATTTTTTAAATATACCTGAAGCAATCTTCGAAGAAGTTTGTATATTAATAATTAGAGAAGTCGATTCAATAAATGAAACGATGTCTTTAGTTTTAAAATTGCCTGATTTTGGTGTTCTATAAGCATTAAATAAATCTTTTAAAGAATAAATAGAAGTAATATAAGTTGGGAGATTATTATCTTTTCTTTCTTTTAAAACCTCATAAATGATTGATTCCTTTGAAAAATCATTCTTTTCCTCTTCACCTAAATTATCAATAAATAGATAATCAACCGTTTTTAGTAAATCTAAATCATCTAAAAATGCATCTTTATCTTTAAAAGATAATTCAATCATCGATGGAATTAAATTTCTTGCATCTACATATACAAAATGACCTTTTCTTCTAGATACTAAATGTTTAGCAAATATATTCATAATAAACGATTTACCAATTCCTTTTTCACCATAGACATATAGACCAGAATTTAAATTTTCTTTAATAATTTTAGCCATATTTGATAGTACAAGTTTACGATCTTCTTTAAAGAATGCAGTACAATCCTTTAATTCATAATCGAAATTAGCAGTATCTACATCACAAATAATAAATTTATCTTTAATTTTTGCTCTTTTTTGAATTAATTTACATTGTAAATAGATAATATTTGATTGATTTCTTTTTTTATCAATTTGAAGGTCAAAATAGTATCCTCTTTTAGGGCAGTCATTTAATCCTTTGCAATTTTTACAAATTTTTTTATCTTCTAAAACCTTTAAAAAATCCGCCATATGAGAAAATACAAATTCTCTAGATAATTTATTTTCATCAATAAAAACTCGCATTTCTTCATTTTGATAAATGCGATCAATAGATTTTTCTTTAATTTTATCAACCTTATTTTGATCAATTTTAATAAAATCTAATTCAATCATAATTCTCCTATAAATCTTCTAATAAATCGTCTAATTCTTTATCGGAAATTTCCTCATTTTTATTTTCTTTTACTTGAATAGTAGAAGTAGTTTTGCGTTTATTTTGATTTTTTAATAAATAGTTCATTGTATCGATAGTAGAAGTAATATTTTCTCTAGCGATTGATGCAGCAATTTTAGTAACATAACTTCGAGATAGTATATTATTATTTCGTTCTAAACAATAATCAATTAGTGCATTAATTACTCCAGAATTTAATCCGTATTCTTCAAATAAATCAGTAATTAATTTTATGTCTGAAGGTGAAGGAACACCATTCTTTTGTTTTAATTTTAAATAATCTAATGCCGAATAAGTAGACATTAATTCGATTTTTCTACTTAATTTTGAAGACGTATCAAAAGCGATTGTTCCTGTTTTATTACCACTTCTTAAAATTTGATAATTTTTATCTTTAATACATAATTCTTTTAAAGCTTCATAATCAATTTTTTCTTTTTCGTCAGGTAAATAACATTGAGCAGTAAATTCCGCTAATACAGATTCTTCAATACCATATAACATAGAAATTTCTGATAATTTTTTTATGTCTTTTTTATAAAAATATTTATTCGAAATATGATAATTTGATTCTAATATTTCTAAAAATCTACTAGCATCAAAGCCTTTAGAAATATCTTTTATATTTCTACCATAACCTCCGGTTATATTACTTCCTTCAATGAAACTATTATTATCTAATTGTGGATTAAATACATCCTTAAATGAAGCAGATATTTCATGGAATCCATTCAAATCTAATTTCTTTTCTTTGTATTTTCTAACTAATGATTGGACTTTTTTCTCCCCAATTTTTTCAATTAACAATCCTTTAAATAAAATGTCATCAAAGAAGTCTTTTGGTGTCTTAGGAGCGTATAAAACGTATTTATAGTATGTTTGGCCGTTTTCAGTTTTATAATAAGTAGATAATAATCCAATAGCTTCTAATTTACTTCTCGCATCTTGGATAATATCAATAGAAAAACCAATAGAATTAATTAATTCTTCATGAGTAAATTGACGATCTATTTTTTTATGATCTTGTTGTAATGATAAATATAATGCGACAGCAGCACCTCCAATAATTGGTTGATATAACATACTTAAAGTATCTCTATCAAAATCAGAAATTATCGACTTTAAATATACTTCATAAAAATCATCTTTACTCAAAAACAACATAATACACCTTCCTTCGGTATATAAATATTACTATTTTATAACTATTTTATCAATTAATTAAAATCAATTTTAACTAATAAATTAAAATGATGAAGAATAAGTTCATTAATACTTTAATTTATTCTTATTTTATAATAAAATAACAATAGCCGAAAGGGGTTGGTTTTATGAATATTTCTAAAAAAACTAAAATTGTATGTACAATTGGTCCTGCTTCAGATACATATGAAAGATGTGTTGAGTTATTTAATGCTGGGATGAATGTTATGCGTATTAACTTTTCTCATGGTTCTTATGAAGAACATTTAAAGAAGATTGAAATCGCACAAAGAATGTATAAAGAAAATAACATGATTGTTCCAATTATGCTTGATACAAAAGGCCCAGAAATTAGAACGCATTTATTTGAAAATGGAAGTGCTCATTTTGATACTAATCAAGAAGTTAGAATCACTATGAAAGAAGTATTAGGTACTAATGAAAAATTCTCTGTTACATACTCAGAATTATTTAACGATGTTGAAGTTGGTCATCATATTAAATTAGATGATGGTAATTTAGATATGATTGTTACTAAAAAAGATTATGATAATAATGAAATTATCTGTAAAACTTTAAATCATCATACAGTTAAAGATAGAAGAGGTGTTAACTGCCCTGAAACTGAAATTCATATGGCTTATATTTCAGAAAAAGACTTTAATGATATTACTTGGGGTACAAAACATGATGTTACTTTTATTGCTGCTTCCTTTGTTAGAACTAAAGAAGATGTTTTAGCAATTAGAAAAATATTATTAGATAATGATCGTCCAGATATGCGTATTATTTCTAAAATTGAAAATCCTCAAGCTTTAACAAATATTGATTCAATCATTGAAGTTTCTGATGGTATTATGGTCGCTAGAGGTGACTTAGGCGTAGAAATTCCTGCAGAAGACGTACCAGTTGCGCAAAGAAACATAATTGAAAAATGTCGTGTTGCTGGAAAACCAGTTATCACTGCAACTCAAATGCTAGATTCAATGAAAACTAATCCTAACCCTACTAGAGCTGAAGTTTCTGACGTTGCTAACGCTGTTTTAATGACTACTGATTCAGTTATGTTATCCGCAGAATCAGCTTCTGGAGAATATCCAATTGAATCTTGTTCAATGCAAGCAAAAATTGCTAATAAAATTGAAAATTATTTACCTTATTCTCAGTTAGCTCAAGAAGCATTTGAAACATCAAATAAAAATAATAATGATGCTATTTCAAACGCAATTGCAACTACAGCAATTCTAATTGGAGCAAAATTAATCGTTTGTTTAACAGAAACTGATGAATCTATTTCTAGATTATCTAAAGCTAGACCATGTTGTCCAATAATTTCAGTATCGAATGACATGAGATTATGTAAAGGTGATGCATTAAAATGGGGTGTTTACCCTATTTATATCCCATATATTCCTCAATTAATTGAGGAAATGGAAGTCTTTGCTTTAATGAAAGCAAGACAATTAGGAATTCCATCTGGTTCTCCAATAATCTTAACAGGTGGATCTCCTACTGGTTCAAAAAATACAAATTTTATAAAGATTATTACAGTTAATGAAATTAAAGAGGTGGAACTATAATATGGAATATGTAATTTCAGTTGATTTGGGCGCTACAAATCTAAGAGTTGGTATTGTTTCTAGCGACTTAAAAATTATCGAAGTAAATCGTGAAAAAACTACAAAAAACGATAAAAATGCATTATTAAAACAAATTTGCAGATTAATTGAAAGCTTACCTTATGAAGAATACAACGTTAAAAAAGTTGGTGTTTCTGCTTGTGGTTTAATTGAACATGACTACATTACTATTTTACCTAATTTAGGCATTAGAAATTTTGATTTAAAGAAAGAATTAGAATCTAGATACCCTTTCAAAGTTGAAATTAAAAATGATGCAAACTGTACAGCTTTAGCAGAAGCAAGTTTTGGAGCAGCTAAAGATGTTAGAGATTCATATTTTATCACTATTTCAAGTGGTATTGGTGGATGTTTAATCTTCGACAAAAAAATGATTGATTTACCTTTTGAAATTGGTCATATGTTTATTAAATATGGTACTGGATATGAAGAATTTGAAAAAGTATGTTCTGGTAATGGTATCGTTAAATTATGTGCTGATAAATACTTAATTGTCGATCATGCTGGTCAATTCTTTGATTTAGTTAGAAAAGGTGATATTTTAGCTAATGCTATCTTTGAAGAATGGCTTGAAATGGTTTCTTTATTCTTAGCAAACACTCAAATGGAATATAATACTGATTTAATCGTTCTTTCAGGGGGCGTAATGAAATCTAGTGATTTATTTATTGAAAAACTTGAAAGAAAAGCAAATAACTTAATCGAAAGATTCCCTATTAAACCAATTAAAATTGAATTAGCAAAATTTGATCAAGATGCTGGATTAATGGGTGGCGTATCTGTTGCTTTAGCAATTGAAGATTAATTTTTATAAAAATTATTGATTTCTCATTATTAAAGAGATTAGAATATTATTAAGCGTTGAAAGAGACATGCTTATAGGAAATTATTAGAGAGTACTCGTTTGGTGAAAGAAGTACACAACCCTATAGGAACTACTCTAGAGCTCTCTAGAAATAGACGTTTATCGCGTTAAGATAATAATGAAGTGTATATCTTATTAGATATAAATTAAGGTGGTACCGCGCATAAAGCGTCCTTAGATAATTAGGACGCTTTTTATATTATTTAGGAGGAAAAATTATGATTAATATTAAAGATAATGAAAGTTTAAGCATCTTAAATCACAGTTGTGCTCACTTAATGGCACAAGCTATCAAACATCTTTACCCTCAAGCTAAATTCTGGGTAGGACCAGTTATTGAAGAAGGTTTCTATTATGATATTGATTTAGGAAATGCTGTTATTAAAGAAGAAGACTTCCCTGCTATTGAAAAGGAAATGAAAAAAATTTCTAAAGATGGTAAAAGAATTAATAGAATTGAAATTTCTAAATCTGAAGCTCTTGAAATGTTTAAAGATGATGAATATAAATTAGATTTAATTGAAAATTTACCTGAAGATGCAGTTATTACTGCCTATAGACAAGGAGATTATACAGATTTATGTAGAGGACCTCATGTTGAAACTGTTAAAGAAATTAAATATTTTAAATTGTTAAAAGCTTCTGGTGCATACTGGAAAGGTGATGCATCTAAAAAGATGTTACAACGTGTATATGGTGTGTGTTTCTCTACTGAAGAAGATTTAAATAGTCATCTAAATTTATTAGAAGAAGCTAAGAAAAGAGATCACAAAAAATTAGGGAAAGAATTAGGTTTATTTATGATGAGTGAATATGCTCCTGGTATGCCTTTCTTCTTACCAAAAGGTATGATTTTAAGAAACATCTTAGAAAACTGGTGGTATGAAGAACATACAAAAGAAAATTATCAATTTGTTAAGACACCTATTATGATGTCAAAAGAATTATGGGAAACTTCAGGTCACTGGCAAAACTATAAAGAAAACATGTATACTTCTTTAGTTGATGAACGTGAATTTGCAATTAAACCAATGAACTGCCCTGGTTCTATGCTTGTTTATAAATCAGGTTTACACTCTTACAAAGACTTACCATTAAGAATGGGTGAATTAGGTCAAGTACATAGACATGAAGCAAGTGGAGCTTTAAATGGTTTATTTAGAGTAAGAACATTTACTCAAGATGATGCTCATATCTTTATGACACCTGAACAAATTGAATCTGAAGTAGTTTCATTAATCGCATTCATTGATAGAATTTACTCTTCTTTAGGTTTACCTTATGATATTGAATTATCAACTAGACCAGAAGAAAAATATATTGGTGATATTGAAATTTGGAATAAATCAGAAGCAGCTTTAGCAGCAGCTTGTAAAGCAGCAGGAAAAGATTATAAGATTAATCCAGGGGACGGAGCTTTCTATGGTCCAAAATTAGACTTCCATGTTAAAGATAGTTTAGGAAGAGTATGGCAATGTGGTACTATTCAACTTGATATGAACTTACCAGAAAGATTTGATTTAACTTATGTCAATTCAAACGCTGAAAAAGTAAGACCTGTTATGTTACATAGAGTTATCTTTGGTTCTATTGAAAGATTTATTGGTATCTTAATTGAACATTTTGCAGGTCAATTCCCTACTTGGATGGCTCCAGTTCAAATAAATCTTCTTCCAGTAGCAGAAGTTCATTATGAGCATGCACATAAATTAAAAGAATTATTTGCATCAAAAGGATTTAGAGTTGAAGTTGATGATCAAAATGAAAAAATTGGTTATAGATTAAGATTATCTTCGTTAAATAAAATTCCATATACTCTAGTAATTGGTGATAAAGAAGTAGAAAATAATACAGTTACTTATAGAGTAATTGGTAATCAAGCTCAAACAACAGTAAGTGTAGAAGAATTTATTGAATTAGTAACTAATGAAGTGAACTCAAAAGCATTAAGAAAATAATTGCAAACTAAAAGAGGCTATATGCCTCTTTTTTGCTATGAATTAATCAATCCACCTTTAATTTATATAGATTAAATTTTGATTTAATCAGCTTGTAGTAATTATGAAAAGCAAGTTATTATGAAAAATATATATCCACATAAAGAAATAGAATAAAATACATATTTAATTAGATTAATTCTTTTATTAATTTTATTGTTAGAATGGTTTCTTATTAAATTAAATATGTGTCTAGCAATAGAAACTAAATTTAATGCTAAAGATGAAATTAAAGAAAAGATTGATACTATTCCTGGAACAAGCTCATCATCATAAACAATTTCACACCATAATAATATAGCCAAAAATATCCAACTTATAAAAATTAAAACTATATCAATAAAATCTCTACCAGTAATAATTGTTTTATCTTTTGAGAGATTCGTTGACCGTTTTTTGTTTCCATGTGATTCTAGCAAATCTTCAATAGTCACATTAAATACATTTGATATAGAATTAAGCATATCGATACTTGGTAATGAAATATCATTTTCCCATCTAGAAATTATTTTATCACTAACATTTAATAATTTACCCAAATCTTTTTGAGATAAATTTAATTTTAATCTCTCATTTAAGATTCGCTTTCCAATTGTCATATGTATTCCTCCCATTTTCATTATAGACCATTTAATAAAAAAAATATCTCTTAATTTATGAGAATATCTCTCAAAATTAGAGAATTCTATTATTTTATTAACTTAATTAATAATCATTAATTGTGTAACACAAAAATATACTTTTAAATTAATTAAAAGTTAACTAAGATTTCTTCTATAAAATTATCTAATGATGTTACTTTGTAAATCACAGATATATCTAATCGCAGGAATATGACCATAATCTTTAAGTAATGCACTTGTAATTATTAAGTGACTATTTACATCATAATAATTCTTTACATTTAATAAAGGAATTATAGAATTTTGGTCGATTAAAGTAAATAGTTCATATACTTCTATATGATGATTTTCTCTATTACTATAAACTGTCTCTTCGAATTTCATTAATTCTTGATAACTTTTTAAATTTTTTAACTTATTATTACCATAACTAAAAGCTGTAGAATTTAAATATTCGATAAAATAATGTCCATAATTATTATCATATTTATATAGACAAGTATTTATATAATTTTCACCAAAATACTTTAAAAAATAATAAGAAATTGCTTCACAAATCAATTCTTCTACCCATCTTATTACATAATTACTTCTATTTGAATGAATATATGCAATAAGATGATGCAATTCATGAGATAATTGAAAAACAACTGCACACCAATATTTACAATCATTAATAGATAAATGAATTTCATCACATAATCTTTCATCGTGACTTGGTAAAAATTGAGGATTTAAACCAACCCATGTTCTAATTAATTTCCAGTTAAAATCAAATTTTGCTCCTAAATTTTGATAAATAGTAACAATTTCATCTAAAATTTGTCTTAAATATATAGAATTAGCAGCAATATTATCAATAACAAAATAATCTTTATAATTCATACTTCCCTCTAAAATTTCATAATTAAATATAATAATCTATCTACGTCTTCTACCTCTATGACCTTTTCCACCAAATAATAACGCATTAAAGAATGCACCAATTACTTCAAAAATAAGTATAATAATTTTAAACATAATTAATTACCATAACCACCTTTAAGAGAATTCTCTTTTCTTTTTTCTCTTAAATTCTTTTTAATGATTTCTTGTTTATGTTGAGCTTTAGCCTTTTTAACAGCCACTTTAACCTTCTTTTTGTAACCTGGTTTAACTTTTTTAGATCTAACTTTAGAAATTTCTTTTCTAATTTTAGCCTCTAATACTTCATTTTTTTCTTGTTTCTTCTTTCCACTAGCAGTTTCAACTTTCTTTAGACTATCACTTCTTAAAACGTAATAATCAAAGGAAATATTTTTGTTCTTTTCGATTAATTTATTAACTAATGACATATTATCATCATTAAAGAATATATATGAATCACCTTTTTTATTATTTCTACCAGTACGACCTGCTCTATGGTAATAATAATCTAAATCAGTAGGTAAATCGATAGAAATGACAGTTGATACATCCTCTAAATCAATCCCTCTAGAAGCAATATCTGAACAAATTACTAGATTAAATTCACCATTACGGATTCTTCTCATAGTGATTTTTCTTTCTCTAGATTCCATATCTCCATTAATTAATGCACATTTAATTCCTTTATAGTTTAAGGCATTATAAATTTTTTCTACTTGAGTTTTTTGAGATGCAAATACCAATGTATAATAAGGATTAGTGATATTTAAGAAGTTAACTAATGATTCAACAACATCTTTATGTTTTAAATTAACAAAATGATGTGAAACATTATGATTTACCTTATCTTTTTTATTAATATCGATAATTTCTTCTGCTCCTACAAATTTATAAGTATCTGAAATAAGGTGATTTTTCATAGTCGCAGTAAAAATTAATCTTTGTTTAGGTCTAATAACATCTAATAAATTTAAAATTACACCTTTATAAGCTTCATCTAGTAACATATCACATTCATCTAAAATGAGTGTTTTAATTCCAGTAATATCGACGTTATTTTTTAATAATACATCTTCTACTCTACCTGGAGTTCCAATAACTATCTTAGGTTGAATATTATCATATGCTAATGAAGATAAATTTTCTTGTTTAGTAATTCCAGAAGTTAATAATCTAACCCCAATATTTAATTTTTCACAGATTTTTTTACTAAAATCATATGTTTGAGAAGCAAGTTCAACAGTTGGAGAGACGATTAAAACTTGGATTTTATCTAAATTTAAATCCAAATTATTAATTGAAGGTATTAAGAAAGCATGAGTCTTTCCACTACCTGTTTCACTTTTACAAATTAAACTTTTCCCTTTTAAAGCTTTAGGAAGAACTGCTTCTTGAATTGGAGTAGCAGTTACATATCCTAATTCTTTTAAAACATTTACTAAATCTTTATTTAAATTGTAGGAAGAAAAATTCATAATAAACTCCTTTCTATAATTTAATTTATATTAAACTATTCACCTTTTTTTAATTCAATAAATAAATCATCTAATTGTTGTTTATCAACTGGCATTGGTGCAAGTGACATTGGACAAACTGCAGATAGATTTTTTGGGAATGCAATAACATCTTTAATATTATCAGTATGATTAATTAACATTGCCATTCTATCAAGTCCTAAAGCAAATCCACCATGAGGAGGTACACCATATTTTAATGCATTGACAAAGAAACCAAATTTAGCTTGGATTTCTTCTTCGCTAAATCCTAAAATTTCAAAAATTTGTTTTTGTTCTTCTTGATCATAAATTCTTAATGAACCACCACCAGCTTCATAACCATTAATTACAATATCATATGCTGCAGCATATACTTTTTCTGGATGATCTTTTAATAAATGAACGTCTCTATCAAGAGGTTTAGTGAATGGATGATGAGAAGGAGAAACAGTATTTGTTTCTTCATCATGATCAAATAATGGGAATTCAACTACCCATAAGAAATCATAAGATTTAGGATCATATAAATTTAATGATCTACCATATTCACATCTTAAAGCACCTAAACAAGCTGTTACTCTCATTCTATTACCTTGACCAACGATTACTAAATCATTTTCTTTTAATCCTAATTCTTTAATTAATTGTTCTTGTAATTCTTCATTAACAAATTTTAATAATGAAGATTCTAATTTGCCGTTTAAATATTTAAAGAATCCAAATTTACCAATACCAAACTTTTTAGCAGTTAAATCTAGATTATCTTGAACTTTTCTAGAAGTTGAAGATGCAACTCCTGGAACAACAATACATCTAATTGTTTTTGCGTTTTGATAAAATTCAGCACTAGATTTAGATAAAATATGAGTAATATTATGTAATTCTAAACCAAATCTAGTATCAGGTTTATCACTACCATAAGTATCAATACAATAATCATATGTTAATCTTCTAAATGGAGTTGGAATATCCATGCCTTTAGCCTCTTTAAAGATTTCTTTAACTAATCCTTCACCTAAAGTTAAGATATCATCCATATCCATAAATGAAGCTTCTACGTCAATTTGAGTAAAATCTGGTTGACGGTCTGCTCTTAAATCTTCATCTCTAAAACATCTAGCAACTTGATAATATCTTTCCATACCACCAACCATTAATAATTGTTTAAATAATTGTGGTGATTGAGGTAAAGCATAAAAAGAACCAGGTCTAGTTCTAGAAGGAACTAAATAGTCTCTAGCACCTTCTGGAGTAGAAAGACATAAAATTGGAGTTTCAACTTCAACAAATTCATTTCTATCTAAGAAGTTATGACAAGCTTTAGTAATCTTTGCTCTATTCATCATATATTCTTGCATGATAGGTCTTCTTAAGTCTAAATAACGATATTTTAGACGTGTATCTTCTAACGCATCAGTATCATCTTGAATTAAAAATGGTGGTAAAGCTGCAGTATTAATAATTTTAATATCTTCTGCTAAAACTTCAATTTCACCCGTTTTTAATTTCTTATTGGGTACTTCTTTAGCTTGAACAGTACCTGTTACTTGAATGATATATTCACTCTTAATATCTTTAACAATAGGAAATGAAGATTCTTCTAAGATAATTTGAGTAATACCCCATCTATCTCTTAAATCGATGAATACTAAACTTCCTAAATTTCTTTTTTTACTAACCCAACCAACTAAAGTAACTTTTTCATTTACATTAGATAGTCTTAATTCACCATTATTACGATTACGTAACATATTTCAACCTCCTATTTTAATTTATTTATAATTTGTTCAACATTTAAAGAAACTTGTTCTTGTGTCTCAAGATTCTTTAATTGATATAAATCATTTTTAACTTCATCTTCACCAATAATCACAATATATTTTGCATTTTTTCTTAAAGCAATTTTAATTTGTGCTTTCATTGATTTTGAAGCAAAACCCATATCTACATCTATATTGTTTCTTCTTAATTGAGTAGCAATTTCAAATGCTTTTTCTTTAACTTCACCTAAAGTTACTAGATAAGCATCTAATTTTTCAACTTCATAAGTATCTGGAGAAATTTCTTTTAATAAAGAATTTAATCTTTCAATACCAAAAGCAAATCCGACACTACTTAATTTTGGACCACCAACTTCTTTTAATAAGTTATCATAGTGTCCTCCTCCACCTAAAGCACCTAAATTTGTTCCTTCATTTGAAATAAAGTGGAATTCAAATACTACGTGAGAATAATAGTCTAATCCTCTTACTAAAGTAGGATCAACTTCATATTCAACACCTGCTTTATCTAAAATTGATAATACTTCATCAAATCTAGTTTGTGATGCTTCATTTAAATAATTACCCATTTTAGGTGCATCTTTTACTAATTCTTGATCTGAAGGAACTTTACAATCTAAAATTCTTAATGGATTAGTTTCGAATCTATGTTTACAATCTGCACACATATTATCAATTTTATCTTTAAAATATTCTTTTAAAGCTTCTTTATAATTCGCTCTTGATTCTAAATCTCCAATACTATTTATTTTTAAAATAATGTGTGGGAATCCTAATTTCTTTAAACAATCATATCCCATGATAATAGTTTCAGCGTCTTCATAAGCATTAGTTACACCAACTTGTTCAACACCAAATTGATTAAATTGACGATATCTACCAGCTTGAGGTCTATCATATCTAAATGCAGGTCCAAAGTATTGTAATTTTAAAGGTAAATCCTTAGTTGCATATAATTTATTAGTAACAATTGCTCTCATAACTCCTGCAGTGACTTCAGGTCTTAAAGAAATATGACGACCACCTTTATCTAAAAAATCAAACATTTCTTTAGTAACAATGTCACTTGATTCACCAGCAGATCTAGTAAATAATTCTGTTGATTCATAGATTGGAGTATGGATTGGATAATATGCATAACTAGAAGCTATGTCTTTTAATACCTTTGTAATTTTTTCAATGTTTAATGCATCACCATAAAATGCATCATAAGTTCCACGTTGTGGTTGATAATTTGCCATAATTTTCTCCTTTCAATAAAAAAAGTACCATCTAAGGGTGCTTTCGCACGGTACCACCTTAGTTCACCTTTAAGTGCACTCTTAAGTTATAACGTAACAACCGGATAGACTACTCTAGTTCACCTATCAATCTCCATAGTGTCAAGTTAATATCCCATTTAAACATTTTCACCAACCATGTTCTCTCTAAAATCTAAGATAATAACCCTCTATTTCCTCGATTAATATTATTATGTAATATTAATTTATTTATTTCAAGAAAAAAGGGAGATAAATCTCCCATTTTCTATTAAATTTCTGGTATTTTGTCTTCAAAATCAAAATCTAAATTGCCTAAAGAATCATTTATTAATTGTTCAATATCAATTCCTGCATCAATTAGGTTAACAAAATTTTGATAATCATCTAAAGTTTTAAACAAGTCAATATCTTCATTTACAACTTTTCCATCTAATTTCATATTTAAAGTATATTGATCAATCAATACATTAAATGTTCCATTAATCGAAACATCCATACTTTCAATATCGTCACTAGTAAAATTGAATGTTAATGTTATATTACCAGTATCCATTTGGAATATTGTTCCAATTGGAATAGTTGATTCAGGATCTGCTTCTAATAGAATATCAGAAATAAGTTGATTAAAATCAGCAGGATTTAAAACCAATTTTAATTTTAGACCATCTTTATCTTCGTATCTTAAATATTCATTAAATAATGAATCATCACCAATAAATTCTTCAAGTAATTCATTAGGATTAATTTCAGGAATTTCAGTATTAGATAAATCTAAATCAGGATAATTTTCTTTAATAGAATTTTCAATAATACTACCTAATCCTATTTGTTTGAATTTTAAATCTTGGGAAGCATCTATATTTTCTTGAGTAAAGTATTCGATAAGTGCATCAGAAAAATCACAATAAATATCTTCTCCAATAATCATTACTTTTTCATCAAGATTACTTTGTTTTGAATAATTATTTAATTCTTGTTCAATTTCTTCACTACCTAAATACTCTTCAGTATGATTAATAAGATATTTACCATTAATTTCATATTTAGATTTGGTGTTATTTTCTGTGACGTCACTTTGACTACTTAATTTTAATTCGTCTAATTCAAAAATAGTAGACTCATAAATATAAGTAGTTGAATTCATACTAGTTAAAGTAATTTTACCACTCATAACTTGAGAAGAAGATAATAATTTAACATCTTTTGAATTTTCAATGATTATATCACAAACATCAAGAACCTTTTGTTTTGCTGTTCTATTATCTACACTACTATTACTTGAAATAATTTCACTACTTGATGAACTACCTTGATTATTACATCCAGTTAAACCAAGAGTTAACAATAATGTAGAAATAATAAATAATTTATTTTTCATAATACCTCCTTCTAATTTCAGTAAAAATAATTACTATATAATTACTAAAATTTTACTATTTTATTCTTTTTAAGTTAAAAAGTGTTAAAAATTCTTTAGGAACATCAGCAATAAACTTAAAATGCTTATCTTTATTTGGATGATCAAATTCTAAGATTCTAGCATGCAAGCCAAGTCTTTTTATTGGATCTAAAGTTGACCCATACTTATCATCACCTACAACATTATGACCTAGATCTTTCATATGTACACGAATTTGATTTTTTCTTCCCGTATCAATATGAACTCTTAATAATGAGTAGTCTAAAATTTCTTCCATTACCCAATAATGAGTGATAGCCTTTAATCCTTCTTTAGGATTCTTTGTTGAATACATTAAATTAGTTTTAGCCTGTAATAAATTTGATATTCTAGTTCCTTCTTTATTTTCAAAATGACCTTCACAAATCGCAATATATTCTCTTAATTTTACAAGTTGATTCCATTTATCTTGAAGAGCATCCTTAAGTTCACTTGATTTAGTAAAAATCATTACCCCAGAAGTTTCTTTATCAATTCTATGAACAACAAAGATTCTGTTTTTAGGATTCTCTTCTCTAACATAATCCATCATATAACGATATGCAGTATGTTCTTTATCTTTGTCATCTGCAATCGATAATAATCCACTAGGTTTATTAATTACTAATAATTCATCATCTTCATAAAGAATTGGTAATTTTGATATTCTTTTACCATTTTTCTTTACAGGATAAGGAGAAATGGAAACAATATCTTTTGCTATTAATTCAAAATCAAATTGACTAATAGGCGCACCATTAACTAATATTTGATGATTTTTTAATAGTTGCTTTATGTTATTTCTCGATTTTGAAGTTAAAGTTTGTAATAGAAAATCGAATAATAAACATTTTGATGGAACTTTATATTCTTTAAAGAATTTCTCATTAGGTCTAATTTTAACTTCTTTTTTAGAAAATGCATTAACCTTCTTTTTCATTAATGAGTCACCCTTTCTACTTGATATACCCCACCAATATTAATTAATGAGTCTCTTACGTCTCTATATTCTGCTATATTTTTTATTTGTATAGTCATAGTAATAGTAGAAGTAAAAGTGGTTCTATGAGATTTTGCCATAATCTTATTACATGGAATTTTTAGTTGAGACAACAAGTTTAATATATCTACTAATAATGAATCTCTATCAGATGCTCTTACTACAACTTGAACTGGAACCATCGTTTCTTTACAAGCAGGATTCCATTCTACATCAATTAAACGATTCTTGTCTTTTTCTCTAGAAACATTTGGACAATCTTTTCTATGAACCTTGATACCTTTTCCTTGCGAAACATATCCGACGATATTATCTCCTGGAATCGGAGAACAACAAGGAGATAAAGTACATAGAATATTTGGTGTTCCTTTAACTAATACCGATTGATTAGAAAAATTCGACTTTTTAGAAGAAGTATTTTTCTTAATAAATGAATCAATAGTTGATTCTTGTCTTAATCCTAATTTATCTAAGATTACTGAAGGTAAAATTGTTCTACTTGCAATTTGTAAAAATAAATCATCACTAGTTTCTAAATTAAAGATTTTTAAGACTTCTTGATTAATTAATTGATCCATTTTTTGTTCAGTGATCCCATTATCCTTAAATACTTCAATTAAAGAATCTCTACCTTTTTGAATATTATTTTCTCTAATAAAATCAGCATTTTGTTTAGCTAAGTATTTTTTTATAATATTTTTAGCGGAGTTAGTAGTTACAATATTTAACCATCCACGGTTAATATTAGCATTTTGAGAAGTCTTAATTTCAACAACATCACCAGTTTTTAATTTATGGCCAAGAGGAACTAGTTGATTATTAACCATTGCCCCTATTGCTCTTTCTCCTACTTTAGTATGAACTTTAAAAGCGAAATCTAGAGGAGTTGCACCATTTGGTAAATCAATTACTTTACCATGAGGTGTAAAACAATAAATATTTGCTTCAAAAATATCTTTTTGAAGACTATCCATATATTCTCTAGAATCCTCATTTTCATTTGACATAGCTACAAAATCAGAGAACCAATGTAATTTTTCCATGATTTCTAATTGTTCTTTTTTAGGATCGTATTTGCTATTTTCTTTATATCTCCAGTGAGCAGCAACACCATTTTCTGCAATTATATCCATTTCTTTAGTTCTAATTTGAATTTCAATAATTGATGAGTCCCTATCAATAATTGTAGTATGTAAAGATTGATACATATTAGGTTTTGGAACAGCAACATAATCTTTAAATCTACCTGGTAAAGGAGAATATTCACTATGAATTAATCCTAATATTTCGTAACAATTTAATTCTGTTTGAGTAATTATTCTTAATGCTACAATGTCATAAATTGTCTCAAATGTTAATTGTTTTTCTTTTAACTTTTTCCAAATTGAATAAGGTCTTTTCACTCTTGCTTTAATTTCAAATGGAATTTTAGTAGGAAGAAGCATATCAGCAATTTTCTTTTCTAATTTTTGAATAGATTCTTCTCTATATCGAACTTTGGTATTTAAAAATTCTTGAATTTCTAAATAATCATTAGGTTCTAGATATTTTAAACATAAATCTTGTAATTCACCTTTTATTTCATTTAAACCTAAACGATCAGCAATTGGGGCATATACTTCTAAGGTTTCTCTAGATATCCTAATTTTCTTTTCAGGAGTTTGGAAATCTAATGTTCGCATATTATGTAATCTATCACATAATTTGATAATAATTACACGTATATCTTTAGCCATTCCTAAGAAAATTTTTCTATGTCCTTCTGCAACAAAATCTTTATCATGTCTTCTTTGATGTGATAAAGCTTTAATTTTTGTTAAAGAGAAAACAATTTCAGCAACATCTTCATTAAACTCTTTTATTAAATCTTGTTGAGTAACACCGCAATCTTCAATTGTATCATGTAAGAAAGCAGCAGCAATAGTAGTAGGACCACCTTGTAGTTGACATACTAGATACGCTACTTCTATTGCATGAATAATGTAAGGTTGGCCAGATTTTCTAAATTGACCTTCGTGCTTTTCCAAAGCATACTCAAAAGAATGACGAATTAACTTTAAGTCATCTTTATTGTGAATATATTGAGTGTATAAATTCTCTACATCTTCTATTGTATGCTCAATGTAAGCCATAATTATTCATCCTTTACATCATCATAAATTAAACATTTTAAACCTTTAGGTGTTAATTTTTCTACTCCTGGTAATGAAGTTAATCCCATTAAAGCAACCATACCAACTAATTCTCCACCAACTCTTTCAACCATTTTAATAATTGCATCCATAGTTCCACCAACTGCAACAATATCATCAACAATTACTACTCTTTGTCCTTTTTTAATGGAATCTTTATGCATTTCTAGAGTATCAACACCATATTCTAATTCATAAGTTTGAGAAATAGTTTCTCTTGGTAGTTTTCCAGGTTTTCTAACTGGCACAAAACCAACTCCTAAAGAAACAGCAACTGGACATCCAAACATGAAACCACGTGATTCTGGTCCAACAATGACATCTGCCTTCATTTCTTTTACTAATTCAGTCATTTGTCTGATGCATTCTTTGTATGCTTCGCCATTTTGCATTAAAGAAGTTACATCTTTGAATTGTACTCCCTTTTTTGGAAAGTCTGGGATGACTTCAATAAAATCTTCTAGTCTCATATTTACGTCCTCACTACCATACTATTATAAAATAAGAAAATAACTTATAAAAGATTATTTAATCTTTTTAACTTATTTTTTTTATTATCATACACTAATTTGAGGTGATTTTATGTATTTTAACCCAAATCCAAATCTAAGAAACACATATTATTTTAGAAATCAAGAATTTCCAAGAAGTATAATTTATCCACGTTTCAACTCGCCAATTAGAAAGCAACCAATTATTAATCTTTCAAAAATATTAGATACAACACAAAGAGGAATAAACACTATAAATCAAATAGTACCAATTTACAAACAAGTTACACCCATTATCAAGCAAATGAGTAATTTTACAAAATCTTTTTCTAGTTTTATATTTAAAAGAAATAACATAAATACAAACAATAACCCAGTTAATCCTTCAGAAAACAGACAAGAAGATTATCGTTCAACAAGTAATCCTTCAACCCCTTTTTTTAAATAAAAAAATAGGCATTTCTGCCTATTCTAAAATTTTAAGTATTTCATTAATCTTATTGTTCTCTTTACTTATCGAATCTAAGCGTTTAATAGGAATATTATCATTTTTCATCAATTTTTGATTAAAAATAACTTTTTCTTTTAATTTATTAAATAAGTTTTTATCCTTATTTTTAAGTAAAATAGGACCATATTTTAATTCAATTTCAGAGTAATTTTTTCTTCCTTTTTTAAATAAAGTACATTCATAAAATTGATTCATATCAAAGCATGTTTTTTCGTTTTCAATATAATAGCCTAATTTAGTTAATAAATACCTTACTTCATCCATTTTTGAATGAGAAGAAACAATAAAATAATCAATATTAATAAGTTTATCTAATGACTCATTAATAATAGAACAAACAGTATCTCCACCCATTCCTGCAATAATGACACAATTAATATCACTAGGTATTGTTCGAATTCCAGAAGATAAGTCAACTGAAATTTTATTAAGCAAGTTAGCAGAAGAAACATTATTTTTTAATCTTGAGTAAGGACCGATTTTGTTTTCACATGCATAACCTTTAATTATTCTATTTGATGATATTAAATTTATTATAAGATATCCATGGTCTGCTCCAATATCACCACAATTTACACCATTTGGGACAAGTGAAGCAACCATTTCTAATCTAGTTGATAATTTACTCATAATTATCTTTCACGATAATCACCAAAGCGTTTTGCTCTAGTTGGATGTCTTAATTTTCTAATTGCTTTAGCTTCAATTTGACGAATTCTTTCTCTAGTTACACCAAATTCCTTACCAACTTCTTCAAGTGTGCGAGGTCTTCCATCATCTAAACCATATCTTAGACGAAGTACTCTTTCTTCTCTATCTGTTAAATCTTTCATAACAGCATATAATTCATCTTTTAATAATGATTTAGTTGTATATTCACTTGGAGATTGAGTATCTTTATCTTCGATAAAATCACCTAAATGTGAGTCATCTTCTTCGCCAATAGGAGTTTCTAATGAAACAGGATCTAAAGCAATTTTTTGAATTTCACGAATTCTTTCAGGAGATAATCTACTAGCAGGATCCATTCTATCTGAAATTTCTTGAGCAGTAGGTTCCCTACCTAATTCTTGAATTAATTGTCTTTGATAACGAGTAATTTTATTAATTGTTTCTACCATATGAACTGGAATACGAATTGTTCTAGCTTGATCAGCAATTGCTCTAGTAATAGCTTGTCTAATCCACCATGTAGCATATGTAGAGAATTTAAATCCTTTAGTGTAATCAAATTTTTCTACAGCTTTAATTAAACCTAAGTTACCCTCTTGAATTAAATCTAAAAATAACATACCTCTACCAACATAGTGTTTAGCAATAGAAACTACTAATCTTAAGTTAGCTTGAGTTAATTCATTTTTAGCATCCATATCTCCTTGATTAATACGGATTGCTAATTCTGTCTCTTCATCAGAAGTTAATAATCTCACTCTACCAATTTCTTTTAAATACATTTTAACTGGATCGTTTACTTTAACTCCTTCGTTTGCTAAAGTATCATAATCATAGAAATCTAAGTCTGGTACATCTTCTACACTATCAGGATCAAAACCATCGTCATCGATTAAATCATCATCTAAATCAACAGTATTTAATTTTGATTCATCAAATTCTAAATCATCTAAATTATCATCAACTTCATCAGAAATAATTTCAATCTTCTTTGATTTAAAATAATTTAATAATCCATCAATGTCCTCATCAGTTAAGTCAAGATGAGATGTTGCATCAAAAATATCAGCTTGATATAATGATCCATCTTTTTTTCCTTCTTTTTCTAATCTTCTTTTAATTTGATCAAGTGTTTCAAGTTTGTCATTAGCATCATCATCAGAAATATCTACTGGAGTATCATCTAATAATTCTTCTTCCTCTTCTAATTCTTCTTCAATTAATTCTTCATAATTTTTTTTCTTCATTATTTATCTCCTTTCTGTGAATCAACATAATCTTGCAAAATTTTTGCTTGTTCACCATAATCTTTACCATAAGTTTCGTTTTTAAATTTAAACTCATTTTTATTTTTATCGTATTCTCTTTTTAAAGCCATCAAATTATCTTCCATTGCAACTTTCGAATATGGTTGAGAATATTCATTAGATTGCAATTCAGTAATTGTAGAAATTAAAGTTTGACTTCTTTGATTATTACTTTGTTGTAGAACACTAATTAGAGTACCAATATCAAATTCATGTTGTGTTTCTAATATATCAATCATATAATTAGCAATCTCTAAATATAATGGATCGACAAAGTTAATATTTGAATTTGCTTGATAGTCTTTTATCGCTTCATTACTTGATAACATCATCATTAATGTTGCTCTTTGAATATTGTCTAATTTTGATTTCTTACTCTTTTTAATAGGAGTATATTGAATCGTATTAAAAGTAGCTTTTTGCTCTGGTTTTTGGACTAATTTAGCACATTCTTTATTTAATATATCTTTGGTTATACCAGTATCTAGAGATAATCTATTTATTAAAATATCTCTTGAAATTTCATCCTTAATTTTACTAACTTGAGGAATTAAAGTCTCCGCGAATTGACGTCTTCCAATAGAGGAAGATAAGTCGAATTTTTTCTTGTAATACAAGTAAATAAAATCATATTTATCTAACACTCTATTTAATAATTTTTTTAAAATATCCTTGCCATACTTTTGTAAAATTTCATCAGGATCTTGAGTGGATTTCCCATAATCTACGACTTGATATTCAATACCTTCAACATCAAGAATTTCTCCTACTCTAACCATTGCATGTTGACCAGGTTCATCTCCATCAAGACATAATCTAACTGGTACATTTAACTTTTTAATCATTTTGGCATGACTTGGTGTTAGAGCAGTTCCCATAATAGCAACACAAGATTTGACACCAGCTTGATAAAGAGCAAATACATCCATAAATCCTTCAACAATGTATAAATAACCTTCTCTTTTTGCTTCTTTTTTAGCATTTTGATAGTTGTATAATACATTTGATTTATTAAATAAAATATTGTTTGGTGAATTGACGTATTTTGCTTCATCATTATTTATTATTCTTCTACTAGAAAAACCTATACATTCAGAATGTTCATTATAAATTGGAAAAGTTACTCTTCCTGTAAAGATATCAGTAAATAATCCCTGGCTTCTTTTTAAAATTCCAACTTTTTCTAATTGTTCAATTTCAATACCCTTACCCCTTAATAATTTAATAGATAATTCTGGATTACTAGATGAATAACCTAGTTCAAAGTAATCTATCATCTCTTGAGATATACCTCTTTCTAAAAGATAATCTAAGGCTTGTTTACCATCATTTGACTTTAATAAGTATTGATAAAGTTCATTAGCTTGCTTAACAACGTTTAATGCGTTTGTTACTTCACTAGGAACTGAACGTTCTTTTTTATCTAATTCACTTGAAGAATAACCTATCATTTCTGCGACTTTTCTAACCGCATCAATAAATGGAATTCTTTCATATTCTTGAACAAATGTAAATACATTACCACCCGCTTGACATGAGAAACATTTATAAATCTGTAATTGTCTAGAAATACTTAAAGAAGGATTTGTGTCAGCATGAAAAGGACATACTGCTACAAATTGATTTCCTTTTTTCTTTACATCAATATACGACGATATGATTTCTACTATATCCGCTTGTTTTCTAATTTCTTCAATAACTTGTGGTGATATCATTTTTACCTCTATAATCTACATTTTTCCTCTAAATATTTTGCTAATTCATCTATTGGAAGTCTAATTTGTTCCATAGAATCTCTATCTCTAATTGTTACAGTTTCGTTTTCTAATGTATCAAAATCTACTGTAATACAATATGGAGTACCAATTGCATCTTGTCTTCTATAACGTTTGCCAATAGAACCAGTATCATCATAAGTAGCAGATACATATTTTGTAATTTTATGTAATACTTCTTCAGCTTTTTCACCTAATTTCTTAGATAAAGGTAGAACTGCTGCTTTATATGGAGCAACACTAGGATGAAGATGCATTACAACTCTTGTATCATTTTCTAATTGTTCAACATCATATGCTTCACATAATAAGACTAATGCTAATCTATCTGCACCTAGCGCAGGTTCTACGTTATATGGAATGTATTTTTCATTTGTAATAGGGTCAAAATAACGCATATCTTCACCAGATTTTTCCATATGTTTCTTTAAATCATAGTCAGTTCTATCTGCAATACCCCATAATTCACCCCATCCAAATGGGAATAAGTATTCAATATCTGTAGTAGCAACACTATAGAAAGCTAAAGCTGCTTTATCATGGTCTCTAAATCTTAAATGTTCTTTTTTAATATTAAGATTATATAAGAATTCCATACAATAATTCTTCCAATATTCAAACCATTCTAAATCAGTACCAGGTTTACAGAAGAATTCTAATTCCATTTGTTCGAATTCTCTAGTTCTAAAAGTAAAGTTACCTGGAGTAATTTCATTTCTAAATGATTTACCAATATCTGCTAAACCAATTGGCAATTTTTTTCTAGTCGATCTAACAACATTAGCAAAGTTAACGATTAAACCTTGAGCAGTTTCAGGTCTTAAATAAACTTCTGATTTACTATCTTCAGTAACACCAATATGAGTTTTAAACATCATTTGGAATTTTCTAATATCTGTAAAATTAGAATTACCACATTTTGGACAAGTGATATGATTTTCTTTAATATACTCAACCATTTGTTCATTTGACCAACCTGCAACAGAAATAGAAGCTTGATTTTCAATTAAATCATCTGCTCTATGTCTTGCTTTACAAGATTTACAATCGATTAATGGATCTGAGAAATTAGCAATATGACCTGTTGCTTCCCAAACTTTTGTATTCATTAAAATTGCTGGATCTAAACCAACGTTATTAGGTTGTTCTGTTACAAATTTCTTCCACCATAAATCTTTTACATTCTTTTTAAATAAAGAACCTAATGGACCATAGTCCCATGTATTTGATAAGCCACCATAGATTTGTGAACCTGGGAATACATAGCCAGACACTTGAAGATGACTTACAATTTCATCAAATTTATATTCTGCCATAAAAAAACACCTCTCTTTAAACAAAATCCTTTTCATTATATTGTTTTTAAAAAGAGGTGTCAACCTACTATGAGTGTACTTATGTGAAAATATTAACTTTTTTTATCATTTTTTATAAGTTCTCTTATTTTGAGAACTAATCTAAACTTCTTAGATATATTTCTAATGCTTTAATTTCTTTTAAAGAAAAACAGTCTTTTAAATAATCACATAATCTTTCAATTAATTCTCTACTTATTTTTTTATTTATCTCATAATGATCCATTAAAGTTGAATCTACTTTAAAGATATAACGATATGTTTTTAGAGATTCTTGAGATTTAACTTCATTATTTATAGAAAGACATTTTAAACAAATAAATCCTCCTTCATTAAATGAATAGCTTACAATATTTTTTTTACTAGAACACTTTACGCATTCATCATATTCTAAAGCATAACCTGATTCTTTAACAATTTGTCCAATACAAATTAATGTTAAAGTTCTAGAATCAAATTTATTAGATAATAATTCAAGCATGTTTTTTAAATAAGGATAAATACTACCATTTTCTTCATCTAAACATTTAATTATTAATTCACTAACTAATTGTATAGACGCCATATTTTCTAATGATTCATATAAATGATAGTAAGATTTAATTAATTTACCCTGTGTTAATGTCAATTTATCTTGCTTAGAATTTAATGTAAAATTAGAATAAGCAAATAATAAACAAGAAGAAGCATTTTTCGACGTTGGATTTAAAATACCACGTGCTAAAAAAGATACAGTTCCATCTTTTGTTAAGACAGAAACCATTGCATCTTTTTCTTTATATTGAACTTGTCTAATTACTATACCTTCAATTTCAATTACCATAATTATTCTTCAAAATAACCAAATTCTTTTAAATAAGATGTTGAATCTCTCCATTTTTCTTCAACCCTTACAAATGTTTTTAAATTAACTTTTCTACTTAATATTTTTTCAATATCCAATCTAGCTTTAGTACCAATTTTTTTTAACATCTTACCTTGAGAACCAATAATGATACCCTTTTGAGATGGTTTTTCACATACTATTGTCGCATCAATTTGTAATGTATCATTAATCTTTTCCATTTTTTCAATTTTAACCGCAGTACAATGTGGTACTTCTTGATCCAAACAAAGTAGCATCTTTTCTCTAATGATTTCACTAATTAAAAAAGAAATTGGATGATCAGATTTGACATCTTCAGGATAAAATTGATAGCCATCAGGAAGAACATCTTTAATTTTTCTAATTAATAAATCAATATTCACATTTTTAATCGCAGAAATTTCAATAATTTCAGCATTAGGAAATACTTCTTGATATTTCTTTTTTAAATTATTAATTAAGAAGACATTTGTTAAATCAATCTTATTGAATACTACAAAAAATGGGCATTCTAAATTAGTTAATGTCTTTAATAAAGGTAAATCTTTTTCTTCATTAAATGGATTACCTCCATCTACTAGTAAAATAACCGCGTCAATTCCATCTAAAGAGCCATATGCCTGCTTATTCATAAATTTATCTAATTTTTGATGAGGATTTAAGATGCCAGGCGTATCAATAAATACAATTTGTGAATCTTCATCATTATAAATACCTTGAATGGCATTTCTAGTAGTTTGTTGTTTATGAGTGACAATAGATACTTTAGATTTAACAATTTGATTAATTAAAGTAGATTTACCTGCATTAGTTTTCCCTAAAATTGTAACAAATCCTGACTTCATAATTAATCCATATTCTCCTTATTAAAAATATAAGGTAATAATTCTTTAACTGTTGTTTCTAAAATCTTACCTCTAGTATTATGAACATAAATAGGCGCATCAAGAGGAAATAATTCACTTAAAACTTGGCGGCATGCTCCACAAGGATATGGAACTTCATCAGCATCTGCACATAAAGCAAGTGCAACCATATCTTCAGTTTTATATCCACTTAAAATAGTTCTAAATACCGTATTTCTTTCTGCACACATTGTTAAGCCATAAGAAGCATTTTCAATATTTGCACCTTGAATAATATTTCCATCCTTTAATAATATAGCAGCACCTACTCTAAAATGAGAATATGGTGAATATGATAATTCTAGAGCCTCAATTGATTTTTGTATTAATAATTCCTTATTCATATTATTCCTCCTATAATCCTAATATCGTCATAATTTCATCTTGTAATTTAAACATTACTTTTTCATCTTCGTCTACCATATGATCATAACCAAGCAAATGTAATAAACCATGAGTAAATAAGAAAGTCATTTCTCTTTTTAAAGAATGATTATACTCTTTCGCTTGATTAATACAAACTTCACTACAGATAAAGATTTCTCCTAAGTCTCTAGGTAAATCTTTATTTACTATAATTTTACTTTCACCTTCGTAATCATCTTCAAAAGCAAAAGAGATAACATCTGTAGGACGATCTATATTACGATATTCTTTATTTATCGAATGAATTGTCTCTAAAGACACTAAATTAACCTCAAAGATAAAATATCCATCTTCTTTTAGATGATTAAAAATTACTTTTGCTACTTCTTCAAAGTAATTTTCTTCAAATTCATTTAATTCTGTATCGTTTTGAAAAGACATTTCTATTTCCATAATGTTTACCTCGTGAATATATTATAACACAATATATAAAATATTAAAAAATAATATTTTAAATAAAAAGAGATGATTATTCATCTCTAGAAGAAATTTTTTTATTAAATAAGCTAATGTATTTTTGATAATCAATATTTCCTTTAACTATTAAAGAAATAGCATATGGACAATATTTATCATAAGTCAACAAATTATCATCTTTAATCAATTCTTTTTCAAAAGTTATATGAAAATATCCTTCTTCACTATCAATATAATGATTATGTAATTCCATATTTTTATTATTGAAAATTTGCTTTAATTCTTCTTGATAATCTTCCTTATTAAAAGATATTATTTTTTCAATTTTATACCTTTTATCTAAAGAAAATAACAATTCAACAAGTTCTATTACCTTTTTATTTGGTAAAATAAATTCATCATTAAAACATAATACTTCATCATTAAATGAAGGAATATAAAATCGCATTTTATCACCTACTATAATATATGACTAATTAAACAGAAGTAGATAATATCTTCTTACTTTTTAATAGAATAATTCCTATAAATATTAAAAATAATCTACTAGAAATAAATTTGTTAATTTTATACTTAATATTAACTATAGATAATCCATTTTACATAACTTTCTTCTCAACTTAGATAAATTATATCATATATACGTATAGGTAATAAAACTTAATAATGAAATTTAAAAAACACCAAATGGAAATCCCATATTGGTGTTTTATGTTTATAATAAGAATTAATCTCTACCCATTGCTTCTAAATATAGGTTTCTAAATTCTAAATAAGATTTTTTCCACGAATGATCTACATCCATTGCATTATGAACAACTTTAGAGAATGGTCGTTTATGTTTATATAATTCTAAAGCCATTTTGAAAGCTACTAAATAAGAATTTTTATTATATTCAGTAAATAATAATCCATCTGCGACTTCATGATTGCTACCATTATATGGAATAATTGTATCAACTAGTCCTCCTGTTGCTCTAGCAAGAGGTAAAGTACCATAACGATGAGAAATCATTTGAGTGATACCACAAGGTTCAAATCTAGAAGGCATTAAGAAGAAGTCACTACTTGCATAAACTTTATGAGATAATTCTTCTGAATACATAAATTTAGCAACAAAATTATCAGGATAAACGCTTTGATAATAAGCAATCTTATTTTCAATATCTTTTTCACCTGTTCCCAAAATAAAGACGTTACATTTATGATCCATCATCTCTTTTAAGGAATCTAAGATTAAATCTAAACCTTTTTGTTCAGTCAATCTAGCAACTATTGAAAATAATGGTAGGCTAGGATCTTTAAATCCCATTTCTTTAGCAAATTGAATCTTGTTTTCAATCTTTCTAGATAAAACATTTTCCTTATTATAGTTCACATGTATAAAAGGATCAGTATCTGGATTCCATTCTTTAACATCAAGACCATTAATAATACCTCTAACAATCCCTTTACGATATTCTAAGCAAGATTGTAAATTGCGACCTGCAAAACCATTTAATAATTCTTTAGCATGTGTTGGAGAAACAGTAGTAATTCGATCACTAGTCATGATACCTGTTTTTAAATAAGATACTTTATTATCTAATCTAGTTAATCCATTATCAAAATATGATTCATTAATTGTAAAATAATCATATAAATCTTTTCTATCTACAAGACCTAAGAAGGCTGGATTATGAATTGTATAAATAAATTTAGGTTCTTTTTTTAATTTACCCTTATAAAATTGATCATAAATTAAAGGTATCATACCAGTTTGCCAGTCATGAATATGGAGAATTTCAAAAGCTAATTCCATTTCATAAATCATTTGAACTGAAGCTAATTGGAAGAACGCAAATCTCTCTTGATCATCTAAATAACCATATGGTTTTTCTCTATCAAAATAGAAATCATTATTAATAAAATAATAAGTAATTCCTTGATAAATAGTTTTATAAATATCACATTGGAGTTTTCTCCAAGCCATTCTGACTTCAAAAGTCGAAACTTTTTCAATATTTAATCCAAGCTTATTTTCCCTAATATTACGATAATAAGGCATTGTAATAGATGTAGGAATCTTATATACTACCATCTTTCTAGAAAGTGAATATGTAACATCCCCTAATCCGCCAACTTTAAGGAAAGGTTTAGCTTCGGAAGTTATCATATTAACTCTCATTAGATCACATCTCCTTGTCCGACATAAAGAGGATTATCTTTAGTGCCTTTTAATTCTTTTACATTAACAATTTTAGCGCCTTTATCGACGATGACATATTCTAATACTGCATCTTTAGATACTTCTGCTCCACTTAGAATAATTGAATTTCTAATCACAGCATTTTCTTTAATCTTAACATCACGACAAATTACACTATTTTCAACTTTACCATTAATAATCGCCCCATTTGAAACAAATGAATTTCTAACCCACGCATTCTTTAAATACTTTGCAGGTGGAGTATCATGTGTTTTAGTATAAATTGGCCAATCATTAGAAACAATTTTATTCAAATTTTCAAAATCTAATAATGATAAACTCTTTTCAAGATAATCTTTAATAGATTTGACAATTTCAGCATATCCTTTATATTCGTAAGTATCAATTTTTAACATTGGTGAAAGATAATTAATTGCATCTTTTAAATTAAAGAATTTAGATGTCTCATTTGAGAATCCTAAAATTTCCTTTAATTTATCTAAATTAATAACATATGTTTCTAAAGAAACATTAACGTCATCACTAACACCAAAATTCTTTCTAATGCCAATTAAATTACCATTAGTATTAATATCAAAAATATCTTGATCAATCCATTCACTCTTACCATTATTTATCTTTTTATAAACACAAGTAATAACAGAATTCATTTTAATATGTTGTTCAATTACTTCATTAAAATCCATTCTATAAAGGATATGAGCAGGAGCAACAATAACATATTTATAAGTCACTTCGTCAACTAACCATTCATTCTCGATAATGTTATTAATATCAGTATTATATAAATAATTTGATGCATGTTTCTCGTTATAACAGATAACAGTTTTTCCTAATTTAGTATTATTTGTATAAGACATTGCATTGTCCATATGTTTAATGATACTTCTAGGTGCTTTATTAACTAAAATACCAACCGTATTAACATTAGAATTCGAGAAATTTGATAATGCTATATCTACAAAGGCATAACGACCTAAAAAAGGAAGAGTTGCTAAAGAACGGTTTTTTGTAATTGCTCCAAGTTCTGGAGAAGTATGCATATTAACTAAACCTAAAATACGTGCCATATTTATATCCTCCTATTTAGTAATTAATTTAATGTCGTTAACTTGTCCAATGACTTCTCTACCATCCTCAATAACAACATTATTTGCAACAATAACATTTTTTAAATGAACGTTTTTACCTATAATTGCTCCAGGCATAATGACTGAATCTTCAATTTTAGAATCTTCACCAATATGTGCACCAGTAAATAATACAGAATGATTAACTTCACCAAAAATAATTGAGCCTTGATTAATAATAGAATTAGTAACTCGAGCGTTTGGTCCAATATATTGAGGTAAAGACTTTGTATCTTCCGTATAAATTTTAAATGAGGACATATTATTATATAAATCTAATGCTTTTTCATCGTCAATTAATTCCATATTTGCTTCCCATAAAGAAGATAATGTACCTACGTCTTTCCAATATCCATCAAATGGATAACCATATACTCCTTTATCATTATTTAAAAAATAAGGAATAATATCTTTACCAAAATCATGAGATGAAGAAGGATTATTCGCATCTAAAACTAAAGCATCTCTTAAAGAAGAATACTTAAAGATATAAACACCCATAGATGCATTTCTAGATTCTGAAAATTTTGGTTTTTCAACAAATGAAGTAACGCGTTTAGTATCATCTAAAGTTAAAATACCAAATCTAGAAACATCTTTTTCATCGCAAGTCAAACAAGCAATTGTACATTCAGCATCAACACTCTTAGTGAAAGCCAACATCTTTGCATAATTCATTTTATAAATATGATCTGCTGATAAAATCAAAACATATTCTGGATCAATAGAATCCATATAATCTAAATTTTGATATACTGCATCACCAGTACCTGCATACCAATGAGAGCCATCAGCCTTTTGTCTAGGACCTAAAATAGAAAACTCTGAGTTATTACCATCAAATCCCCAATGTTTCCCTTTAGAACAATAATTTGATAATTCTACGGATTCATATTGAGTAACTACCCCAACATCAGTTACCCCAGAATTTGCTAATGAAGAAAGAACAAAGTCAATAATACGATACTTTCCTCCAAAATGAACTGCAGGTTTACTTGTTTTCATGGTTAAAGCTTCAAGTCTAGTTCCCTTACCACCTGCTAATACGATTGCTAACATCTCATTTGCCATATTTGATCACCTCATAATTTCTTAAAATACAAATGTATAAGTTTTGAAAATCATCTACTAATTTAATAAATGAATCAATCTTTTTATCGATTGAATTATAGGTAAGTTTTTTTCTTAAAGAGTTTGTAACTCTTAATTCCCATCCATTAATATAGATAAATACTTTATTTTTATGAATTGTTAAGACAAAATTTGAGCGAGTAAATTTTCTTAAATCATAAATTAAGGAAATAATTTTATCATTAATAATTCTATGAGTTAATTTTCCTAAATTAGTATTAATAAATAAAGGATAAGGATATTTATCAGGATAATTAATAATAAACTTATACAATCCTTTAGAATCAATTTCTTCTAGAGAAAAATTATCTTCAAATCTAAACTCTACATAACCATCAAACTTTTGTTCATTTTCACAAGATACTAAAAGTGCTCTTTTTTTATGATTACTCTTTGAAAATAATTGAGTAAAATTAATATTAAATATACTTTTTATAGAAAAGAGATAATCTATATTCATCTTTTTATATTTAATAACATCTTCTGCAAAATCAATAGAAGAATTTACACTAGGAAGTCTTTTTTCTAAAAGATAGATTTCATTAAGCTTTAATTCTTCAAAAAATTCATTTAAATAATCCTTTTGATATTTAGTATTATTAACATAATATGAAATTAAAATGACTACAATATTAATTAATACTACTAAAGAAATACCAGCAATATTAATGATCATTTGTAATTTTTTATTACTATCAATAAACAAAATATCAAAATGTTTTTTTATCCATGCACAATATTCAAAATTGAAATATTGGCTAGATAAATAAAGAAAAAGAATTGCTAAAGTTAACATCATAAAAATAACGATAGCAAATACGTGTCTAGAGATATATCTAGATTTAATTGATTTAACTTTTCGTGTTGCGTTACTTGTTTTCATATGTATAGTCCTAACAATTATATTATATCATAAAGATAAATTTTGAAAAGACCCATTTTTTTCGAATTTCGAAAAAATCGAATAAAAAAATAGGCTTTACAGCCTATTTTCTAAAAATCATCCTCGTATCTTCTAGTTTTCTTTCTCTTTCTTCTCTTCTTAAAGATAGCTAAGAATAATAACCATAAGATTGCATAAAGAGCTAATGGGAACCAAGTTGCACCTAAAATTGTTTTTTGCCATAAATCAACACCTGGAGCAATTAAGCTTAATAAATCCATAATTGTTTTATGAACAGAAACTTCAAATGGTAACATGAATGCTTCAAAACCTTGAGCGATTGGATTAACAATAGCATTTGATGTAACAAAAGAAGAAACAACTTCAAATGTCATAGCAAATCTATATCCAAAGAAAAGTAATGGTAATAACCAAATAGAAGCCCAAATACCTCTATATTTAGCAAAGAATAATAAAATCAATAATGGAACGATAAGACCAACTAAAAGTCCAACGTTTGCCATAACAAATATATCACTAATAGTAATTAATAAATTCATAAAAATAACCTTCCCTTTTTTATATTATATAAATTTCGTTTATACTTTACAACATTATTTTCTAATTTCGAAAGTATCAACGAACGAACGTGAGTTTTGTCTATTAACTAGTAATGTCTTATCAACTAATTTTGCTAAATCAGAGACTTTTTCACTTGGCGCAGATAAGATTACTTGTAATCCGAAGTTCTTTAAGATTTTAATAGATTCTATAATACGAGTTGAGTCCATTTTCGAGAAAGCTTCATCGAAAATTACTAATCTAATACAGTTTGATAAAGTACCTGATTGTCTAATACGATAAAGTTGAGAGAATGAAGCTAATATAGAAACGTAGAATGGAGTTTGAGTTTCACCACCTGATTGCTTCTTAATATTTTTTGCTAACGAATAAGCTTTACCTTCACCTTTTTTGACTAACATATCAAACATTAAGTAAGTTCTATAATCAGTGAATTTAACAACGTTTTGTTCTAATACACTATTTTGATCTTTACTAGAAGATACATCACCTATTAATTTAAATAAAGATGACATAACTTCTTGATATTTTTCAAAATATGTATTTTCATCTTCACCATACGATAATAATAAATCATCAGTAATCATATCATAATATTCACGATATTGAGGAGCAGGAGTAACAACAAATTGATAAGAGTCATTACCAAATTGTGCATCTTTTAAAGCATCATTCAAATCATCAATTTGAGTTCTAACTGCTTCAATCGATGTCTTTAATTTGAAGATGAAGTCATCTTTAAATTCTTTTGTTGCTTTATTGTAAGCATCAATAATCTTTTCTTGATACTCTGGTAATTTAACATCGCGTAGTAAAGTCAAATCATTTTCAAAATCATCATTATTTTCTTTTGTGATATCATAAGATAATTTGTAAGTTAAACAATATTCTCTTCTTAATTCATTCATCGAATTAAATTGACGTCTAATTGCATTTTGACTTCTAATGAATAAATCTTCATAATCCGTTCTAATTGCAACTAGTGATCTACCAGAAGATAATTCTTCATTAAATTTAGGAAGAGCAATTTCATCAACAAATTGTTGATCGAAATTTTCTTTAATTTCACTTAATACTAAATTAGAATGTTCGATTTGTTGAGGAATTTTTTCTTCGTTGATGATACGAATATTACTTAGTAGAGAACCTCTTTCGATTGCTAAAGCTTGTTTATCATCTTCTAAATTCTTAATATCTTGATCAATTTTTACAATTCTATTTTCAATAGAAGCAACTTCTAAAGAACCAGAATTATCTAATTCTTCTTGATATCTTTCTAAATTAGTCTTTAATCCAGGAAGAGTAGAAGCTTCTTCAAATACTTTACTTGCTTGAGTTACTTCATATGGATTTAATTGAGCTAGCTTATTAACTCCACTTAAGGTTTCATTTAAAGTTCTTAATAAAGTAATTAAACCTTCATTTTCATCAACTTCTAATTGTTTAGCTCTCATTACCTCTTGAGAAACTTTTCTACCAATTAATGGATATTGATAATTTTTAGGTGGTATAGTTTGACCAGCATAACCTTGATATAAATCACAATCAGGAGTAATGCCTCTACCAGATTCTCTAGCTTCAGCAAAAGTTTCACACTTAATTAATCTACCTAATAAGAAATTCGAATAATCTCTAGCACCTTGATGATCGGTAACAATTTCTTCCGCTAAAGAATTATAGTCTTTAGTAATATTCGCTTTTCTTAACTTTTCAGAGTCCACTAAAATTGTGCGGTAATAATTAAGATTTTTACAAATATCTTTAAATACTCTATAAGCAGTTTCATAGTATTCTTCATCGACAAATAAAGACAATTTTTGAGTGTTTAAATATCCTTCAACCGCTTTTACCCATCTAGGAGTTTTAATGTCCACTAAATCAGCATAAATATAAACTTTAACTTGTTTATTATAATAATCGGATAAACGATGTTCTAACTCACTTCTTAATCTAGTAAGTTGATAATCATACATCTTACCACCATTTTTCATATCTGCGACTTGTTGTTTAGCAAAATTATGAGATGAAATTAAATCAGCAAGTGAACTTCTAATATTTAATGAAACATCTAAAACATTTTCCTTAAATGATGTAATCGCATCTTGGAAAGAAGTAACTACTTTAGAATCCATATTTTCGATTGAATCAAAGACATTTTTAAATTCTTCACTCTTGGAAATCATATTTTCACTAGATTCAATCAAATTATCAACATCTTTTTTAAATCGAGAATATACTCTATTTTCCTTAATTGCTGTCGCTAAAGTGTTAATATTTTTAGCAGCACTATGATAATTTGAAATATATGATGAGAAGTTAGATCTAATTGTAATTAGATTATCTTCAATTTCTTGAATTTTTCTTTCTGTTTGTTCTTTAGCATTATTTAATTCACTAGTTAATTGATATGCTCCAGAAGAAACTTTTTGAGCAATTAAACTTTCTTTTGTTTTATTTAATGATTCTAAACTAGCATCAATACTTTCTAATTCCTTAACAATTTCTTCTAATCTTGCTTCAGAAGAAGCAACATCTTTTTGTAAATTAGAAATTTGATTTAAATATACTTGATAAGTTAATCTTTTAGAAATATAAGAAGCTAAATTTAATTCTAATTTCTTTTGTTTGAATTCTTCATAATATCTATGAATTTCTTCTAATCTAGAAATTTTAACTTTCATATTATCTGCTTCAATTTCTAAACGTTTATATTGTTGAATATTATTTCTCATAGATTCAACGTTAATTTCAGAAGGAACATCACAAACATATTCAGTTAAAAATTGTTCAATATTTGTAATTGGAGTAAATGATACTGCCTTTTTAAATAATGAGAAATATTTATCTTTAATTCCCCCAAATACATCTTTAATCTTATCTTGATATTGTGCATTAGTATCTGCAAACCAATACTCACTTGGACGATAATTTAAAGAAAAATATTCATTTAATTGCTTATAAGACATTGGTACTTGTAGTGTGCAGAAATCATTTTCTGGAATTTTATCTTGAAGAATAAAGAAATGATGTTCTTCACTTGAATCTTCATAAATATCAAATACAATACCAGTACAGAAATGACTATCTGTTGTATCATCATACCATTCTAAAACGATATATGATGAGAAACGACCATTTCTTAAATATTTAAATGAACCTTCCCCATCATCACCAATTTCACCTTTTAAGTAACCTTTTAATGTACGACCAGCTTTTTCACTAGCAGCCTTATTAAATTGTCTACCAGAAGTATCACCTAATAATACTACTTGCATTGCGTCAATCAAAGTAGATTTACCAGCAGCATTTTGTCCAGTTAAAAAGTTAACTTGATCTAGTTCAAATGTTGTATTGTAGAAATAGTGCCAATTGATGATACGTACTTTAACTAATTTTTTCATTTGTGCACCTCCTAGAACATATCTTGACCGTATTTTTCAATTTGGTCGAAGATAACATTAATTCTATCAATATCGATAATATAAAGAATAGAAGGTAAAATATAGAAAGTTAAACTTCTATCTCTAAATTCACCACTAACTCTTGAAATAATATTGTGATTTTCTAAGAAACGATATGATGAAGCCATTGCAACTGCACTTGGTTTCTTATCTTGTTTAATAAGACCCTTTTCAATTAATATTTGTAATAATTCAGCAGCAGAGAAATATACTTCAGTAGTCATTTCTTCTTTTTCTTTTGATAATTCATACGCATATCTTAATCCATATACAATAATTGAAGTTAAGAAGTCAATTCTAATATGGTTATCTTGATATTCATTATTAATCATAACAACTCCAAGACGAGAGTCTTTTTCAATTGTCCATCCTGAAAATTCAAGATATTCACGAATCATATCGATATTTCTTTCAATAAAAGAATAATCTCTATTTGACTTCATCATTTTGGAATGGCGATCATAATTTTCACGAAGAATGAATGATTTTAACATTAAGTTATTAACTACACGTGCAAAATCATCTTTTTCTTGGTTTGATAATTGTAGGTATTTTTCTTCAAACATACTATTCTCCTTTCTTTACATATGAATAGTTAGGCATTTCATATTTTTCATCTTTAGTAATTCTTTCGATATTTTCTGGACGAACATAGTTATAGAAAGAATGACGAGAATCAGCTTTTACTGTTCCTAAAATTACCATTATGAAATCCTCAACAGATTTTACAGGAATCTTTTTAACATCGATTTCCTTATTGTCTTTAAATGCCTTAGCCATAAATTCCATGACTCTCTCATCACTATATTGATCCATAATATCTAGTAATGATTGCATTAATCCTTCATTAACTTCATGATTGAAATCATCTAATTGCATTGGATCTCCATCAATTCTAGATGATTTTCTAAATGGCTTAGTCAATGAATCAGAATCGATATATCCTTGTTGATATAACATTATAGAGTTATTAATATCTCTAACTATACCTGGATATACTTTTCCTTTATCTTCACCATTAATAACTTTAGCTAAACTTAAGAAAATTGTTTCTAATTTACCTTTAATAGTTTTGTCTGAGTTATTAAGATAAATCACTTTTTCAGTAGTTGCTTTAGTATAAGATGATTGAGCTTTATCAATTTCATCCATTTCAAGTGCTAACTTAGCATATGTATCTTGAATGTAGTTAATCTTTTTAACAATATCTTTTTCAGCATCTTGACGATCTTTTAAACTTCTATTTAAGATTAAAGCTTGATCAATTAATTTATTTCTAACTTCTTCATTTAATAACCATCTTTTTAAAATACTAGAAATTGGTCCATTATATAAAATGATAGAATCATTTGTCTTTAAAGGATGATAAATAGGATCAACAACATCTTCTCTTGCAATATCAAAGTGTTGAGTTAAAACTTCATTTGGAGAGAAGATATTAGATAATTGTTTATGGAATACTCTAATTGAATGATCTAATTTAGTGACTTCTAGTTCTAAGTCTCTAGTTTTATTTGTTGCATTCATTAAAGTACGGTACATAAATTCAGATTGATTTTCATCTTCCATTTGTAAATCAGCATATGTTGAATGAACAAAAGAAATATACTTAGATTCATTATCTGACATAAATTCATAAACAAGTTTTAACATACTGATTGAATAAGATGGAAGAAGAATATATTCTGCACCTGATTTAATTTCAGTATCTATAACAATCCAACCAGTTTCTACTAATCTTCTAACAATTAAATTAGCCTTTGCAGCAAGTGTTGGTTCATAAATGATTGGTGAATCTTCATCAAAATCATCTTCTTCTAAAATTAATGAAGAGATTTCTTGTTCACCTCTACTTCTTAAAAGATCTAAATAATCTGATTTTCTAATACGATTATGGTATAAAATTAATGCATCGTATAAAGTAACGAGTGCAAGACCATAAATGTTTTTATTTCTCGATGATAAGATGCTAAAGAAATTATCTGGTATCTTACTAAATAAATTCATTTTCATCCTCCTTTTCTAAAGCAATACAAAAAGTAGACATAAGTGCTCTTTTAATATTTTATATTAAAAAACTACATTTTTCAATGTAGTTTTAATTTTATTGATATAATTCATTAATTTTTCTTAATTTTTTTATCAAATTCAATAAACTCATTAACTTTATCTTGTATCATTTGATGACATTGATTAGAAATATCTTGAGTAGTTAAATGTTTATAATCATCTTTAGTGAACGGTTTAAAGAAATGGATATAAATAGGATAAACCTTATAATTATATTTGCCATTTAATAATCTTTCAGTACCATGAATTGCACAAGGAATAATCTTCTTATTAATTGACATTGGGAATTTATAAGTACCCGCTTTAAATGGATTAAGTTTATAATCTTTATCTTTTGTTCTAGTACCTTCAGGATAAATAATCCATTTGATATTGTCTTCAAGTAATGATTTTCTTACTTTTTTCATTACTCTAAGTTCTTCTTTTAAATTATCTCTATCCATAAATATAGAACCCATCGTTCCTAAAATTTGTTTTGCTACAGGAACTTTTGTTAATTCTCCTTTTGAAACAAATGCTAGAGGATCATCAAATAATTCAAACATTACTGATCCATCAACAAGACTTTGATGGTTTGGTGTAATCATAAAGGATTGTTCGTTAGGTATATTTTCTAAACCGGTAACATAAAGTTTTACACCTAAAGTTTTATGTAATCGTTTTAAATAAAACTTAAGTTTTCTAAAAACTTTGATTCTAGAATTCTTATCTTTTCTTGGATATGCAAAAAGAACATAGAATACCATTGGTAGTCCATATCTAATTAATCTTGGTAGAATTTTTAACCATCTAAGCATATCGTATCTCCTTTTTTAATATTTTAGTCCTAAATATGTAATAGTTTCAACAACAATAACCACATTATTATTAAGAGTTTCAATTCTTCCGCGAACAGCAACTAATGAATTGTTCTTAAATGTAAATATTTCACCTTTTACTTCTTTATTCCAATTACATAAAGGAATTTTATCAATAATTAGATTATCTGCAAAATTAGTATACACTCTTTCTACTAATAGATACCTAATTCTTGGCTCCTTATTATCAATTTCGACAAGAGAGCCAACCAAACAAATAGAATTCAACATAATTTACCTCCTACATATATTGTAAAAGGTTTTTTTGCTCGTGAATCCCTATTTTCTCCCACCTATTTCTTAACTGCAACAACTAATGATAAACTATTTACTGTTAAATGTTGGGAATAAAATTCAGAAATCAAGCTGCCTGATTCATTAAAAATAATTTGATAATAATCATATAAATTTACATTAATTTTTGACTTTGTTGGATTAATGAAAATTTTAACATTCTTAAATGGAGCAAGAACTTCTTCATTAAAGAAATCAATAACTAAACATCCATTACTTTCATCAATAAATCTTATAGATTGTTCAATAGTATTTTTATCATCAAATCTAAAGAATGAATATTGTTTTCTAAGTGCAACTAATTGTCTAAAGAATTCATATAAATCTTTTCTAGAGTCTAATACATCCCATTTCATTTGATTAATTAAATCTCCAGAACGATATGAGTTGTGATCACCATTCTTAGAAAGTCCGATTTCTTGGCCCATATGAATAAATGGAACACCACAAGATAATAATACTACTGCATTTATTAATTTTAAACGTCTAAACAATTCATCTTCATTATCATCATAACAACATACCTTCAATTTATCATAAAGAGTATTATTATCATGACATTCTACATAGTTAATTGATTGCTTTGGATCATTAAATAATGGTGGGAATGCAATTGGTAAAGTAGAACCTGCAAAGATATGTTTAAATCCATCTCTATAGTTAGTATCACCAGTTAAATAACCTCTAATGTAAAGTTCTGAATGGTTAGTTTTCCCTTTTGATGTGTCTCTAAAACGATCATTAAAATGACCTATATTTGGGATTAAATTTGCATTATTCATATTCGCTCTTTGATTAGATGGCATACATGTAGGCATATCCCATCCTTCACCATAGATGATAAAATCAGGTTTAATAGCAGTACAAGCTTTATAGACTTCATTAATAGTTTGAATATCAATTAAGCCCATTAAGTCAAATCTTAAACCATCAATGCCATAATTTTTCACCCAGTGTACACATGAATCAACAATAAACTTTCTTCCCATTAGATGTCTTGATTCAAATTCATTACCACAGAAAGAACCATCACTCTTAGTACCATCATTATTAAATTTAAAATAATAATTTGGGCAAATTGCCTCAAAGTTACTTAATTCCATGTTGAATACATGATTATAAACAACATCCATAACCACTCTTAATCCTTTTGCATGTAAACTAGCGACCATCTTTTTACATTCTAAAATACGCGCATATGGATCAGAAGGATTTGAAGAATAACTTCCTTCAGGAGCATTATAATTAAGTGGGTCATATCCCCAGTTATAAGTATCTTGAGGATGATCATCACTAGTAGTACAAAAATCATAGAAAGGTAAAATTTGTACGTGAGTAACACCTAGAGATTCTAAATAATCAATTCCCATTGGAATTCCTTTTTTAGTTTTATAACCAGATTCAGTCATCCCTAAAAATTTTCCTTTATTTGCAAAAGGAGATTTCTCTTGAGAAGTAAAATCTCTAACATCTAATTCATAAATAACCGCATCAGTAATTTTATTAAATTTAGGCAAACATTCTTCATTTAAATCAATGTTTACTTTATCAAAATCAACGATTACACCATGTCTAGAATTTCTAGTAACAGCCTTAGCATATGGATCAACTGCTTCATTATATTTACCATTAACTTTAACGATGTAGTTATATGAGCAACCTTCTAAATCACCTTCAACTTCGCATTCAAAAATTCCAGTTTTTTCGTCTTTAACTAAATTCATTGATGTCTTTTTAATTTCTTCATCTTCCTTAGTATAGACAAATACAGTAACATAACTTGCAAGCGGTGAGAAAACTCTAAATATCGTTTTTTCTTTTGAATAAATCGCACCTAATTCACCATCAAAATATGTGCGATCAATATACTTATCTAATCTACATAAATAAGAACAATTAAGTTGAATAACAATATTTCTTTCATCAAATATTTCATAATCTACACCTATTTTTAATTCAGGAATTTCATCTAAATTATATGTAAAAAATTTTGAGTTTTCATTTTTTGAAGCAATATGTAATTCCTTGATATATTTACCATCTTCATATAAATAAAAATTTGTACATCCAGCTCCATTGTAAGATTTAGGAATGTGAACTTCAATAAGGTTCAATGATTTTAAAATAGCTTTAAATTGATAATCTTTATCTGGCATAAAATCTCCTCACACTACAATATTATTGTTAACAATAATCTTCCTTTTAAAATATTAAAAAAAATATTGTTATTTTTCAAGATAAAAAAGAAAAATGACGTAAGTTAACTTACGCCATTTACAAATTTTATTAATTTTCACTATTTTCATCTACTTCACTACTCGTAGCAACGACAATTCTACGGTTACCATTGACTCTTTTTACAACTCCTTCATCTTCTAAACAATTTAAGATATGGTCTGCTCTTGCATACCCAATTCCAAAGTTAGATTGTAAATTACTAGTTGAAGCAATTCTAGTTCTAATTACATGTGCTTTACATTCTTCATGTAATTCGTCTAATTCTTTTCTTCTTTCACCATTTCCGTGAAATAAAACTGTTTGTTGAGGTACCAAGTTCAAGAAATTTTCATCATATTTCACCTCAACTTGATCTTTAATAAATTGAGTAATTTGGACAATTTCTACTCCTGAAATAAAGGCACCTTGAACACGTACCAATGAGTTATGACGAGGAATTCTACATAACATATCCCCATTACCTAATAAAGATTCAGCTCCACCTTCATCTAAGATGGTCTTTGAGTCAACATATTGAGGAACAAGTAAACCTACTCTAGAAGGGATGACTGCTTTAATATCACCTGTAATTACATTGACAGAAGGTCTTTGAGTACAAATGATTAAATAAATACCACAAGCTCTAGCTTTTTGAGCCAATCGCTTAACACTTTGTTCAATTTCTTTACCATATTCGCTCATAAAATCAGAAAATTCATCACAAACCAATACGATATTAGACATTTTTTCAAACCCCTGAATTTCAGCAAATTCATTATATTCAGAAATCTTAGCAGCCCCTCTTTCGGAAAGTAATTCATATCTTCTTTCCATTTCTTGTACTAAACGTTTAAGAGCTTCCTTACCTTCTTTAGCATCAGTAATAATTGGACATAATAAATGTGGCAAATTCGCATATTTTGAAAATTCTACTTTCTTAGGGTCAATTAACATTAATTTTAATTCATCAGGAGTATTTCTCATGATAAATGTCGAAATGATAGTATTAACAAATACAGATTTACCAGAACCAGTAGTACCTGCGACTAATAAGTGAGGTAGTTCATCCATTGAAGTAGTAACTACTCTGCCTTCAATATCTTTACCTAATGGAATTAATAATTTATCTTTATCTGATGTTTTATCTTTAATTTGTTCAAAGCATTCCCTAAACGATACCCCTGTTGGTTTTTCATTTCCAACTTCAATACTCGAAGTGTCTCTACCTTCAACTACCATTTCAATTCTAACTGTTTTATTACCATTTAAAGCAATTGAAATTTCATTTGAAACGGATGCAAGAGTATTTACTCTTACTCCTTCATTCATCTTAACATTAAATCTAGTAACAGAAGGACCAATAGTATATGAAATTACTTGAGCACCAATCTTATATTGACTAAATGTATTATTAATCTTTTCTAATCTTTGTTGTGCAATCCTTTGATTTTCATATTTTGTATCTTCAGTCGCATGGATTTTTAGTAATGAAAATGGAGGTAATTGATATGGTTTTTTCTTTTCAATTTTAGGAGTAGATTCACGTGTTTTAACTATATTTTGAGCCTTTTCTTGAACTATAATTGGTTTTACAACTTCAATCTTTTTTTCTTCAGGAATCTTTTCTTCAATTGGCCTAATATCATTCACTTCATTAATAAGCGTATTATTATAATTTGGTTTTAATAATTCATCAGAAAAATATGATTTTGGTTCTTCTTTTACTTCTTCTTGAGGTGGAACTAAATCATCTACTTCAATAGGTTTAACATCTTTAACTTCGTTTTTAGGCAATTCTTCAATATCATCAATAAAAAATGATTTAACATTTACTGGTTTAGTAGGAATGACTAATTCTTCAATAATCGGTTTACCTAATGGAATCTTTTCTTCTTTTTCTATAGTAGAAGTTTCTTCAACCTTTTCAATTTCATTATCGTGGTTCTCTTCCACTATTTTTTCAATTAATGGTGTAGATTCTGATTCACTTAGTTTTATTTCTTCAAGTTTCTTTTCTTCTTTTCTCTCTTTAATTTTATAAGAATAATTAACAAAGAACTTAACAATGTAAGCAATAATATCTTTAAATAATAATACTAAGCCTACTGTCATACAAATAATATAAATAATTGTAGTACCAACATTTGTCACACAAGTATTTAATAGTGCTTTTAATGTAAAACCAATAAATCCTCCTCCGGTAGATGCTAAATTTGATAAATTATCAATTACAAAAACACCAGAAGACACTGACCCCATATGTTCATTAAATAATTGAACTAAATTATTAAAATTAAGTTCACTATTAGTATTACTAGACGCGATTAATAATGAAATAAAAACTAGTATTGCTCCAAATAGGTTCATATTAATCTTAACTTTAAAAACCTTCTTTTTAAACATTAAATAGAATGCTAAAACTAAAAGAATTGCGTATAAAATAAAGTAATATGCGCCAAATAAATAAATTGTAATGTATGTTAAAAAATTACCAACCGGGCCTTTATTTAATAATCCTATAATACTTAATAATACAATCATTAACCCAATTAATACGTATTCAACATCATCACCTAATATTTTATTATCACGAGTTTTAGGACTCTTCATTTTTTCTTTCATTTAGCATCACCTCTTTTAGTATACCATACTTTTATAAATATAAAAGTAAAAAAATAAGGCAAGTTGCCTTATTTCTTAATTAATTCTTTTAATAGATTTATTTCTATATAAATTAATAGATTTCATTGCGATTACAGAGAATACACCATTAACTAAGGCAAGGACAATAGATAATGTAATCATAATTACTTGGTCATGAGAGAATAACATATTCACAATTACTGTTGTAATTAATGATAATGCAATCCATAAATCTAGTGCGAAAAATGCTTTAATAAATTTACTCATATTATCTACTCCTATTTATTTAGTTTCAATGACGAATACGTGTTCATCATTTTGTTCATTAGTTAATTCTTGAATTTCATTATTTAATTGGACATTTTCAGTATTCATTGAAACAGAAATTGGTAGAATTACAGCTAAAGATAATACAACTAAAACACCACCAAGAATTCCTAATTTTCTTGCTTTGTAATCAAATTTTGTCATGTTCTTTTTTTCTAATTTGTTTTTCATAGTTTTATTTCCTTTCTATAATTCTTAATTTTGCTGGCTTAGCACGATTATTGATTTCTAATTCCTCTTCTGTAGCAATAATCACCTTTCTATTAACTAGAATGTATTCTAATTCTTTATTTGAAGAAGGTAAGTATCTAGATGTTACTTCTTCTTTAGTTAAAGAATTGAAATATCTTTTAACGATTCTATCTTCAAGTGAGTTAAATGTAATAACTGCAACTCTACCTTTAGAATTTAACATTTCACAAGCATCTTTTAATGCTGTTTCTAGAACTTCTAATTCTCTATTAACTTCAATTCTGATAGCTTGGAAAGTTTGTTTAGCAGGATGTCCGACTTTCTTTAATACCTTTTGAGGCAATACAGATTTAATGACATCTACTAATTGAAATGTTGTTTCGATAGGTTTATTTTCTCTTACTTTTACAATTTGTTTTGCAATTTGATAAGCAAATGGTTCTTCTCCATATTCTCTTAAGATTCTAGTTAATTCTTGTAAAGAATAATTATTAACTACCTCATAAGCAGACAATGAAGATTCTTGATTCATTCTCATATCTAATCGAGCATCATATCGATAAGAGAAACCTCTATCTTGTTCATCAAATTGAGCAGAACTAACTCCTAAGTCAAACATTATTCCATCTACTTTATTTACTCCGATTTCATTTAAATCCTTTTTAAGATTTTCAAAGTTATCGTTAATTAATGTAAATGAAGAAGATATTTTTTCAAGTCTTTCTCTTGATTCATTAATTGCTTGTATATCTTGATCAAAGCAATATAGGTGACCCGTAGTTAATCTTTTTAATACTTCGCTAGAATGACCTCCTCTACCTAAAGTTCCATCAACATAGATTCCGTTTTCTTTAATGTTCAATCCTTCGACTGTTTCTTTTAATAAGACTGGTATATGTTTATATTCCATATTATTCACCGAAGATTAGATTTGCTGCATTTTCTTCATATGCTAATTCATTTTCTTCTTCTAGAGTTTTATATCTTTCTCTATCCCAAATTTCAATTTTGTCATCAGCACCGATAATTACAACATCTTTTTTAATTAAGCATTTTTCTAATGATTCTTTAGTTAGTTGAATTCTTCCTTGTTTATCAATTTCACATTGATATGAGTTCGCAAAGAACGTTCTTTTATATGCTCTTACTTTTGGATCGTTAGAGTTTTGAGAAGACATCTTAGCAACAATCTTTTCAAATGTTTCAACTGGATATACCGCTAAACATTTATCAAGACCTAAGTTGATGTAAACCTTAGTTCCTAATTGTTCTCTAAGTTTAGAAGGCATAATAACTCTAGACTTTTCATCTAAGCTATGATTGTAAGTTCCGATAAAAAACATACTAATTCCTCCACTTCTCTCCCCAACTACTCCAATTATATCCCTTTTACTCCACTTTGTAAATAAATAATTGAAAAAATATTCAAAATATTTAATAAAAAAAACTAGCCCTTCATAAGAGCTAGTCTTTTCTAATCTTCATCATCTAAATCTAAGTTTAATAATTTTTCAAATCTAGGATCTATCGTCTCTTTCTTCTTTTTGTAGTAGTCATCTTCAGAAATAACTTCCCATCCATCCCCTTTTATAGTTTCTGGTTCATCTTTACCAATAATTTTTAATGGAATAGAAGTAATTAAAGTTGATAATATTTCTTCATACATATCATATTGATCATCCTCAACTTGAATAATATCTTCATCATCATAATCATTTTCTTCAAATGATAAAGTCAAAGAAACTTTTTCTTTAATTTTATATGGGACTGGTTTTAAAGATCTTGTAGAACGCAAAATCAAATCTGCTTTCAAGACATAATCTACAACAACTAAATCAACTACTTCTTTTGCTTCTAAAGTAACGTGAACTTTTTTAATTTCTATAATATCAGGATTAGAAGCAATATCTTTGATATTGATAATAACATCTTCATCGTATCTAATTGCTTTTTTGGCTTTAATATCGTTTCTATAAATAATCATACTATTTTCTTAATTCTGCTTTATATTCTTTAAATAATGCGTCTAAAATATTTCTTTCTGTTTCAGAAATAACTGAATCAACTAAAGTCTTAGTATCATCTTGATAAACAATAGAAATTGCGATTGATTTAGTTCCTTCTTCTAAGAATTCGCCTTGATATACGTCAAAGATTTGAACGTCTTTTACTAATGATTTACCAAACTTTTTAATAGTTCTAATAATATCACCAGCAAAAACATTTTCCTTAACTACTAAAGCAATATCTCTAGTAACAGATGGATATTTAGAAATTTGAGACATCTTAACTTGTGATGTTCTTAATTCTAATAATTTAGTTAAATTTAGATTCAATATATATGTTTCTTTAAAATCTTTAGAAACACTAGGATGAACTTGACCACACACACCAACAATATCTTTACCAAGCATAATCTTAGTACTTCTACCAGGATGATAATATTTTGAGTCAGTTAATCTTTCTTCTTTATATCTATTTTTGTCAATACCTAAAATAGTTAAAATAGATTCTAAAATACCATGGATATCATAGAAATCATATGGTCTTTTTTCTAATGAGCCTCTTAAAGATTTACTACCATTCAATGCGACAACTAATTCTTCATAATGTTGAGATTTAGTATCAATTGAAGCAACTTCGAATAATGCTAAATCTTTTTGTTGATGATCTAAGTTATATTTTACAATATCTAAAACTGATGAAACTAAACCTCTTCTAACAATAGAATGTTCTACTGTCATCGGATTCATAATTACATAAGATTCATCTTTATTTAATAAAATGAACTCTTCACTCATCTTAGGAGAAACCAAAGCATAAGTTAATACTTCATTTAATCCATGAGCAATTAAACTTTCTCTAATTTTCAAACGTTTTTGTTGACTTGGAGTATATCCTCCAGTTGTAGTAGGCATTAATGGTAATTGTGACTTAATCGCACCAAAACCAATATAACGAATAATTTCTTCACTTAAATCAGCATTTACCTTTAAATCAATACGATGATCAGGAGGTAAAGCAACAAAATTATCTCCATCAACATCAATTACTTTAATCATTAACTTAGTTAAGACATTTACAATTTCTTCTCTAGTAAATGATGTACCTAATCTTTTATTAATATAAGAAACTGAACATTCAATTTGAGTTTCATTACCTTTTAAAGTAGAATATCTTACATTTTTTGAAACCACTTTCGCATCTGCAAGTTCAACTAATAATTGACATGCTAAATCTAAAACAAATTCATCTTGATATGGATTAATACCCTTAGCAAATCTAGCGCTTGATTCACTAGATAAACCTAATCTATTACCTGTTTGTCTAACTGTTGAACCTTTAAAATTAGCTGCTTCAATTGCAATATTTACTGTCTTATCATCAACTGCAACATTTAATAGACCCATAGTGCCTGCTAAACATACTGGAATATCATTATTAGTAACTACTAAGTCACCTTTTTCAACTTGATATTCTTTTTCATCTAAAGCTACTACTGGACCTTCATAATCATTTTTAACAACAAAGTTGTTACCTTGTAATTTATCTAAATCGTACATATGTAATGGTTGACCTGTTAATAACATAACATAGTTACCAATATCAACGATGTTATTAATTGATCTAACACCTTCTGCCATTAAGAATCTTTGCATCCACAATGGTGATTCTTTAGTAACAACATCTTTAACAACTTTAATTGAAAATTGAGGACAATCTGAAGTAGAACTACCACAAGTAATATTAGAATCAATTTCATCATATTTAATAGGAGTAGGAATATTTACTTCTCTATCAAATAAAGCACCTAATTCTTTAGCAATAGAATAAATTGCTAAACAGTCAGATCTATTTGCTAGTACATTAATATCGAAGACTACATCATCTAGTCCTAAATATTCTAATACTTCTTCATTACCAACAATCGCATCTTCAGGTAATTCTTCAATACCATTAATTTGTTCATCTCTTAAATATAATTTATCTACGCCTAATTCATTTAGTGCACAGCACATACCATTTGATTCGACACCTCTTTTTAAAGATTTGGAAATAGTAAAGCAATCTTTTCCAAGTACTGCTCCAGGTCTAGCAACAATTACCTTTAACCCAACTCTTACATTAGGAGCGCCACAAACAATTTGTTCAACACCATATTTTTCACCCAAATTAACTTTTAAAACGTGCAAATGATCAGAATCTGGATGATCCACAACTTCAACAATTTGACCAATAACTAAATTAGTAGCTTGAGCCAAAGAACTAACTTCTTCAACTTCTAAACCTGCGAAAGTTAATTTATTAGCAATTTCACTAGGAGAAATACCATCTAAATTAACAAATTGTTTTAATAATTTATAACTTGCTAACATAATTTTCCCTCCTATTCTTTTGTAAATTGAGATAAGAATCTCTTATCATTTTGATAAAATTTTCTAATATCATCAATTCCATATTTTAACATCGCAACTCTTTCAATACCGATACCAAAAGCAAATCCTTGATAAACCTTAGTATCAAAACCACACATCTCTAAAACATTAGGATGAACCATACCAGCACCTAAAACTTCAATCCAACCAGTACCTTTACATAATTTACAGCCTTTTCCTCCACATTCAAAACATGAAATATCAGCTTCAACAGATGGTTCAGTAAATGGGAAATAAGATGATCTCATTCTTACTTGACGCTTTTCACCAAACATCGATCTAGCAAATAATTCTAATGTAGATAATAAGTTACCCATATTGACATTTGAATCGATTACTAAACCTTCAATTTGTCCAAATTGATGAGAGTGAGTAGCATCATCATCTCTTCTATATACTTTACCTGGAGAAATTATCTTAATTGGCCCAACACCATTTTTTGATAACATGACATGAGCTTGAACTGGAGAAGTTTGGCTTCTCATTAAGTGAGTTTCATCAATATAAAATGAATCTTGCATATCTCTAGCAGGATGACCTTTTGGTACATTTAATAATTCAAAATTGAAATGATCTAATTCAACTTCAGGACCTTCAACAATATCATATCCCATACCAATAAAAATACGTGATACTTCATCAACAATTAAATTAAATGGATGTTTACTACCTTTAGTATAATCAGATGAAGGTAAAGTAAAGTCAACAACTTCTTTAGCTAGTTTTTCTTGTAATTTTTTTTCTTCTAAAGATAATCTAGTTTCTTCAACCTTTTGAGTAATATCCATTTTAATTGAGTTAATTAGTTGACCAAATTTTGCTCTTTCTTCTCCTTGTAAATCTTTCATTTTTGACATTGATTGCATGAGTTCACTTTTCTTAGAAAGATAAGTATTACGAATATTTTGTAATTCTTCCATAGATGAGACTTTTGAAAGTTCTTCTAAAGCTAGTTCATGAATTTGATGTAATCTTTCATTCATAAAAAACCTCCATTAGTTAATTTATTAACTATTTTTAATAAAATCATAAATATAATAACACTTCTAGATAATTAATTAAAACTAATATTTTATAAAAAAAGAAAAAAGATGTATTAATACATCTATTTTCAACAAATTTAATTTTTAAAGAACATATTTTTTTAAATATGTTAAAGCATTTTTTTCAAGTCTTGATACTTGTGCTTGACTAATATTAAATTCTTCTGCAATCTCTACTTGAGACATACCTTCATAATATCTTTTCTTAATTATTCTTTTTTCCATATCATCTAAATTTTCAATACCTTGTTTTAATGATAAGTAAACTATCATTTTTTCATGTTCATTTGGGTGATTTGGAACTACATCCTGAAGTAAAATCGAATCGTCAAAATCATTATATATTGGTTCATTTAAACTACTTAATGGCATTGTTGATTCTATTGCTTCTAATATCTGATATTCAGAAACATTTAGTATCTTGCCAATTTCACTATTATCAGGAACTCTACCAAATTCGTTAATATAATTCTCTTTTTCTTTCATGAAATGATACGCTAAGTCCTTTATTTGTCTAGATACTCTTAAAAAGGATGAGTCTCTTAAATATCTTCTAATTTCTCCTTCAATCATTGGAACTGCATAAGTAGAAAATTTAACATCTTGACTAACATCAAAATTGTTAATTGCTTTTATTAGACCTATTGTTCCAATTTGAAATAAGTCGTCTAAATTATCATATCTTCTAGAGAATTTATTTACTATTGATAAAACCAATTTCAAATTTCCAATTACTACTTCATCGAAAAATTCTTTTTCATTATTTATTCGATACATTTTCAATAATTCTAATGTTTTTTCACTAGATATTGATTTAATTTTACTTGTTTCTATTCCTACTATTTCTACCTTATTTTTAGCCAATTTAAAAAATCTCCTTTTCAAGATTATTATTGGACAAAAACAATTTTTAATACAAAAAAGCACCAGATTTACTGATGCTAATTAATTATCTTTTTCTAAAAATTTCGTGTTTTAAATGGAATAATTCATCCATAAAGTTATTCATTTCTTCAAAGAGCTTCGCATGAGATGTGTAATATTTAATATTACGGCTAGTTGAGAAATTAATTGTAATAGATAAGCGTCTTGTTGACAAATAAATAATTAAGAAGATTAAGAATAATACTAAGCCTCCTCCTGCTACTCCAAGAGCAACATATAAATTATTTTCTAATAATAGATATAAAGGATAAGCAGCAACACCACAAACAACCAAAAAGAAAATTGCTAAAAATAGTAAAATAGGTTTAGAAACTTTTTTAACTTGTGTAGATTCAATTTCATCCAAAGCCACTAAAGTTTTTTCTTTAGTAGTACCGCTTCTTCTTCTAACAACTAAGCAGTCTTCGTTAGCGTCAAAAGTTAAATTTTCAATTCTAATTCTTTTATTAATTTTTGTTTTTGGTTCCATAGAATATTCACTACTTACAGGAATATTATCTGGTTTTTTCTCTTGTTTGACATCAAAGTCAAAATCTAAATCTTCTCTTCTTTTATTCTTCATAACAAAATCCTCTTATCTTATTTTACTCAACAAGAACTAAATATTCAATAAAATATTTAATTATCTACTTTGATTTACCCCGATTGCACCTAAAATTAATTCTCTAGAGATAATTTTATCTTTTGCCAAGTATAAAATTAACGCTGCTATGAGTTTTCTACTATCAACAGGTAATTTTAAAAATTGTCTTAAAGCCTTATGTGGTCTTTTCGCCATCTCTGTTAAAGTTATCGATCCTCCTGCTGCCATTACCTCAAATAAATAATGAACAAATTCTTTAGATTTTTCTTCACTCAAAGAATCCATAATATCATCAATTTTTTGTTTCATTAAATTACTTTGAATATTAAATTCTTCCACTTCCTGGAATGAAACTTTCCCTCTACTAAATTCCCATGACATAGGATCATGTTGTTGTAATCCTCGATAGGTAGAATAAATTATTTTTGGCTCTACTGGAGAAAAAAATAATCTTCCGATAATTCCTCCTTGAGGAATAATGTGAGAAATTTTATCTAATCTATCTTGTGGAATCGCTTCACAAATCTTTTTATTTAAACCTGGTCCATCATATGAGATAACTTTTTTTACTTTATCTTTAATAGAATCATCACAGAAACTATAAGCATAAATAGCTTCCATTCCACCTTTAGAATGACCAACAATATAAAACTCATTTAATTCAGCACCAACTTTATTTAAATAATCTAAACTATGTTTTAAACATGGAATATCTGTTGTATACATCATCTTAAAATCTTCTTTCCACCCAACAATAGTATCATCAGTACCTGAAAAAACAACAACTGACAACGAATCATCAATATCAACGATTAATGAAGTAGCCTGAGTCTCACTAATGTGATCGATAATAGAATGGAAAGTGTGAATTTTTAAAGAAGAAAATCTTTTAGTTTTGCTCGCTCTATATAACATTTTTGTGATATTTGAGTTAATAATTAGACCTAATTGATTTAATTCATGAACCCTTACATGTCTACTTAAACAATGAAAAAAATCTCTTTTCCCCTTTTTTGGAAAACTAACATTACAATCGAGCATTGGAAGCATAGATAAAATTACACCATCTAACTCATTAAATGGCAATTCATTAAAAGATAAATTTTGGCAATAATCTAAATAATTGTGTAAGTTTCCCATATTTACTCCTAATATTATTATAATATTAAATTTTTAAAAAATAAACTCAACATTTTAATTTAAATGAATATATTTTTTCTTCTATTTTTTGCCTTTTCCCGCAAAATGCCATAACATAACCTGATATAAAATCAATTATTCTATAACTAGTTTTTACATCTACTAAACTTACATTTACTATCACTTCATTACCATTTTTTAATAAATTCAATATTTCTTCTAAATCTTCATAATTTTTATATAATATAACCTTAGGAGTTATAAAATTCTTTTTTACTCTAGTCATATCATTTTTTAATAGTAGAATGTAATTTCTTTAGAATCTTTTTTTCAAGTCGAGAAATATAAGATTGCGATATACCAAGAAGTTCTGCTGTTTCTTTTTGTGTCAATTCATCTCTACCATTAAGTCCATAACGATATTCAATTATTTCTTTTTCTCTTTCATTTAATACATTTAATGCTACTTCTAAATTATCAACATCTTCTTGATAATCAATTTCATCAAATATAGTTGTACCATTATCTTGAAGAATATCTTGTAATAATAATTCATTACCGTCATAATCAGCTTTCAATGGTTCATCTAATGACACTTCAAGTTTTGTTCTTTGAAATTTCCTAAGGTGCATTAATATCTCATTTTCAATACATCTAGAAGCATATGTTGCTAGTTTAATATTCTTATCTAATTTATACGTATTAATCGCTTTTATTAATCCAATTGTTCCAATTGAGATTAAATCCTCTAAATTAGTAATATTAGTATCATATCTTTTAGCAACATAAACTACTAATCTTAAATTATGTTCAATCAATTGATTTCTTGCATCGATATCACCAGTTTCATTATATTTACTAACTAATAAATCCTCTTCTTCTTTTGAAAGGGGTGGTAATAAATTTTCATTACCAGTAATATAGTAGTTTGTCGAACTAATTTTAAATAAACTCATTAACTTATTTATCAAACTTTTAATCATATGTCCTCCTTAATTTATATAAGCGTTTAATAATATTTCACATCCATTGAAGTCCTTTGTATCTACCAAAGCAACATATACATAATAAGATTCTTTCTTATCTTCTATTGATAAAAGGCATTCTTGGACATCAATAAGACTTTGATTATTGATCGATTCAATTTCAACTTTTATCTTTTTATCTACTTCAAATAAGTATTTATCTTTATTGATAAAGATAACTGGTACATCATTATGTTTTAAAGTATTTCCAGAATCATAATAACCGGTGTAATACACTTTTTTATTATTTTTTAATAAATAACATGTTGTTTTATAATTGTGTAACCTAAATAAACTATCGACTAGCTTAATAGACAATATTAGTGAAATTAAAAATATTGGTCCAAATAAATAAGACAACATTCCCTTAGGAGAATTAATAGTCAATATAAAGTTATAACATGAATTATAAATAGACAATTTATCTATTATAAAAGTTAATAATGAATATATAAATAAATATAAGAATAAACTTTTAAAGTAATTTTCTTTAAAAATCATTAATAAAAAAATACTTATGAAGACAAAGTAAATTAATATAGATAAATATATATTTAAATACACCAAATAAATTGAAAATCCTACTAATACTGTGAAGATTACTTCTAAATAAATTTTACTTTTTACTATTAATAAAGACTTAGCAAAATATAAAGAAGTATACCCTAATACAATTTGAAGTAAAAATGACAAATCCATATAGATGTTCATATTATCACCGAATAAATTAAAGCACAAAAAAAGTGCGAAAATTGTCGCACTTAGTATTCTAATTAATTTTCTGAATTTATATCTGAGAAGAAGTCAGGTAAGATAGAAGTTTTTGATGTTGAAACATGAACTTCTTCTTCCACTTTTGGTTCTTCAACTGGTGTTCTAGTTTGTCTAACCATTGGAGTAGGATCACTTGGAACATAATCTTCATCAAATTCAGTAGCGATTACACTAATTAACATTTCATCATGAAGTTCAGGATTTTGTTGAACACCAAAGATAATGTTAACATTTGCACCAGCAGCTTCAGTAATATATGAAATTGCTTCTTGAGTTTCATCAAGAGTAACTCCTGATCCACCAGTAACATTAATAATTGCTGAATGAGCGCCTTTAATAGAAGCTTCAAGTAATGGTGAAGCGATTGCACTAGTAGCAGCATCCATAGCCTTATTTGGACCACTACCAGAACCAAATCCAATAAGAGCTAATCCTTTACCTTCTAAAGTAGCCTTAACATCAGCAAAGTCTAAGTTAATTAATCCAGGTAATAAAATTAAATCAGTAATTGTTTTAACAGATTGAGATAATACTCTATCAGATTCAGCAAAAGCATCTGCAATAGATTTATTACCATTCATCATCATTAATTTATCATTAGAAACAACAATAATTGAGTCTACTTCATTTTTAAGTTTATTTAATCCTTCAACAGCCTTTACTTTTCTAGAATTACCTTCAAAACTGAATGGTCTAGTGACGATAGCGATAGTTAATGCACCTGCTTCACGAGCAATTTTAGCAACAATTGGAGCAGCACCAGTACCAGTTCCTCCTCCCATACCAGCGGCAATAAATACCATATTAGCGCCTTGAACAATTTCTTTTAAATCTTCAATAGAAGCTTCAGCAGCATTTTTACCAATTTCTGGATTTCCTCCTGCACCTAAACCTTTAGTGTAATCTCTTCCTAATACATATCGATGTTCAGCTTGAGACGTTGCTAAAGCTTGCGCATCAGTATTAACAACCCAGAATTCAATACTTTGAATTTGGTCTTCAATCATTTGATTTACTGCATTATTACCTGCACCACCAACACCAATTACTACAATTTTTGCATAGCTTTCAAAAGCATCAAAATTAAATTCTTGCATATTCTTTCCTCCTATAGTTCTTCATGAACATTGTATGAATGTCTTCTAGAGTCTTTTGATTGTACTCTAGAAATTGTTGTTTGAGCAAATTCATCATCTGCTTCCATTGGGATAAACTTATCCGCATATTTTATTAAACCCAAACAGTTTTGATATGATTTATCTCTTGCTCCAAAACTATAAGGTGTCGCATCAATAATTGTAACTTGTAGTTCTTTTTCAAGAAGTTCTTTTAATCCATTTAACTTAGTTCCCCCACCGGTTAAAACGATAGGTAAATATCTAGAATCATTACTTGACCAAGTAGCAATTTGTTTTTTTATCGCGGTAATTAAAGGATCAACAGCTTCTCTAATAGTCGTTGAAATATCTTTAATAGTTAGTCCATTATAGACATTAACTTTAAATGATGGTTCATGATCCATTCCATATTTTTCTTTCAATACTTTAGCTTCTTTAGTAGAAAGATTTAATCTTTCTGCCATATATTCAGTTATTCGATCACTACCAAATTTAAAACAACCACTTTGAGATATTAAATTACGATGAGTAATTTGAGTTAATGATGTAATTTCACTACCGATATTCAATAGATAATATGATGCAGAAGTTGTTGTTACTTGTTCATTATCTTGTAGATAAAGTGCAGTTGCAAATGGAGCTACTACCATTTGTCTTACTTTTACCCCAGCATTTTCAATTACTTTTAAATAACCATCAACCAAATTTCTATCTAAAGCATAAATAGAAGCATGAACAGTTAATGTTTCACTAGTTCTACCAATAGGTGCTTCATAATGATTTTCATGATTTTCTAAAGTATATGAATATGGAACCACATCAATAATTTTTAAATTTTCTGATAATCTAACTTTCTTTAATTGGGAGATACAGTTATTAATATCAATTTGAGCAATTTTATTATCTAAAGAGATTGTATTAGTTATTGCATTTTCTCTAATGAATACTAAACCCATTGGAGGTAAAGCTAAAACTACCTCTCTAATTTTGATATTTAACATTTCATTAGCAGCATTAATAACTCCTTTAATTGCTGCAGTTAGCGCATCTGATTCTACAACGAATCCAGCGTCTAAAGCATTAACATTAGACTCTAAAGCGTGTAAAACATAAACTAAACCATCTAATGCATATCCATGAACTAATCTTACTGTTTTACTAGAAATCTCTAAAGCAGTATATCTTTTAATTTCACTATTAGACATTAACTATTCTCCTCTCCGTCAACACTTCCTTCTAAAGAAGGATTATTGTACTTAACATGATAATATATTTTATCATTAATTTTTTGCATAACAACTTTAATAGATTTAACATTTACTTCTTTACCATTTAAAGTTTCACTAAAAGAAACAAAGTTATCTTTTGTTTTTTCGTCAGATAGTAAAGAAATATAATTATCAATCTTTTCTTTTGTAATAATTACCTTCAAATCATCAACCTTTTTAGCAGAATCAAATACAACTTTTAAAATCGTGTTATCATCTAAACCAGAGTTATAATAGAAATTAAAGTAATAAGAATCCGAATCATAAGAAACTCCGATTAGATTTTCTTTATCTTCATCCTCAAGACTCAATATTAATTTTGATAAATGTTCTACTCTACTTTCTAAAAATTTTTGTTCGTAGGGTTTAGTAAAAGTAGTAATCAAATTTTGTGTGTGAAGATATAAATAATCACCAATTAAAGGATCTTTAGATTTCAACAAATCTTCATCTAACAACTTACCATTACTTAAATATCGACTATCTTGATATTGAAGTACAGGGACTACTTCTTCAATGTTAATTGATAAACCTAAAGGTGTAATTTTAACATTTACTGAATCATCCTCAATAAGTGGAGACTTTTTTAAATTATCTACAATTTTATCTTTAGAAATCAAATATAGTGATTCTTTTTTACTAATACCTGCTATAGATAAAATTTCATCGTTTGAATAATGAATATTACCTGATATTTTAGAATTACTAACTTGAGAAAATGGAAGTAAAAAATAGGCGATAATTAAAGAAAAAGTAAGGCATGCTGAAACAATCTTAATGATAAGATTTCTTCTTTTCTTACGTTGAATACCTCTAATTTTCTTTTCAAAATCAGACATAGAATTAATATTTGTCATTAATTACCTCTTATTTTTTCAATTTCTAGATCGATATAATAACCTAGTTTATTATATAATAACCGATTTGTTTCTTCAATTAAAGAGATAATATTTTCAAATTTCTCTTTTGGTGTAACTTCAATGAAGTTAGAATGAATATTTGAAATCATTGAATTACCCATTTTTTTGCCTTTTAAATTTAATTGTTCAATTAGAAAAGGTATTTTTACAATTGTATAATGTTTAAAAGTAGAACCCAGTGTTAATTTATTATGTGGTTGAGTTTGTCTTCTTAATAAATCTACTTTTTTCTTATTTTCTAAAAGGATATTTTTATCTTGGAACACAATAGTAAATTTTGCTTTTATTATCAAAATATTCTTATATTTTAGTATTGTTTGATGGTATAAAAAAACTATTTCTTCTTTCTTTAAAGTAATAATTTTTCCAAATTCATTTAAAACAACTAGTTCTACTAAGTTAGTTGAAATACATTGATTAAAACAAGAAATATTATTTCTGATACCTCCTCCAAGAGTACATGGTATACCTTCTAATTTTTCAAATCCAGATATTCCTTTATTTGCTAAATATGATGACAAATATTTGATTGATACTGATGATCCAATTTCTAAGTATTTATCGATTATGATTGTTTTATTTATATATTTTATAAATATATAATCACAATAATAAAATGAAAAAAATATATTAGAAGTGTTTCCAATATATTTAATTCTTTTATTTACTTTTAATATTTTTTTTATACATTCTAATTCGTCTGTTTCAATATATAATTTTACTTTTCCTCCTACTTTAATATAAGAAACATTAGAAATATCATAATTATACTTAATTTTTAACATTTTTAATTATCTCTTGATAAATAAGTTCTCGACTATTATTAATTTTAAATTTGCTCATGCTTTTATATCTAGATAATGCAAAATCAAAATCTATAAAACTATTAATATGATTTGAAATAGTAATCAACGAAAAATCTTTTTCTTTTATTTTACTTACTAAATTTTTATTTACTAAATAATCGACATTCTTCTCTTGATGATTATTTTTAACATATGGAGAAGGTATGCTAATACAATATGTATTTGATTGTATCACTTCATATAAAGTAGACGCTCCACCTCTTGAAAAGACTATATCATAATTATCAATTTCATTTCTTAAGTCTATAAATTCTTTTACTTTAATTTTATTAAATTTATTTTTAAATCGAGAAAACAACTTACTTCCAATAACTAAAGTATAACTATGTTTGTCATCCAATTTATTATCAATTATCATTAATTTTTCAATTAAAGATGATGATCCTAAAGAACCAAAAATGAATAATACATTAAACTTATTTTTATATATAAATTCTTTTTGCTTAATCTTATCACCACTAGGATTACCAACTAGTATTCCCTTATTATCATCACATTCAAAGCTATATAATACTTTATTAGAATATTTTCTACATAATTTATTACTATCACCTAAAATGATATTTTGTTCATGAATAAGTAATGGTTTATCTTTTTTTAAAAATAAACTCAATGTTGTAATAAATCCCCCAAAGCCAATATAAATATCATATTTTTTGTTTTTTAATTTATTTATTTCTTTTATTAATTTAATTATTTCAAAAGGAGAAGATAGCACCTTTTTAAAACTATTTTTGCTATCTATTGTTATTAATTTATCATTAGGCAAAATAATTTCTTCCATTTGCCCTTTAAATCCTAAATAAGTTACATTAATTCCTTTTGTTTCTAAATATTTTCCTAGTTCAAAGCAAGGATAGATATGACCACCTGTTGAACTACTTAGAAGCAATACGTTCATATTCTTTTTCTCCTTTATTAACAATTAAGCCTAACGAAAATAAAATGACTACTAAAGAAGACCCACCATAACTTATTAAAGGTAAAGTAATTCCAGTTACTGGAAATAAACCAATTACTACCCCTAAATTAATAATTACTTGGATCATGAAGATACTCAATAAACCTAATGATAAAAAACTTTTAAATAAGCTCTTTTCATTTTTTATTAAAACAAAAGAAGAATAGATTATTAAAGAAAACAAAAAAATTACGATTAATCCTCCTATTAGACCAAATTCTTCTACTACAATAGCAAATATAAAATCAGTTTGAGGTTCAGGTAAATAGTAATGAATTTGAATTGAACCATTTATTCCTTGTCCTAATAATCCTCCTGGACCTAGTGCATATAATGATTGAATTATTTGAAATCCACTACCAAGAGGGTCACTAAAAGGATCAATAAAAGCATAAATTCTTTCTAAACGATAACTTTTTGATAATACTAAGATTAATATTCCAATAATTCCAATTATTATAATACTAACAAACCATTTTCCAGGTAATTTAGATAATAATATTTGGATAAAAATCGCTCCTAATATTACCATACATGTTCCAAAATCTGGTTGAAGCATAATTAGTACTATCCCTAATAATGAAGCGATTAATATAGGTATTAAAGAAGATATTTTTTTACTTCGCTTATAATTACTAGATAAATATATTGAATTAAATATAATTATTCCAATTTTAAAAAATTCACTAGGCTGAAAAGATAAACTACCTACTCCAAGCCATGAAGTAGAACCATTTTTAGTAATCCCAACTCCAGGAATCAATACTAGTATTAACAATATATAAGAAACAATTAATAGTATATAACCATATTTTAGTATCCATTCCTCTTTTATTTTCATACCAACAAATAAACTAAGAATACCTAAAATAAAATATATCGATTGTCTTTTAAAAAAGTAATATTCGTCATTATATAAATAACTCGCCCATATTTTAGACGACTCTTTTACCATAAATACACCAAATAAGCTTAATAATATTACTGAAATAGTTAATGTATATCGATATTTGTTTAAATTAGTTACCATACTAAAACATATGAAAATGATAATAAAAAAAGAAGTGATTGTATCACTTCCCTTATTTATAGAATCAAATTAATAATCAATAATAATTGAATCCCAGTATGTTGCATATCCTAAGTTATTTGTGATACGAACATATTTATATGTAGCAACACTAGCTGTTACTTCATATTCTTTAGTACCTTTAACTGTATTCATTAATACTGTTTCAGCTTCTGAGAAATCAGCATTATTTGAGAATTCAAATTTCATCATACCTTCATTATCATATGTTGATTTTGTTGCAGCAAAAGTTAATTTAACTGATTTAATACCACTTTCAATTGCACTAGCTGTTTCAATTGAAGAAGCAACACCACCATTAGCTGTTTTGTTTCTCATTTGAAGTCCGTTATTAGTACCATCATTATTCGTATAACATGAAACTTGAGTATATTTCATTTTAACGCCATCAACTGTAGCTTCACCATCACCATAAGCAACGCTAGTTCCAGCAAAACCCAATAATTTTGAACTTGTTAGATTTATTTCAGTTTTACTAATTGAAACCTTAATAAAATAGAGAGAACAAATATATTCAGTAGGATTACTAACTGTAACTTGAGCAACATTTGGAGAAACTTCTAATAAATTTCCAGTTAAAGTATGAGCAATTTCTTCACCTGTAGCGTCTGCGCCTTTATGAAATTTAAAGTTGTCATATGTGCCATATTGTTCAATTTCTAATTTAGAAATAAAGTAACCATCAGGTACACTAATTGTTAATACGTCTCCATCAACATTAGCATTAAAATAGATTGAATCATATTCAGTACACAAATTATTAATTGAAACTGTAAAATCAATTTCTTCAGTATTTGAAAAATCTTTTGCTTTCAAAACAACTACTTTTGTTTCTGGTGATTCAGTCAAATTCAAATCCTCAATTCCAATTTTAGTTTTATATCCATCATAATATTCTTTACAGTAAGCATAATCAAATGCATCTTTTCCTTCTTCTACATTTAAATAGATTTGATCAATAGTTCTAGTAAGACCTTTATATGTAATAGTTGGGATTAGTTTAAATTCAATTGATTCTTCAAGTTCATCACTTGGTATAGTAAATACTACTTTTTGAATACCATCTTCATTTACTAAAGTAACAGTATTAGATGTATCCTCTGTTTCTAATTTCCAATCAAATTTTATTAATTCACCTTCAAATAAAATTTCACTATCTAAAGCAAATCCTTCACTAACACTATTATCATCACCCATTGATACAAATAATGCATCTACAAATAGTTTAAAATCATTACCATATGGATAATCAAAAGTAACATTAGTTAATTGTCCTTGGAAGAATACAATATTTTCCCACTCTTCTTTACTTCCTTCAAAGCAAATTTTTACACTAGGATCATTAACAGTAATATACTTAGTATCTTTAGGAATTATATAATATTGTGCATTATAGAAATCATAATCTGCAAGATTTATCATCTTTTCATATTCACTATCAATATCAAACTTTGTTTCTATAATATCGACCAATTCATATTCATTATTTTCATTTAAACAATATAAATTAGTAGATTGATAATTATAATTTTTAACATTATTAAAGAAATCTTCTTTTGTTCCTGCATAATATAGTTCTAAAGTATCACAGTCAAAATTAAGTGCAAATGTTCCAATTTCTTTAATTGTTGAAGGTAAGAATACCTTATTAACATTTTTCATAAGTGTGAATGAGTAAGGTTGAATCTTTTCAAGCCCTTCTTCAAACCCAATTGATTCAGTAGCCAAGTAATGACCATTACTATCTTTAAAATACACATTATTAGCACTTGCAAGTATACTTGAATCAATATGACCTACTTCACTAGCCCAATAATTAATATCAAAATCAAAATATAAATGTTCAATCTCTGCGCCACTACAACGATCAATATATTCTAATCCTTTTGATAACCATAAAGTATTAACACTTAGATTATTAGCACTTGATATTTGATAAGTACCTACAATTTCCTCTGGTAAATCAAAGAATATTGAATCATAGTTTCTATCTGTATTGAATGAACCAATATGATAACACTTAATTTTTTGATATTTTACTCCATCAAAGAAATATCTTGGCATTAAAACATAATTTTGATCAGTAGGAGCAGAATAATAAGTTAATATATTTTCGCTTGATTGTTCAAAAGAGAAATAACCAGGAGCAGCGATTAATTCTTCATCCATAATTACAAGTTCTCTTTCAAAAGAAAGAATAACTTCATCATTTTCATTAAGTGCAGAAATAGTAATTAAATATTCTCCTATTTCAGTAATATTTTCTTTAGATGCAACAATTTTAACATTTGGAATATCATTTGGTAATTCAATGCTATGAGCATTACCATCATAAACAACATATTTATCCTCAATATCAAGTAATTTAATTACTTCAAATCCTTCTTTTGATACTCCATATTCAACGCTTACCTCTTTTTGAATTTCGTAAGCTATATCAATTGATATATTCTGTTTTATTGCATTATCTTCAAAATAAATAGAATTAGTAAATTCATCGTAAAGAAGATCAAGATAATCCACATTCGAAGTAATATAAATAGACTTTAACTTACTTTCTAGTTTTTGGGTAGAAATATAAGGACGACCAACTAGATACAGAGGTCCAAATTGATTACAATCAAAAGTAACTGTTTTTAAATTTCTAAGTCCTTTTAAACTAGCAGAGTATTTAATTGGTTCATCAATTACTAAATGTTCTATTTCATGAACGTTAATCCACTTATTATTTTCATCTAATACATAAAAATTATTTGAACGATTTAAGATATTATCCAAATGAAGATATTCTAATGATGATTTATATTCAATATTTAAAAATTCATTTAATGTACCGTTATAATAAATTTCATCGACAAGAGACATAATAGGGTTATCTTCTATTTTTTCTAATGAATTAGGTAAATATAAAGTATCTAATTTAGAAGGATCTGCATTTCCCAACATAGTACAATTTTTTAGAGTAGTATATCCTTCAGGAATAGTCAATTTAGAAACTTGTAAATTACAACCTTCATAATCAAATACAGGTTCACCTTTATAAGTAGTTGGGAAAGTTAGTTCATCATTATCTCCATAATATCCTATAATTCTATAACCTTTACCAGTTACATAAGAAAGTTCAAGACCTTCTGCAACATTTTCGTCTTTATTTAATAATCCATTTACTAGATCATTTATCCATTGTTCTTCACTTCCATCATATTCAGGATGATATTTTAAATAAATATCGTATGCAGATTCACCTTTTTCACCTTTTAGTAAATCTAAAGAAACTAAATTATTCCAAGATTCATCACCAATATATTTCCATTGAATATAATTTTCACTTACTTGGAAAGTAACTTCTCTTCCGTCTTCACCTTTTTCGACAACTAATGATGATAATTCAACTAACTTACTCCAAGATTCATCACTTTCATATTTCCATTCTAATGAGCCATCATTAACTTGGAAAATTGGATTTTTACCATCTTTACCTTTTAAAGCTTCAATAGTAATCAAATCTATCCACTCATCACTTGATTCATATTTATATTTAATAGATTCATCAATCACTTCAACAATGATTTTTTCACCATTTTCACCTTTTTCACCAACTAAAGAATCAAGAGAAATAAGTTCTTTATATTCAGTTTCATCATTATAACGATAAACGATATAATTGTCTTTAATTTCAATAATTACTTCTCTTCCATCTTTACCTTTTTCGCCAGTTAAAGTTGAAAGTTCAATTAAATTTTTCCAAGTTTCTTCACCAACATATTTCCATTTAATGAATCCTTCACTTACTTCAAATGTTACTTCCTTTCCATTTTCACCTTTTTCACCAACTAAAGATTCTAATGAAACTAGGTTATTCCAAGATCCATCACCTTGATATTGCCATTTTATATAGCCATCAAGAACTTGAAGAGAAACTTGTTTTCCATCATCTCCAGTTTCTCCTTTATCGCCAACTAAAGACGATAATTCAATTAATACTTTCCATGATTCTTCATTTTCATATTTCCATTGAATTGATCCATCTTTAACTTGTAACATTACCTCTTGGCCATCTTCACCATCAGTTCCATCTTTACCATCTGCTCCATCTTTACCAATTAAAGTGTTAATAGAGATTAAATTAGTCCATGATGTATCATCTACATATTTCCATTGAATGTGATCCTCAGAAACTTGGAAAGTAACTTCTCTACCATCAATCCCATTTTGTCCTGCTAATTCTGTAAGTGAAATTAGTTCTGTCCAATTAGAAGAGTTCTTATATTTCCACTTAATTGAATTATCTTTAATAATTAATTCAATCGAATCTCCTTTAATTGATTCAAGCCATTCTTCATATGTTCCTTGATATCCTGATCTTTTTGCAAGGTCATAAATATGCTTTTGTTGACTTTCTTCATCATTTTCAATGATTTCACTTGATGAACTATTAGATGAAACATTGCAAGAAGTCAATACTCCACCACAAAATAAAACAAGTGAAAGAAAAGGAATCATTATTTTTTTCATTATAGGTTTCATAAAAATTTTTCTCCTTTTTTTATTGTTTACAATAAAATTATACCCCCCCCCCGTCATATTTTGTCAAAGAAAAATCGCTTTTTACAGCGATTATTTCTTAGTATTAATTTCAAGTTTATTGTAAGGAATTTTAATATTATTGTCATTTAATGCTTTTCTAACTTGCTCTAATAAATCCCAATTAGCATCCCAATATTCTGGAGTTTTTACCCAAACTCTAGTATAAATTACTGTACTAGATTTTTCATATGCACCAACTCTAACAAATGGAGCAGGTTTATCTAAAACTAATTGATGGTTATTTACTACATTACTAATAATTTCAATAACTTTATTAGCATCTTCATCATATGATATTTCAAATTGAAGATCTAATCTTCTTACATCTTTAGCAGAATAGTTAATTATTACATTAGCAGATAAATTACCATTAGGAATTGTAACTTGTTTATTATCAAATCCAATAACCCCTAAAAAGACTAAAATAGCTAAAAATTTAAGTACCTTACGATAAGTCGAAAAAACAGCATTAACTATAGTTTCATCTTTTTTCTTAATCCTTTTCTTATCCCTTTAGCAGTCCAGTTAATGAAAATAAAGATAACAATTAATAAAACTAATGCAATAATGAATTTTAAACCAGTCGTTGTGCACCATGCAATAAACTGATTCCATAATTCATTCCATTGAACCTCTCATATCTAAAGACACAAGATTCTTGCTTCAGAGAATAACTAAGGATATTCTCTCCACAAGCGTAACTTCGGGTAGTTCCTACCCTAGATATATTTTATTATTTAATTATGATTTTGTCCATAATGTAAAATATTTAAAGATGCATTATAATCTCTATCTATCTTTAAAGAACAATATGGACATTGATATATTCTAGAATCTTTTACTTCATAAGTATTGTTACATCTAGAACATGTTTTACTTGATGGATAATACCTATCTATTTTATGTATTTGTTTATCATACATTTTTGCTTTATATTCTAAAACTTTAATTAATCTTCCTATACAAGTAGATATTAACTTTCTTTTATTTCTTTTTACTACTTGTTTAGTTATTAATTCTTTTATATTTAGATCTTCTATATATAAAGTATCATATTCTTTAATTAATGAACTTGTTATCTTATGAATATAATCATTAATAATATTTACTTTATGTTCTTCTATTTTAGCTTTCTTTATTCTTAGTTTCTTTCTATTAGAAGAATCTATCTTTGTTTTTGATATTCTTCTTTGTAATCTAGTTATCTTTTTTTCTATTTTATCTAGTTTCAATGGATTTACATAAATAACATTATCACTAGTCGTCACTAGATTTCTTACTCCTACATCGATTCCTACTTCTTTATTTGTCTTAACTAATGGATTTATATCTACTTCATGAATAATAGAAGCATAATACTTATTTGATGGAGTTCTAGTAACTGTTACACTTATTATTTTTACATCATTAAAAGAATAATGATATTTACATTTAATTAATCCTAGTTTAGGAAGTTTAATATGTTTAGATAATATCTCGATATTATTATTTGTATAATTAGTTCTAAAACTTTGATATGTATTTTTCTTAGATACATATTTAGGTTTATTAAATCCTTTTTTAGATTTAAATTCTTTCTTAATATCTATAAAGAAGTTATTATAAGAAGTTTTTAAATCCTTTAATGAATTTTGAAGAACAAACTTATCTACTTCTTTTAAAAATGAAGTATCTTCTTTTTGTTTTAAAGAAGTTAACTCTTTACTCCAAGAATAATAAGAATAATCTTTGTTAGAAGTTGAATAATCTAAAAAGTAATTATAAACATATCTTCTACAACCAAAAAAAGAGTTCATCTTATTAATTTGTTCTTTATTTGGATATAGTCTTATCTTAATTCCTTTTTGCATTATTTCTCTCCTTGCGTTTTTATAGTAAGTTTTCCTATATATATTATATAGCAAACCTTGATATAGTTCTACAAAAATTTATTTTTTTGTATCTTTGATACAAAAGCGAGATTATTTTTAGATTATAGATGAAAAGAAAAACCAATTTACTCTCACATTAATAAGAGAGTGGGGGTCGGTTGGTTATCAATAGTAAAATCCCATTTTGACTATCTTGTAAGTAATTAACCATAATACCACCTCGATATTATGATAAATTAAGTTTATAAAAACTTCTAGAGATTTATTAGTTTATTAAACTTTTCTCCTCTTTCTATATAAGATGAATATTGATCAAAAGAAGCACAAGCAGGAGAAAAAACTACGTAATACTCTTTTTTATAACTTTTATTTATATATTTAATAACTTCATCTAATGTTTCAAAATACATATCTCCACAACTATTAAATATTTTTAACTTACTTTTACCGTATGAAATTATAATATCTTTATTTTGTTTTTTTATCTTACTAAAGTTTTCTTTTTTATCAATACCGCCTAAAATTAATATTCTTGGTCTATCATTATATACATCTAAACAGGCATTAGTAGAAGAAATAGATGTTGATTTAGAATCATTAATAAAAGTCAGATTACCTTTAGTCAATATTTTTTCCATTCTATAATGATCCATTTTAAAGAAATATTGAGATTCTTCGATATCCTTTTCATTTAAATTAAATTTTCTTGCAATATCACAAGCAATATTCCAATAAATTTGATTATATTTATTTAAATTTAAATTAGTATATTCTCTTAAATCATTTACTTTTACTATGTTTTTTCGCCTTTTTTGATAAGTTAATAATTCATTTGGTAAGTATATAACTTTGGATAAATTGACTAGTTTTAATTTTGAGGCTATATAACATTCTTTAGAAAAAACACTATCATAATGATTATCTAAAATATTAGTAATTATTCCAATATCAAATATATTTCTATATGTATTTTCTAATTGAAAAGAAGATAATTCTAAAATAACTATATCATCTTTTTTTATTTCGTGTATTTTACTAGTTAAAGGTACTCCAATATTACCTAATTTATGTACTCTATTATTTTTACTTAACAAATGATATAACATATTAACTAATGTAGTTTTACCATTTGATCCAGTAACCCCAATAATATAATTATCTTGAATATAAGATAATCCAAGTTCTATTTCTGAAATTACTTTTTTTGATAAAGAAACTGCTAATTGATAAATTTTTGAAGTTTGTTTAATTCCTGGACTTCTTATTACTAAATCAAAATATGGTAATTCTTTTTTCAATCTATAATAAGAAAAATAATTATCCATATTTATTTTTTTCTTATCATAAATATAAACATTGTGATTATCTTTTAATAATTCATATGCTGATTTACCACTTAAAGAAAAGCCTAATATTAATATTCTCATAATTTAAGCCCTATTATTAACCCTATTAAACTAAGAGTAAAACCTATCATATAAAAGCACATAACAATCGTATATTCTTTTTTACCCATTAGTTCTAAATGATGATGAAACGGACTCATTAAAAAAATCCTTTTTTTTGTAATTTTAAAACATAAAACCTGAAGTATTACACTCATAGTTTCAAAAACAAATAATCCTCCAACAATTAGTAATAGTAACTCTTTTTTACTCATTAAAGCAATATATCCAAGTATCGCTCCTAAAGGTAAACTTCCTGAGTCACCCATAAATATTTTAGCAGGATGCAAATTTAAAAGAATAAAACCAAAAGTCGCTCCATAAACCATAATTAATAAATATACAAGATTAGTATTATTATCTAATAATAAGAAGATAATAAAAGGTAATATGCTAATTAAAAATAATCCACTTGCAAGTCCATCTAACCCGTCTGTTAAATTGACTGAATTTGAAGAACCTACAATCAATAAAACACTAAAGATAATAAATAAAGGTCCTAAGAATATTTTATATTTATCATTAAAATGAAATGAATAGTCAAATATACCCTTGTTATCTAAAATTAAATAAACAATTAATACTACTAATATTTCTAATAAAATTCTAATTAAAGGAGATAGTCCTTCATGTGATCTAAATATAAGTTTTAATAAATCATCTACTAATCCAATAACGAAAAATAAAATTAAAATAATAATGCCTAATAAAAATTGATAATCAAAATATGAATCAAAAATAAATAAAGATGTTATTAAAATAGATACAATAATACTTATTCCACCAATCGTTGGTGTATTTTTTTTGTTTTGATGAGTGGAGGATAGATAAGAAGAAATTTCTTGTCCCCTTCTTTTTTTATTAAAATAAGAAATTAATACCTTACATATTCTATTAGAAATAAAAGTAGAAATAATTAATAATAAAATGCATCTAGTAAAAATTAAAATATGTGTGTTCATAATAAAAAATATTATTCCATTAATGAAAATAGAATAATATTTCAATTATTTAATCACTTTTTCAACTTTAAAAGATAATTTATTATTACCTCTAAAGGTATCTAATTCTAATTTACCTAATAATTTAACTACACCTTTAATTCCAAAATTTTCATTAAAGTTAAATCCTATAAATGAACAATCTGGATTAATATTACCTTTTATATGTTTATAATTCTGCATATAATTGATTAAGTTACAAGGAAATTCTACAACTAAATACGGTTCTTCAAAACCTTCACCATAAGGAGATAATTTTTTAATAGTTTGATAATTATAATACGATAAATCAAATCTTGAACATTCGATAATCACTTTCTCTTTTTCTTTAAATTCTTTTCCAATGGCAAGTTTATTAATTTCCTTAGTAAATTCTTCTAATTTATCTATATTAATAGATAAACCACCTGCAGCAGCATGACCTCCAAAACCTAATAGAAGATGTTCTAGCTTTTTAAAAGTATCACTTAAAGGAAACCCTTCAAAAGATCTAGCAGAACCCTTTAATACGCCTTCTTCTTCAGTAGAAGTAAAAATAACACAAGGTTTTTTAATTTCATTTAATACTCTATTTGCTACTAGTCCTATTAATCCTTCAATTAAAAAATCCATATGTTCAACTACTACTAATGAATCTTGATGTTTTGATAAATCTATTTTTCTAAATGCTTCTTGAGAAACATTTTTTCTTTCATCATTACATGCATTAATAAAATCTCCTAAAGACGCCATTTCTTCTTTAGAGGAAGTAGAAAAGAAAGAAACAACTCTATTAACTTTAGTGTCTTTAATAATTCTTCCAACTGCATTAATTTTAGGAGCGATAGTAAATGATAAATCTTTTTCTTCTTTAATATCTTCTCCATTATTTAAAATTAAGAAAGGCAAAAATCTTTTTTCTTTTAAGATTTTTAAAGCTAATCGAACAATATTTCTATTATATGAAATTAAAGGCATCATATCTGAAATGGTCGCTAGAGCAGCTAAAGTAAGTAAATAGTCATCTATTCTATCTAGTACCACTCTTGATAAGTTAAAAGCAACATACGCTCCACATTCAGGAAGATTTAAATTACTCTTTTTTAAAAATGGATGAATTACACAATATGCAGGAGGTAATTCTTTAATCATTTCATGATGGTCAGTTAAAATTACATCAATACCATATTCTTTAGCTTTATTTAAGGCATCTATTTGAGCAACACCATTATCGACAGTAATAATTAAGTTATAACCTTTTTGATTGATCAAATCGACCATTTTTTCTGTAATTCCATATCCATCTTTATATCTTGAAGGAATATAGTAACCAATATTTTGATAATTAAGGTATTTAAACATATTTACTAAAATAGAAACACTAGAAAAACCATCACAATCATAGTCACCATAGATCATGATTTTTTCTTTATTCTCAATCGCTTTAATAATTCTTTCTTTTGCTTCTATAATACCAATGAAATCATTAGGATCTTCTAAATCGTCATAGCTAATCTCTTTAGTTAACTCATTATAATCTTCCAATGATAAATGATAAGCATCGAGCAATTTTTCTAAAAATCTATCTAACATAATATACCTTCTAAAAAAGGCTACGTAAGTAGCCTTATAAATTAATCGTTAATTCCTGGAATAATAGCTTCTTTAGCTTCTGCCCCAGCATTACGGTTTTGAGCCTTAGCTTTAGCCATTCTCTTTTTATTTCTATTTTCGTAATTAATTGCAATTCTTAATCTTACATTCTTTTCTAAGTATAAATATACTGGAACTAATAAGAATAAAGTGAATGCTCCACCAACAATAATACTTAAAGCCATTGCACCATAAGTTGAAGTAACACCTGCAGTAAATGGTGAGAATAATGCAATAACAATAGTACCAACTAAACCAGTTAATAATAATGCCACTACTGTAATCATAGAAGTTTTAACAGAATTTAAAGCAATTTCTTCTCTTTGTTCATAAGTATTAATTCTTACTTTTGATTCACGTTTTAATCTCTTCATTCTTTCAAATAATGGAAGTTGAGCAATAATTGTAATTAATAAACCTGCTGCAATACCTGTTAAAGATAAAGCAGAGATTTCAATTCTTGTAGCTGCAAAGAATCCAAATGAAACTGCAGCAGCAGGAATTAAAGTTGCTAGAGATGCTAAACCATAAGTATAGCCAAATCTAATTAATACATATAAGAATGCTAGTCCTGCAAATAATGATACGATAACAACTGCACTACCGATTAAGTATTCAACTGAACTTGAAGAACATACTGTTAATACTGCTGTTGGATTTTCAGAATGATCTAATGAAGCTAATTTACCTACAAATTCATCTGTATTAAATGTTGAAGGATCAACAACACCATCTAATTCCACTGAAACATATACTACATCTACTAAATTTTCTTTACCAGCTATAACAACATTTTGTTCAACATTAATATCAATGTTATTTAATGTATAAGTAGGATAATTTGTTTGGAAGAATTCTTTTACTTCTTCAGTTGTTTCAAAAATATACTTTGATTCAATAATTTCAGAAGAAATTTCAATTCTTGAATATGTCTTAGATTCTTGAGAAGCATTGAATACTGGAGTAGATGGAATAATTGCAAATACAGCGATTAATAATCCACATACAACTGTTGTAATAGCAGCAGCTAATGCGCTTACCTTACCATGTTTCTTAGCGTCAAATTTATACATTGGGTTGAATTTTCTTTGAGGTTCAAGAGCTAAGATATTTGGAACATTTTTTTCATCGACCATAAAGATTTTTTTATTATTAGTAGCAACTTTGTTATTAGTTAACCACCACATAGCAAATGAAGTTAATAATCTATTGAATACTAATGCAGTTAAGAAACCAATAATTAATGTAATTGGTAATAATTTAACTTGTGCAGATACTGCAAATACAGAAACAATTGCGACGAATAAACCAATAAATGCAACGTCAAATACGTTAACAAATGATTGTTTATTAGCTTCTTGATTAGCTTTAATAGGAGATTTACCTTTTAATAGTTCATCTTTAAATCTATCCATATATGTAAATACAAATGAAGCATTAGCAACTAAAGTAGCAATGAATCCTAATGCAACCATTGTTGTAAATGTATATTGGAAGAAGTTAAATAATAAAATTTGTACTAATAATGAAACAGCTAAACCTGTCCAAGCACCTAAACCTGCTAAACCATATCTAATAACATAAACTACTAATAAGACGATAGAACAAGCTAAGATTCCCCACATAATAATATGATCATAATCTTGACCTTCAGTAGCAGAAATATGTTGAGTATATAATCTAGTTAATTCAAAATCTTCTTGTCCATAATTGATTATTCTTTCAATTGTGTGAGCAGATTCACCAACCATTGAAACTTGATTGAATGAATAATAAGAAATTAATAATGTAGTATCATCTGTATCACCATTAACATCTTCAACATAAGAGAAGTTATCAGTTGGAACAATTGCTAAAACTTTATCTCTAATTTGTTGTTTTGAAACATCACCTTCATTTGTGAAAGCTTCAACATAGGAGTCTGTTTCAACTTTATCTAACCATAGAACCATAACACCTGTAATACTATTTTGCTCTTCTCCATTACCATATTCATTTTGGAAATGAGTATAAGCAGAATTACAAATTTCGATGAATTCTTTAAATTCTTTTGGATCTTTAACCTTAACTTCTACATAAGGAGAAGCACCATTCCATGCTACTTCAGCTGAATCAATAACAAATGGATCAACAATTTCATAAACATAGTCTTCGTTACCATGATTAATGATTGTAGAAGCTGTAATTTGACCTGTAGCTTCAACTGAACGTAAAACATAATCCAAATTTTCTTCACTTTCAGCATTCATTCTAATTCTAATAAAATTTTCTAAACCTAAATCATCTTGTTCAATTTCTACTTGAGCATTTTCAACTCCAGCATCTTCAATACGTTGAACAACGATGTCACCGATTTCTTCTAATTCTTTTTGAGAATCTTTAAAATCGACTTTATAGACAGTTTCATAACCACCTGCATATTCTAAACCTGCAGTTAATTCAGAAACTTGAGGTTGTATATTACTAAATACGACCAATAATAATGATACAACTAATACGAGAAACCCGTAAAAACGACGCATATTTTCTACCTCCACAGTTCTAATATTTCATCATCTTGCTTAATATAGATAATGAGTAATTGATAATTTAAGATTTATTTTATATTTATATAAAAACACGAAAAATAAATAAATCGCTTATTAAATATACCATTACTGTTTATTAATTTCAATTAATAAGGTGAAAAATGAAGAAAAAAAATCAAACATTATATTTAGTTAGTGTAATATTCCTTGGTTTAAGAGCAAAATTCATCTCTTTACTTAGTAAAATCATTATGAATCGAGAACTTGGAGTAGAGGCGATGGGACTATTTTCATTAGTCAATCCCTTTATTGTTTTATTAATTTCTCTTTCCAATTTGTCTTTGCCTAGTGCAATTGCAACATTAATTTCTAAAAATCCAAAAAAAGATAAATTGATATTGATATCTGGATTTTCAATTTTTACGATTTTATCGATTGGATTAATGTTATTAACATTCCTTTGCGATAATTTAATTGCGACTTCCATTTTAAAAAATAAAGATGCAATTTATTGTATAAGAGCTAGTCTTATAATGATACCTTTGACTGGATTATCTGCAATAATTAAGGGATATTTTCTTGGAAAAGGAGAGATTAGTTTAACTTCGTCTTCACAAACATATGAAGAAGCAGGACGACTACTCTTTATAATATTAATAGTTATGATTTATAAGAATTCAATAATTCCAATTAAGGCTAGTTTTGCAGTATATTCTTTAGCATTTGGTGAAATATTTCAAATCAGTTATATGGTTTTCTTTTCATCAATCAATAAACAAAATATAATTCCTTTTTTTAAAAGACATCTTATGGAATCAAGAAATGAAATTCGACCATTATTAAACATTTCTATTCCTTTAACTTTATCAAGATTAGTTGGATCAATCACCTATTTTTTTGAACCTATTATATTTACTAGAATTATGTTAAATAATGGTTCAACATTACAAAATTTAACAATTGAATATGGAATTCTTTCTTCTTACGTAATGCCATTATTATTTATGCCAAGTTTTATCAGCGTAGCTTTTGGAAATTATCTACTTCCTAATATGGGAAATTTAGTATCTTCTTCAAAACATAAAGACGCATTACATCTATTATTTAAAATAACGATAATATGCCTATTTATTGGACTTTTTATCTCTATATTTTTTCTGATTTTTGGTAAAATTTTGCTTCAATTTTTATATGGTACTACGCTTGGATTTGAGTATCTTAAAATACTATGTTTCCCCTTTATAATTTACTATATTGAAACACCTATTATTTCATCACTAAACATCTATGATTTAAGTAAAAAAAGTTTTATTTCTACTTTAATATCTTCACTTATTCGCCTTGTTTTAATGGTCCCATTAGTTAAATATTTTGGTGTTTTAGGAATAAGTTTTGCAACAATAATTGGAGTGATTATTGATATATCATTAAACTTATTTTTTCTTTTCTTTTTTTTCAAAAGGAATAAGATAAAGATCATCGATTAATTCTTGTCCAAAAAATACTTCTTTTTCATTCTGATATCCTTTCTTTTTCAGCATTTCTATTACTTCTTCATATGTTAAATTATACTTTTTTAAATACTCTTTATTTATTTCCCCATCAATTATTAATAATTCAGGATTTTTCACTATTCTTTCACTTTTTTTAATCACACATAATGTACCATTATCTTCAATAAAAGCATAACTTACTTCAATAGGAGACTGAATATTATTTTGATGTAAGTGACTCATCAAATCATCGATATTATATCTTTGCCTTTTTAGTTCTTGAATATCTATCTTTCCATCAACTATTAAAAATGTTGGTTTACCTTCTGTTAATAATCTAAATTTTCGTGACTTTAAAGAAATATAAGCAGTAATTATTTGAAATAAAACTATTATAGTAACTGGAAGTAAAGATTTCAAAATTGAATTAGAAGAATCATTTAAACTAAGAGAAAATAATTCGGAAATAATTAAAAAAACCACGATATCATGAGTAGACACTTGTGACATTTCTCTTTTCCCCATTACTCTTAATATAATAATTAAAAAGAAATAGCAACCAATCGTTTTCAAACTTAGTAATCCAAGTTCTAATAGAGTCATATTTTCTCCTTTCTTCTTCATATAGTTAGTTGAGGAATAAATATATGAAAAATAAATTAATCAATTTTAGTATAACCACATTAATAATCTTTATATTAGGTTTAATCACTTCGTTAATAATCTCTTTATTATTCTCTTTTTCATTAATCAATAGTAAAACTAACGACATTATAATGATATGCATATCAATGGTTCTTTTCTTTTTATTTGGACTAATATTTGGCTTCAAAGAGAAAAAAAGAGGCCTATTAAATGGCCTCTTATTAACAATATTATATATTTTATTTTTAATTACATTTAAATTACTTAATCCTAGTTTTACTTATTCATCTATTTACATTACTCTTAGTAGATGTTCATTAATTATTTTAGGATCAGTAGTAGGTGTAAATATTAATCATGAGTAAATAAATCAATATTATAATGTTGATATGCTTTTTCTGTTGCTATTCTACCCCTTGGAGTTTTATTAATTAAACCTAATTTTAGTAAATATGGTTCATAAACTTCTTCTAGATTATTAACTTCTTCACCAATAGTTGATGCTAGAGTTTCTAAACCAACTGGTCCACCATTAAATCTTTTAATCAATGTTCTAATGTATCTAGAATCAATATCATCTAGACCTAATTCGTCAATTTTTAATAATTTTAATGCTGAAAGAGCTAGCTCCTTAGTAATAAAAGTAAAATCTTGATAAGAAGCAAAATCTCTAACTCGACGATAAATTCTATTAGCAATTCTTGGAGTACCTCTAGAACGGATTGCAATTAATCTTGCCGCATCGTAATCAATAGGAGTATTAAATACTTTACTTGTTCTTACCACAATATCAGTTAATTCATCATCAGTATAATAATTTAATCTTGAAACAATACCAAATCTATCTCGTAGAGGTGAAGATAAATCACCTGGTTTTGTCGTTGCACCAAAAAGAGTAAAAGGTGCTAAATCAATAGATATGTTTCTAGCTTCATCACCTTTACCTATCATTAAAGTTAAAGTAAAATCTTCCATTGCTCCATATAGAATTTCTTCAACGACTCTTGGAAGTCGATGAATTTCATCAATGAATAAAATATCACCTGGTTCAATTGTCGATAAAATAGAGGCTAAATCACCTGGTTTTTCTAAACTCGGTCCATTAACTAATTTAATTTTTCCACCCATTTCATGCGCAACTACATACGCTAAAGTAGTTTTACCAAGTCCTGGAGGACCATAAACTAAAACGTGATCTAAAACTTCTTCTCTTTTTCTAGCAGCACCAATAAAAACTCTTAAATTTTCTTTAATTTCCCCTTGTCCAACATATTCATCGAATGTTAAAGGGCGAAGAGTTAATTCCTCTTCTAATTCTCTATTATCTTTTTTATTTGGATCTAATAATCTAGCCATAATTATTTCCTCAACATTCTTAATCCAGTTCTAATATATTCTTCAGTAGTTAATGAATCATCATTGATTCTTTCAAAACATTCTTCAATCTCTTTTACTTTAAAACCAAGAACTTTTAAACCTTGCATTGCTTCTTCTTGGTTTTTATTCATTGTCTTTTTAGTAGTTTTACTACTAATAACACCAAAGTCAGATAACGATCCTTTTAAATCTAAGATAATTTGCGAAGCAGCTTTTGGACCAATGCCTTCTAGTTTTTTTAAGCGTTTTATATCTTCGTTTTGAATACATGCGATAAATTCATCAATACTTATACCTCTTAATGCAGTTAAAGCAGTTCTAGGACCGATACCCTTAACTGAAATAAGTTGATTAAATACTTTCTTTTCTTGTAAATCTTTAAAGCCAACAAAATATTCTTCATCTTCTCTAACAATATGAGCAACATATACTAATACTAATTCAAAAAGAGGAAAATCTTGTGGATGCATAACTAAAACTTGATATCCAATTCCTCCGACATCAATAACAATATAATTTTCACCTTGTTCAACAATAGTTCCTTTTAAATAATAATACATACTATGATTTAAAAATGATGACAATAAAAACAAATACGATAATGCAAACTAATCCACTAATTAATCCTAAGTGAACCGAATTAATCTTATTTCTATTCATCATTTATCCTCCTTTCTATTTATTTGTAATTGATATAGTTGCAGTTCCTCTTTCTTCATCTATACCAACAATTTCAATATTGTAATTTAATTTAGTTCCTGAATTAAAACTAAATTCACTCATCATATCATCTTTATAAAATAAATCTCTATTAGTCGCATAATAATTACTATCAAATGCGTTTCTTCCTTTATCTGATGAAATTAAGCTAACTAATTTAAAATCAGGATTAATCGAATAAGAAGATGTATTGTTTGCTCCAATAAACTGAATCTTACTAGGATGAGTTAATGTATCATTAAATACATTAGTATAGTAATATGATTCACTAGCTTCATCTGCCACAACAAGTCTAGAATCAACATGTAATATTTTCACCCCATTCTTAGTGAAATGATATGGAATTGAACTTCCTTCTCCTTGATAACGATGTAATGAATCAAATCTATTTAATCCTTCTGGAGTATATAATTCTAATAATAAATATTCACTAAATGGCGAATATGAGAAAGAGTTTAAATCTGCTGGAATTAATAAAGCATTATTTCCATCCTTTGTTAAAGTAGATATTGTATATGTTCCTTCTTTTTCTACTAATAGAGGGTCAATCCAATTAAGTAAATACTTTGAATAGGCATTATGATCACCGACATTATTGTCCATCATATCTAATCTACCTAATGGTTCACTATCTAAAAAATCATATGAATAATAATCATCTAATCCTAATACATGACCAAATTCATGAATATAAGTATGAGCATCCACTACTTTTTTTGTTTTTGGTATTCCATCATCAATATAAGTTTTAGTATATTCTCCATCCCATAAAAAATCATAGCTTAACCAAGTATAGCAATTAGCAACTGGACTTTCAAAATCAGGTTCTTTTTCATAATCCCAATATGTATAAGCCCATAATAGGTATTCTAAATCTTCTAGTTGCTCATTAGTATACTTTTTATCATATTTTTGATTGCCAGATAAATCATAATAATCATTCGCATAAACTAATGCGACTGCATCAATATATCCATCTTTATCTAAATCATATTCATTTTCAATACCAGGATATTTTTCCTTAACCCATTTAACAGCTTCTCTTAAAACGTAAATACTTGGATCATTATATGAAGTCATCTCAGCAACTTCAATCAACTTCTTATTAATTGGACACCAAGAGGTAACTTGCCCTGTAATATCTAATTTTCCATAACTAGACTCATAATAATAAGACTTAACACTTTGCCATCCTGTTTCAGTATCTTGTCCAAAGAAAGCATCATTAATATAATCTAATGCTTTATTAGGATCATCTATACACGTCGCAGGTACATAATCTTCAAAAAATACAGGTATAACTAAAACCTTTTGTTCACCAAGAGAAGGAAGAATTTTATATCCTTCATTTTCTTTTTCTTTTAATAAAGAAATATTATAACCTGATTTACCCTCTTTCCTATCTTTTATGATTGTTTCAGTGGGTGTTTCAACTAAAGTATATGAAGAATATTCGTTACCACTATTATTAATAATTTCATCTAAAGTACCATTGATAAAACCATTAACAAATTCTAATAATAAAGAACAAGATGAAAGTGATGTTACTAAGGTTAATAACACTACTACACTACATACTTTTCTTAACACTCTTTTTTTATTCATAATAATCAAACTCGAAATCACATAAAGTTACAGTATCACCATCTACTGCGCCTAATTCTTTTAATTTATCATCTACTCTTAAATTTCTTAAGATAGATAATAATTTTAATATGCCTTCATCACTAGTTAAATTAATTAAAGAATAAGTTCTTTCAATTCTTTCTCCATAAATTCTAAAGTGATGAGGTTTAACTCTTTCAATATTAAATTCTTCTTTAAGATCTAAATGAGCATCATATACTTTAACATCTTGATCTTTTTCTTCATATAATGGGAAATAGCTTGCTTCATTTAATAAATCTTTAATCTTATATAACATTACATTTACCTTATCATGAAGAATCGCACTTATTGGTAAAACATCATATTTGCCTTCTAATGCTTTTTTAACTTCTAAATATTTTGCTTCTGTTTCTTCATCTTCAACTTTTGAACAAACTACTAACATTGGTCTCTTTAATAAATTAAACCCATAAGAACCTAATTCATTATTGATTACTTCAAAATCATGTAAAGGATCTTCACTAGTCATATCTAGCATATGAACAATAACTCTACATCTTTCAATATGTCTTAAGAATTGTAGACCAAGACCTTTACCTTGAGATGCTCCTTCAATTAACCCTGGTAAATCTGCAACTACAAAAGAAGAACCATCATCTAAATATGTGACACCTAAATTAGGTGTAATTGTAGTAAAAGGATAATCTCCAATTTCTGGTTTAGCCTTTGATATAACGCTTAATAATGTTGATTTTCCAACACTAGGCATACCCACTAAACCAACATCTGCTAATAACTTAAGTTCAAAAGTGATCATTCTTTCTTGACCAGGTAATCCATTTTCAGCAATCTTTGGAGCTTGGATAACACTAGTAGTAAAACAAGCATTGCCTCTTCCACCTCTTCCACCTTTAGCAACAACAAATTCTTGACCTTCTTTTGATAAATCTGCTAAGAAAGTTCTTTCTTCACCATTAACTTCAAAAATAACTGTACCAACTGGAACATCTAAGTAAACATTTTTAGCAGCTCTACCATACATCTTTTTCTTTTGACCTTTTTCACCATCTTCTGCAACTACTTTTTTAACATGAGAGTAAGCAATTAAAGTTGATTGATCATGTACAGCTCTAACAATGATAGAACCTCCTCTACCACCATTTCCACCATCAGGTCCACCAAATTCATTAGATTTGATATGTAAAAATGATAAGGCACCATTTCCACCTTTACCTGCTTTTACTAAAAACGGTCTAGTTTTATCTATAAACATCTAAATCACTCCTTTCTAAATATTAAATTTAGAAACCATAAGATTTCATTTTTTATTATATCAAAATAATTTTTAATTATAAATAATAAAAATTAGAAGACTATAAAATATTTTATTTTTTATTAAAACAAAAAAGCATTTGGACAACCAAATGCTTTGATAACTAAATTTAATTATTCAGCTTCGACTGGAACTACAGTAGCCTTTTTTCTATCTTTACCCCAGCGTACGAATCTTACAATACCATCACATGTAGCGAAGATTGTATCATCTCCACCTTTTTTAGTATTGACACCTGGATAAATTTTTGTACCGCGTTGGCGATAGATGATAGAACCTGCTGTGCAGAATTGACCATCAGCGACCTTACATCCTAATCTTTTAGATTCAGAATCACGACCGTTCTTTGTAGAACCGACACCCTTTTTAGAAGCAAATAATTGAATATTTAATTGGAACTTCATATATTTTGCACCTTCTTTCATTACTTAATTTTTATAAACTTTGGATAACTTTCTTGTATAGTTTGTAATTGAATTAATATTACATTTAATACTTCAATACTTTTTGATCCTGGTTTAACAATTACTTTAGCATATCCTTCTTCTAAAATAATTTCTTCAACATCTTCTTTATTAAGAGCGTTGAATCCACCAGTGATAATACAAGATACTCCGGCACAGACTAAATCTTTGCCGTGTTCAGCAAAATTCGCATGTCCTTTAACTTCAAGTCCATTAACGATTTCGCCTGATGAAATAATACTTACTTTAATCATGAATAATTAAGCGTTAATTGATTCAATAACTAAGCATGTATATGGTTGGCGATGGCCTTGTTTTCTACGATAGTTAGCTTTGCTTTTGTATTTGAAAACTAAGATTTTCTTTTCTTTACCTTGTTTTTCAACTTTTGCAGTAACTGTAGCGCCACTAACATATGGAGTACCAACTTTTAATTCGTCACCAGATACTAATAATACTTTTTCAAAAGTATATTCAGCACCAGCTTCGACATCTAACTTTTCAGTATAGATTTTTTGACCAACTTCAACTTTAATTTGCTTTCCGCCAGTTTCGATAATTGCGTACATAAATTTACGTTACCTCCTTCTTTCTATAGACTTAGACTCGCTTTCAAGGTAGATTACTCATTTTTGGAACCTTTTTAATGCGGTTGAGGCCCTCTATAAGGCGACAACATAGATATATTAACAAAGACTTTCACTTATTTCAATGAAATAAATAAAATTTTCTCAATATTTTTTGTTTTTTTAACATCTATTTCTCTTCAAGTACATCTATTTCTTGTTTTAAGTTTTCTTTTTTTAAAATATCACTAATAATTCCTTTTTCATCAATTATTTTGTTATTTACATAACAATAGTTATCATTTAAACGATAAATTTCTTTTTTAGAATTAATTTTAATTTTCATCGAATTTCTATTAGATAATCTACTAATTAGATATAGCAAATAATTCTTTTTAAAATTAATGATGGAAATAATCAAACTAATAAAAAGAAAAAGCATAGTAATTACTTCTCCTAAGCTAAGTAAATAAGATGAAAAAATAACTAATGATAAAATCGATATAATAATTCTTGATGCCCTGAGTTTATATTCATTTAAAAATGAGGTCAAAGATAATTCAATAATTTTTGCTCCATCTAATGGATAAATTGGTAGTAGATTAAATAATAAAATGAATTTATTAGATATCATCGCATCTTCATAACCATATAATGATAAAATTCCTAAATTATATAACATTTTTATTATTGCACACGAAAAAATAAAACTCGATGGTCCTGCGATTAAAACTAATAATTGTTTATGAAAACTATAACTTTCTAAATCAGGAATTTTTAAATAAAATCCAATTGGTAAAAACTCAATTTCTCCTACTTTGACTTTTAAAAATTTTGCCATTAAAAAATGAAAAAATTCATGAATAAAAGCTATTAAATAATGGATAAAAATAAAGCCGAATTTATTGAAAATTAGTGCAATTAATATATATATAATTGTTAAAGGGTTAACAATAAAATTAAATAATTGCTTCATTATATGATATTAATTTTCCTTCTTTTTTGAAAAGTACTTTAAAAGAATCTTGATAGGAAGCGAATTTTTCTCCTTTATTAAGTTCGTCATATTGTTTGACTATAACTTCATTTAAAGAAGAATAAGATGCAACTACTCCGTTATTATAACTAACTAATAAGGAATAACTATCATTATCCTGATATACGCCAAGAATCACCCCATCATGAAGCATTGAAACTGAAGTGTCTTCACTAGTAAACATATTGTTTTCTAATGGAATATACATGACGCTATTAGACACTAGTTGATCATTATTCTTTTTATTCTCAAACTCGAATTTAAAAAGACTATTAACAAGAGAATTAACTTTATTATTAAATGTTTTAAAATTTACAGAAATCCCAAAATTTTCGCTTAAAAACTTGCCATTTTCATCTTTTTTCATATAGATCATCCCACCTAAAATAAGTGATAAAATAATCATTAATAAAGATAGAAATGATAATATCCTTCCTTTATTTTCTTTTTTATTAATACGGTTTCTAATTTGATTTATATGCATCATAATTACCTCCTATTAGGTATATATGAAACATTCAGATATTTAATTCGATGTTAAGACATTATTTTGAAAATCTTTAATAGAACAATAGTTGTTTTCATTGACAATTATATGGTCGACCAATTCAATTCTCATAGTCATGGCAATAAATTCCAAATTAGTAGTAAACACCAGATCGTTTTCACTAGGAATTAATTCTCCAGAAGGATGATTATGAATCAAATAAAATCTATTTCCTATTCCGATTACTTCTTTTAATATTTGGTGGTAGCTACCACTAATTATGTAATTAGTTCCTTTAAATAATTCAATTACTTTTATCACTTTATCTTTTGAATTCACAATAACAACGTAACATACTTCTTTTGTTAATTTACCTATCTTTGCGATAAAATAAGATGCTATTGATTCTTTTTTATTTATTCCAAGTTTTAAAGCTCTATCCTCTAATAATGCTCTTTCATATAAAAATAATCCACTATGAATTCTCAAGGCCTTAGCATAGTTAATTCCTTTAATAGTCGTTAATTCGTTAATAGACGCCCTTATTATTCCATTTAATCCGTTAAAAGTAGCCAGTAATTCATTCGAAATATCTAGGGCAGATTTATTTCTAGTACCAGTAGAAATTAATATTGCCAATAATTCTGCATTTGATAAATTTTCTAGTCCATATAAAGACGCTTTTTCTCTTGGCCTTTCATAATACGCCATATCTTTAATACTCATATTATTGCCATTCAAATTTCCAACCTCCAGGTAAAGTTGTACTTCCTTCCTCTGACATAAATAGACGATAAACAATAACTGCAACTATTGCAGTAGCAAGAATCGCCATTACTGCAGTTAAAGTTAACGCTTCACCTGCTACTATTTCTTTAAGTTCTTGATCATTTAATACTCTCATATAATTATTCCTCCTACTTATTTAATTCGCTAGATTTTAAAAAAGTTCTACCCCAAAACGAAAAAAAGTGTTTATTTTTTCAAACAAACACTATTTTCTACCTGATTTTATTAATTCTTCTTCCATTTCTTTTGGATTTTTTAAAGCATAATCTTGATGATATTCTTCCGCTTTAAATAAAACAGAATCTGGAAGTAAACTAATATATACTTTTTTATTAAACTTTTTCTCCATATCATAACGATACGAAAATAAATAGTCCATAACATTTTCATTATCAGTGAATATCGCACAAGTATAATTAAAGCCTTTATCAATATATTGACCTGAATCATCAAAAGGATCGATACTAGAAAAATATACATCTAATAATTTTTTAGTTGATAATTTGGTCGCATCAAATTCAATTAAAATAGTTTCTCTATGACCTGTTTTTATATCTTTTACATCTTCATAAGTAGGATTTACTTCTATTCCTCCAGCATAACCAGAAATTACTTTACTAACTCCTTCGATAGAATAATATGGTTCAGCCATACACCAAAAACATCCTCCTGCTAACATAAGAGTATGAATATTTCCTCTTCTATAACCTACATCATATTTACTCTCTCCATATTTAAAGCCTAATTTAGTATATACATGATTAGATATTGGATTCTCTTTATCCACATATAAATATGGCATTAATCCTTCAGATAATAATTCTTGAGCAATGTAACTGACAACTTGTTGACAATACCCTTTATTACGATGGTATTTAGGAGTAAAAACATTACTAATTGAACATATTTTATCTTCTTTTCGAGCAATTTTAGCAATACTAACAATTTGTCCATCTACTCTTAAAATATAATAAGAATCTAATTCTTCAATTAAAGTTTTCTTAATTACATGATCAGGAAAACTACTATCTAAAGCTTCCTTATGGAAAATGGAAATAAAAGTCACTAAATCATCAATATCATCTTCTGTAGGTTTAGTTACATTTAATGTAGGTTTAATTAATAATTCTTCAAGATACATTAAATCCATCTTATGTCTAAAGAAGTATTCGCCTCCTCTTCTATTAACATGATGTTTATAAAATCCTTCTATTAAATTTAAACTAGCTAAAACTCCAGTAAAATGTAAATTATAATCACAAATAACGTCACTACATTCTTTTAAGAATCTTTCATCACCAAACAATAGTAAATTATAAGGTTCCATTTTTAGAACTAATAAATAAGATTCTTCATCATATAATTTAAAACAATAATTATATCTTTCAAAAGTATTAATTTTTTGAGCATTTAATCGAAAAAATGAAGTTTCAATCGGTTTATCATCTAAAATAGCTTGATTATCTAAAAGAAATTCTTGTCCACTTTTATAAATCTTCAACATAGTTATTCTCCTAGCATCTTTAAGAATTCTTCTTCATTGATTACTTTAATTCCTAAAGATTCAGCTTTAGTTAGTTTTGATCCTGCACCTGGGCCAGCGATTACTAAATCAGTTTTTTTAGAAACACTTCCAGTACAGTTTCCTCCTAAAGCCTCAATTTTTGCTTTTGCTTCGTCTCTAGTCATCTTCTCTAAAGTTCCAGTTAATACGACAATCTTATGAGCAAATATTCCATTAACCATATCTTTCTTTTTGTATGTCATATTTACTCCAACTTTTCTTAATTCTTCAATCAATTGGATATTCTTTTCATTACTAAAATAAGAAACTACGCTCTGCGCAATTACTTCACCAATATCTTGAATTTCTACTAGCCCTTCAAATGTTGCATTTATTAATTCATCCATTGAAGGATATTTTTCACATAAAACAGTTGCAACTTTTGCACCTACATTTTTAATACCTAAACCAAATAATAACTTATCTAAATTCATATTTTTAGAAATCTCAATACTAGTTAAGATATTATCTACACTTTTTTCTCCAAGTTTATCTAATGATACTAACTCTTGACGATAAGATTCTAAATGATAAATATCTGAAATTTCTTTAATCATTTTTAAATCGAACATTCTTTGAATTAAAGAATCTCCTAGTGATTCAATATTCATTGCCCCCTTAGACGCAAAATGAATCAAAGAGTTAACTTTTCTAGCAGAACAATCTTCATTTAAGCAAAAATAATCTGCTTCTCCTTCTTTTCTAACTAGATGACTTCCACATACCGGACAATTATTAATCATAGTAAAAGGAATACTATCTTCTTTTCTTAATGATAAATCAACATCAAATACCTCTGGAATAATTTCTCCACTCTTTCTAACCATTATCGTATCACCTATACGAATATCTCTTAATTTGATGTAGTCTTCATTATGAAGAGTTGCTCTACTTACATCAGTTCCAGAAATATATACAGTATCAAATTCAGCTACTGGAGTAATAGTACCAGTTCTACCAACTTGGAAAACGATTTTTCTTAAAATAGTTTTTCCTACTTCTGCAGGATATTTATAAGCAATACACCATTTTGGACATTTTACAGTATATCCAATTTGATCATAATATTCTCTTTCATTAACTTTAATTACAATACCATCAATTGGATAAGGTAATTCTTCTTTATGTTCTTGCCAATATGAAATATAATCCATTACTTCATCAACATTTTTGCAAGTTTTAGTCTCTTTATTAACTTTAAAACCTTGTTCTTTTAAGAAGGAAATACTTTCAGCTTGAGTTTTATCATCATGACCTATTACTTGATACATAAAGTTATCTAAATTTCTTTTACTAACTACTTTTGGATCAAGAGATTTAATTGTTCCTGAACATGCATTACGACAATTTTGGAACAAATCTAAACCTTCTTCTTCTCTTTCTTTATTTATTTTAGAAAATGATTTTTTAGGTAAAAATATTTCACCTCTAACTTCAATATCTAAAGGATCTTTAAGTTTTAAAGGAATAGAATTAATTGCTTTAGCATTAGTCGTAATATTATCACCAGTCACTCCGTTTCCTCTAGTAGCAGCTACTTCTAAATAACCATCTTTATAAATACAAGCAACAGAAACTCCATCAATCTTTAATTCACAATTATAAGTTGCATTAGGTGCAATTTTACGAATATCAGAATCAAACTTAATTACTTCATCCTTATCAAAAACATCATTAATTGACATCATTTTAACCTTGTGAGTATATTTTTCAAACTTAATGATTGGTTCATCACCTACTCTTTGAGTTGGAGAGTTACGATATATTAATTCAGGATGTTCTTTCTCTAAATCTTCTAGTTCACGATATAACTTATCATATTCAAAATCAGAAATACTTGGATTATCCAAAGTATAATATTCATAAGCATATCGATTTAATAATTCAACTAGAACCTTCATTCTTTCTCTAGCGTCCATATTTTCTCCTTTCAACTAATAATTATTAATCTTCTAAATCATAAATTTCTGTAAATTTCTCTTTTAAATAATTGATGTAATAATCTGGATTAAACTTTTCTCCAGTTACCTTTAATATCCATTCATTAGGATCAGTAATTGAAGCAATAGACCAAGCATGTTCTTTTAACCAATCTCTAATTTTATAAATTTCATCATTTCTAATACATTCTTCAATATTTAAATCTTTTTCCATTGTCTTATAAATTTGAGCAGCATAAGCACTACCTAAAGAATAAGATGGGAAATATCCATAGGTATCAGTCCAATGAACATCTTGAAGAATACCTTCTTTATTATTTGGAACATCTACTCCTAAATATTCTTTGTATTTTTCATTCCATCTCTTATCTAAATCTTCTACACCAAATTCACCATTAATAAAGCCTTTTTCAAGTTCATAACGAATTAAAATATGTAAAGAATAAGTCAATTCATCAGCCTCAGTTCTAATTAAACTTGGAGCAGCAATATTAACTCCTTCGTATAATTCTTGTTTTGTTACATCTTTGAATTCTTCATTAAATAATTCTAAAAACTTAGGATAAATTAAATCAATAAATGCTTTAGATCTACCTACCATATTTTCAAAAAATCTTGATGCACATTCATGCATTGCCATCGACATATGACCTTCAATATGGTATTTATGGAATATTTCTGGTTCATTTTGATCAAATAAAGCATGTCCGCCTTCATGCATAATACTATAAAGATTAGAAATGAACATATCTTCATAATAATGAGTTGTAACTCTAGTATCACCAAGTCCAAAACCAGTAGTAAAAGGATGTTCAGTAGTCATCAAAACTAAAGCATCCATATCTAAGCCTTCATGTTCTAATAACCATTTAGAAAATCTTTCTTGTTTATATATTTCTACTTTTCTAGATAGGAAATCTTCTCTTATTACTTTTTTTGAATTTAAAATCTTTTTAACTAAAGGAACGATACCTTCTTTCAATTTAGAAAAGTAATCATCCAAAACTTCGATAGAATTTCCTTTTTCAAAATCATTTAAAATCGTATCATAGATAGTTTTTTCTTGTTTATCTCTTAATAATACTCTTTGTTTAGTTAATTCAATAACTTTACCTAAATAAGGTTTAAATCCTTCATAATCACCTTTTTCTTTACATTCTAACCATTTTAAATAAGAATCAGATGTTGCTTTTTGATATTCTTCTTGCATTTTTGGAGTGATATTCTTACTTTTTTCTTTACTTTCATATAAATTAGAAATCAATTTAACTTCATATTCATTTAGTCCTTCATGATTTAAATAAAGTTCATCAACAGTAGACATAAACTTCTTTGAATGCATTAATTTAAATGGGATTGAAGAAATTTTATTAATGTCATCACTTGCTCTTTGAAGACCTTTTTTAGGCGCGATACATTGCATATCAAAACTTACTTTACCCATTAAGCGATAATATAGTTCAACTTTTTCTAATGTTTTATTGATATAATTAATTCTTTGTCTATTAGTCATATTATTTAATTTTCTCCTTTATTTTTAAAGCAATTTCTAGAGGAACAATTTGACTTAGTTCTTCTAAAGAAGCCTTCTTTAAACTATCTAAAGAAGGAAATGCTTTTTCTAAACTCTCTTTTCTTTTTTTACCTATCCCTTTAATATCGTCATAGATAGAAGAAGTTAGTCCTTTTCCTCTTTTATCTTTATGGAAAGTAATCGCATAACGATGGACTTCATCTTGCATTCTTACAAGCATTAAGAAGAGTCTTGATTTTTTATCGATGTAATGTAATTCATTATTGTAAATCAAACCATTAGTATGATGCTTATCATTTTTAGATAGGCCACATACTGGAATATTTAACATCAAATTATCTAACACTTCTCTAGCTACGTTAATTTGATTTTCTCCCCCATCCACAATGATTAAATCTGGCATTTTCTTATCTTCGATAAGAAGACGAGTATATCTTCTTCGAATTACTTCTTCCATCGATTTTAAATCATCTTTACCAGAAGATTCTTGAATATTAAACTTACGATACTCACTAGGAACTTTAACTCCATTAATAAATACAACCATCGCACCTATTGGGAAAGAACCTTGTAAGTGTGAATTATCAAATAACTCAATATGTAAAGGAGTCTTAATTTTTAATAAATCACCTAATTCATTTAATAAAGATAATGTATCATCTTCAAGTCTAGCCGTTAAAAAATGTTCATCTAAACCATTTTTTGCATTTTCATAGGCGATTAATAATAAATCTTTTTTTACTCCTCTAGTTGGAGAAATAACTTTTCTTTCTAATAAGTAAGATAATTTTTCGCCAATTTCTTTATTAGATACAATGATTTCTTTTGGAATATTATGAGACAAATAATATTGAAAAACATTTTCAATAAATTCCTCTTCATAATCTTCAAACTCTTCCATAATGAAGACATCTTTACCAAGTAAATTACCTTTACGATATGTCATAATACAAATCGAATAATAACCATCACGTGTAGATAAAGAAATGACATCTCGATCGATATGATCTTGAAGTTGAATATTTTGTTTAATAACAACTTTTTCAATCGAATCTAAAATATCTTTAATTTCTTTAGCCTTTTCAAATTCTAGTTTTTCACTAGCATCCATCATTTCAAGTTTTAATTTCTCTTTAATTTTTGAAGTATCACCATTTAAAAAATGATTAATTTCATTAATTAAAGGTATATATTCTTCTTCACTAACCTTTTTTATGCATGGTCCTAAACATTGACCTAAATGATAATATAAACAAGGTTCAGTTTTTAAATGTTGACATTTTCTTAGTGGAAATAACTTATTTAACAAATCAATTGTTTTATAACATGCCTGAGAATTAGGATAAGGACCAAAATATTTAAAATTTTTATCTTTATCATTATAAGCAATCTTTAAAAATGGATCCCCTTTTTTATTTAAAGCAATATAAGGATAAGATTTACCATCTTTTAATAAAATGTTGTATTTAGGATAATATTTTCTAATTAAATTAATTTCTAAAAGTAAAGCTTCTTTTTCATTTAATGTTTCAATTGTATCAAAATCATCTATTTCTCTAACCATGCGAAAAACTTTTCCTTCTTGAGGACGAAGGAAGTATTGTTTAACTCTTTTAATTAAAGATTTCGCTTTCCCTACATAAATTATAGTTCCACTTTCATCTTTCATTAAATAAACACCTGGTTTAGAAGTTAATAAATCAATTTTTGCCTTAACTTTTTCATTCATTTTAAATAAACTACGGTTGCTCCTACCCCACCTTCACCTAGACCACCTAGTCTAAATGATTTAATATCTTTTCTTTTCTTCAAATATTCATGAACTGCACTTCTTAATTTACCAGTTCCTGAACCATGAATCAATCTAACTTCACTATATCTAGCAGCAATTGCATCACTTAAATAAGCATCAATTTCTCTTAAACCTTCTTCAACTCGATATCCAACTATATTACATTCTAAACTTACCTTTTTATCTAATTTGTAACTTGGAGTATACGTTTTAGGCTTATTATCTTTTTTAGAAGCTTTAATTTTAGTTAAACCACTAGATTTTACACTCAAATTTAAACCTTGATCAGTTAGTAAAGTTACATTATCACCTTTGATTCTAATTACTTTACCAGTAACATTAAAATCATCCGCTCTTACATAATCATTGATTGAAGGAACATAAGAAGATTCTTCTTCATCTTCTTCGTAATCTCTTAATAAATCTAAATTACGTTTTGCAGTAATTACTTCATGCATTTTATAATCTTCTTTAGATTTAAATTGTTCAAAGATTTTATCTATTTCTTCTTTAGCTTCTTCAATAATTTTTTGTTTTTCACTTTCTGCTTCTTCTTTTATCTTATCTTGAAGTTTTAATAGATTTCTTTTTTCATGTTCTAGATTTCTAATTCTTTTATTAATTTCTTCTTCTTTTTCTTTTAAAGAAAGTTGAATAGATTCATTTTCTTCTAAACGTTTTTGTAAAAGCGCTAAAGTAATTTCTTTATCAGTTTTTCTTTTATCTTCAATATAAGAATAACTAGTATCTAAAATTTCTTTATTTAACCCCATACGTTTAGACATTTCTAAACCATAGGATTTCCCTGCTACACCTAATCTAAGACGATAAGTAGGTGCAATATTTTCTTCATCGAATTCCATCGAAGCATTTAAAATGTAATTATTTTCTAAAGCAAAAGTCTTTAATCCATCATAATGCGACGTTAATACTGCAAATGCTCCAACTTTATGTAAATAGGTAATTACACCAATACCCAATGCTTCACCATCTAAAGGAGAAGTCCCTGTACCAAGTTCATCAAATATAACTAAAGAATCTTCACTAATTTGATCAACAATTTCAATAATATTTTTAATATGACCTGAGAAAGTAGATAAATTATCAATCAATGATTGATTATCACCCATATCTACAAAAATATTTTTAAAGAAAGACAATTCTGCTTCATCATCTGTTGGTAAAGCTAAACCACATTGATTCATAATAACTAATAAACCAATAACTTTTAAGGCAACAGTTTTACCCCCAGCATTTGGACCAGTAATTAACATGATTCTATTTTTATCTAAAATAAAAGAGTTCTTAACTATTTTTTTCTTATCAATTAATGGATGTCTAGCATTCTTTAAATTAATAATTTTCTTATCTGATAATTTAGCAATCTTACTATCTGTTTCAATCGCATAATTTGCCTTACTTAATAAAAAATCTAAATAACAAATAGTTTCTACATCATAGATAATTTCATAAACAACTTCCTTTACTAAAGAAGAAAGTTCATCTAAAATTCGATTAATTTCTTCCTTTTCTTTTTCTCTTAATCTAGCAATTTTATTATTTGAAGCGATGATTTCTGTTGGTTCTATAAAACAAGTTAATCCAGAATCAGATTCATCAATTGTAATTCCATCAACTCGATGTTTATAAGTAGATTTGATTGGTAAAGTAAATGAAGCATTTCTTAATGCTACTCTTTCATCATTTAAATAATCTTTGTATTTCATCATCAAAGAGTTAATGATTTTACTTTGTGAAGAAATTTCCACATTTAAACTTCTTCTAATTTCTCTTAAAGCACTAGAAGCATTATCAGATATTTCTAAATCTTTAGTAATAGTTCTATCTAGACGATGTGCTAAAGATTCAAGTTCATTTAAATTTCTAATACTTTCTAATAAGTATGGATAATTTTCATCTTTAATAACTTCATCTTTTAAAATTCTTGCATTCTCTAAATATTGTAAAACTTGATAAAAGAAATCAATTCCACAAGTCCCGCCTTTTTTAATAATCGCAAGATGAGGAAGAATATTTTTATGGTTAGTAATCACTAAATTACGATATTTAAAAGTATATGAAATAATTTCATTTAGATGTGATAATTCATTTTTTAATTCAAAAGGATCTTCAAACATTTCCATTGTTTGAATTTTTTCTAATCCTAGTTCAGTTTTTGCATACTTTTCAATTAACTTTTTTACTTGATTAAACTCAAATACATCATAAATACTTTTCATAATATCACCACAATCCTAAAAATTATTATATCAAATATTTGAATATAATAATTAATATTTTTTTATTTAATTGCATTAATTGAAGAAAAAAAGCGACTTTTTACCTTAAGTCGCTTATATTCTTCTAAAATTCAAAAGTGTCATCTGAATCAAATAGCTTACTATATTCAGTAACAGGGTTACCATTTTTAAACTCACCTTTAAAGTATCTTCCATCTGGATACCACATTTCACCTTGACCTGTTAAAGCTCCATTAGTGAATTGTCCTTTATACTTGATACCATTTTTATAAATCGCAATTCCTTGACCATTAAGTAATCCATTAACATAATCCGCTTCAAAATAGTCACCATTTTTACAATAAACTTTAAAACGTCCGTTTTCTGAACCTCTTATGTAATAGCCTACAAATTTGTTTCCATTTCCATAAATCATCGTACCATATCCTGTAACATAACCATTTTGGAAATTCCCTTCATAATATGTTCCATTTAAATACCATCCCTTACCATATCCATGAATGTGTCCATCAACAAAGTTTCCTTCTAATTTAATACCATTTGTTTTAACTAGGGTACCATAGCCATTAAATTTACCATATTGGAAATCACCTATATAATAATCACCATTTGAATAAATCATTTTTCCTTTTCCATGTTCGGTATTGTCTTGAAATTGACCTTCAGTTCTATCACCATTTGAATAGATCTTGACACCATATCCATGAATTTTATCATGTTTAAAATCACCTATATAATAAGTTCCGTCATTGTATGTATATTTCCCTTTTCCGTTTTTTTGTCCATTAATAAAATATCCTTCATATACATCACCTTGTTCAAAATAGTACGTACCATAGCCATTTCTTAATCCATCGATTAATTCTCCAACATACTTACAGCCATTATTGTAATAAAAGGTTCCTTTACCAGTAATTCTTCCATCGTAGAAATAACCTTCATAATAGTCACCATTAGTATACCAAATTTTACCATAGCCATGTGGCACTCCATAAGAGATATCACCCTCATAATCAGCGTCACTATATCTAATTCTTCCCATAATTATTTACTCCTTAAGATTAACTAAATTATATACTATTTTAGACAATTTCTATATACTTTTTGAAATTATTTATTTAGAATAAATATGAGGTGTTTTATGCAAAAAACAAGTGTCACATTAAAAATTGATGAAGTAGTAGCAAATAAAATTATTGAATTTTATCAAGATTCTCAATTAGAAAATAATGGAGAATATGTTTTTTTTCATGCTAAAACAATCGATGAAGTAGTAGTTACTATCTATAATTCAAGTAAAGGCTTTAAAGTTTTATTCACTGGCGATAAAGCTCTAGATGAAGCTTTAATTTGGGATGAAAATGCTTCTATTAATATTCCAAAAGAAAGCGTTAAATCTGAATGGTTAAATGTTTCTAATCAAATTGGATCAGATGAAGTAGGAACTGGTGATTTCTTTGGACCATTAATTGTAGTCGCTGCATACACTTCTAAAGAAACTATTACTCTATTAAAAGAATTAGGTGTAGATGATTCAAAAAAACTTACAGATCAAAAAATACTTGAAATTGTACCTCAAGTATTAGATAAAGTAATCTATTCTCAATTAACATGTCCTCCTACTAAATACAATGAATTAATTGATAAAGGACATAATATGAATTCTATTAAAGCTATTTTACATAATGAAGCATTACATAATGTTAGGGGTAAAATCCATAATCAAAATGTAATTTGTTACGTGGATCAATTTTGTGATCCTTCTACATATTATCGTTATCTTCAAGGTAAATATGATGCAATATTTAATAATATCGTCTTTGAAACAAAGGCGGAATCTCACTATCCTAGTGTTGCTTTAGCAAGTATGATTGCTAGATATTCCTTCATTAAATATTTAGAAGAACTTGGAAACAAATATGATGTAGTAATTCCAAAAGGCGCAGGCAAAAAGGTTGATGAATTCACTCTTTCATTTAAGGATAAAATTGGTTTAGAGGAACTAGGAAAAATTATCAAGAAAAACTTTAAAAACTATCAAAAATTACTATAATTTGATAGTTTTTTTATCTTTCAAAAATAAAAACTAGGAAAATCCTAGTTATTACTTTTATTCATCTAAGTCTTTTTTTAACATTAAATATTTTGAATACTTTTTATAATTAGATTTAGAAATTTTAGCTATACAATCATATCCAAATTCAGTTTCTTTAGTTTCAAGAATTGCTTCATTATTTTTTATTTCATAATAATCAGAAGCATTTTCATAAGGAATTAAGATACTCACTTCAACATAGAAAGAAGATAATTTAGAATCAATCAATTTAATGATATCTTCAAAATCTTCATCATCATTTAAACATGTTAGTAGTTCATCATCCCCTACAAAAGGTTTAAAATTATCAACTAATTGATCATATTTATTATATAAATAAATGACATTTTTATTGTCTACTCCAATTTCTTTTAAAGTTTCATTTGTCACTTTCATTTCTTCGAAATGACTAGGTGAAGAAATATCAACTACATGAACTAATAAATCTGCTTCTTTAATTTCTTCTAAAGTTGATCTAAAAGCTTTAATTAATGAATGTGGTAGATGAGAGATAAAACCAACAGTATCTGTTAATAAGAAAGGATAATATCCATCAATTTTAACATATCTAGTGTTAGTAGAAAGAGTTGCAAACAGTCTATTTTCTTGTAATATTTCATCTTTTCTGACATTTTCAGTTTTTCTAATAAAATGATTCATTAATGTAGATTTACCCGCATTAGTATAACCAACAATAGCAACCGTAGGTAAAGTTTTACTTCTACCTTGTCTTTGATTTTTTCTTAATTTAACAACCTTATCTAATTCTTCCTCTTTTTCCTTGATTCTTCTTTTTAAAAGATATCTTTTAATATCAATTGCCTTTTCACCAGCGCCTCTATTTGTTAATCCACCTGCTCCTCCAGAAGTAACTTGAGAATAATTTTTATCTTTCTCGATTAATCTAGAAGCCATATATTTTAGATATGCTACTTCGACTTGTAGTTTTGCTTCTTTAGAAGAAGCTCTTAATTCAAATATTTTTAAAATAATCATTGATCTATCATAAACTAAAATATCACATACTTCACTTATATTATGAATTTGTAAAGGTGATAAATCATGATTAAAAACTAAAACATCAATATCATTTTGTTTAACAAATTGCGCAATTTCATTTAAAAATCCACTCCCTATAAAACTAGAAGTAGAAATTTTTTCTAATTTTTGAGTTGCAACAAAGTCTATATCAATTTTTAAGGTTGATAAAAGATTCTCCATCTCATATAAAGGTGGAGTTTCTACTTTATATATCTCACAATTAACTAAAACACATTTCATACTTAATACTTTTCTTGATTTTTTCTTACATTATATAGTCTAATTAATGAAGCAATAGTTAGAAATAAACTTTCAATTAACGCTAAAAATGTTTCATTATCTCTCCGTTTTTGATAATTTCTAAATGTTATTATAATATATCCAAAGGATATAAATACAAATATTGAACTAATTAGATAGTTCTTTTTATATAATTCACTTTTATTCTCTACTCCAAATTTTAGCTTATTTATTAAATCTTGGAGATATGTAAAAGCGATAATAATAGCAATCAAAACAATAAATAAAAATACTATCTGCAATCTATAAGAATTTAATTGTTCTTTTTGCTCTTCATTCATATAAAATTATATGAACAAATAATTATACTAATTCTTTATTTAGAATTAATAAGGATATTAGTTTTTTCAATAATTGGTCTATTAGAAAATTTTGGAATCTTTTTAATTTTTGGATATCCAGATATTCCGAATAAGCCTCTTGGAACAATATATTGAGAATGTTGATTATTCAATAATCCGTCTAACAATATTAAACTAGCTTTACTAGAAGAATGAGTAAATAAAGTTAAAAATTTATGCCCTAAAACTTGAAACCAATGCGGTAATCCAGTTTGTGTAGAAGAAATAATATTTGTACTTGCAATACCTGGATGAACTAAATTAAAGGTAATATGATTATCTTTACTTATTAGTTCAGCACATAATCGATTTAAACAATACTTTGAATAACCGTAAATTTTATTTCTACTTAATTTATGACATTCATCAATATCTATTTTTTTACTAGAAAGAGTTGCTGTTAAACTAGTTACAATTACTACTCTAGAGAAATCTTGATTCAATTTTTCTTTTAAAGAAAATAATAATTTATATGTTCCTAAATAATTTGTTCCAAAAGTAAGTTCATATCCATCACTAGTTTTATAATCTTGTTTTGGAAAATAAACACCAGCATTGCATAATAATCCATCTATTTTGGGATAAGTAAAACTTACTCTATGCACAAATTCTTCAATTGATTGAAAACTTGCTTGATCATATTGTTCAATAAACAGTTTAGCATTAGGAACTTCTTTTAGTATCTTTTCTTTAGCAGCCTCTGCTTTTGATAAATTTCTACACGCTAAAATCACATTGGCACCCTTATAAGCCAAATATAAACTAGTATCAAATCCTAACCCAGAATTTGCACCTGTAACAATATAATACCTTCCTTCTAACGAAGGAAACTTACCTAAATATTTAACGTACTTCATTTTTAATTAATTCTTCTAAATCCTTAATCATTAATGGCAATTCTTCTTCTAAATTGTATAGAGTTGCTCCACTTGCTTGTTTGTGTCCTCCACCTCTATACTTACTAGCAACACCAGAAATATCAATTAATTTAGATCTAATAGATACTCTAAATTCATTCTTTTCTGAAATTTCGGTGATGCAGAACCAAATTTCAACACCATTAATATTAGACATTAATGAAAGATGTTCTTTTCCTCTTTCATTATCAATACCTAATTCGTCTAAATCTTTTTGTTTTAAGATATAATATGCTAATCCACCTTCTGTGAACACCATATTATTTAATGCAAATTTTTGGAAAACTAAAGAAGATATATCTTTTGCATATAATTTCAAATAAATATCTTTAAATGGTAAAACACCACATTCTAATAATTTAGCAAAAGTTTTAAATGTTACATCATTTGCACTTTCGAATTGAAATCTTCCTGAATCAGTAATAATACCCGTTGCTAAATAAGTAGCAGCTAGTTTAGATACAGGATACTTTTTCGAATAATAAAAACAAAAATCTGCGATTAATTCTGCGCATGCAGCAATTTCATTAGCAACTACATTAATATCACCATATTGTTCAACAGGAGGATGATGATCAAATTTAACTTTTAATTTAGCTTTTTGCCATCTGTCATCATCAATTCTTTTAGTGTTACCCGTATCAACAATAATAGCCAAAAAATCTTTTTCAAAGAAATCATCTTCTACAACTTCCATGTATGGAAACAAATCTTCTCCATATGTGGAAGTATTATTTCCTACATAATGGATAGTCTTATTAGGAAAATTATCCTTCAACCAAGTAACTAATCCCATTTGCGTTCCAAAAGCATCTCCATCAGGTCTTTGATGTCTAAAAACGCAGATATTATCGTATTCTTTAATTGCTTTTAGTATTAATTTATATTCTTTTTTAAATTCTTTTTCGTACATAAGTTCCTCCTATTTTAGTGTGTTCAATATTTCTTTTAATTCTTTAATAAAGATATCAATTTCTTCTTTTGTATTTTCATTAGAAAACGAAATTCTAATTGCATTCATCGCATCTTGAGACGATTTCCCCATCGCTAATAAAACATAGCTTGTAGGGCTCTTTTTAGATGAACAAGCAGATTTAGTAGAAACATATATGTCTTTTAATGACAAAGCTTCACTAACAACGCTTGCCTTTTTATCTAAAGATAAACTTAAAATATATGGCGAAGATATTTTTGGAGAATTAATTCTTACATTTAATCCTTCTAATTTGCTTCTAAGATAATCATTTAGGTGTTTAACATAGTTATAATTGTTTTCTAATTCTTCAAAACTAATTCTTAATGTTTTAGCAAGGCATACTTCGTAAACATAGTTATTAGTACCTGAACGATAATTAAACTCTTGTCCCCCTCCAGAAAGTAAAGGGAGTAAGTCTATATTTTTACGTTTTAATAATAATCCAGAACCCTTAAAACCATGAATTTTATGGCTTGACATACTTAATAAATCAACATTTGAATAATCTATTTTTATTTTTCCAATAGCTTGAGTAGCATCACAATGGAATAATATTTTAGGATACTTTCTTAAAAGTTCTCCAATATCTTTAATTGGATTGATGCTTCCTACTTCATTATTAACTGCCATTAAAGACACTAAAATAGTATCATTTCTAATTGCATTTTTTAAACTTTCAAGTTCAACAATTCCATCATTGTTTACATCCAAATAGGTGACATGAAATCCGAAATCTTCTTCTAAAGATTTAAATGCATTTAATACAGATGGATGTTCTACTTTACTAGTAATAATATGATTTCCTCTATTTTTATATTTTAAGGCAGATCCTTTAATCGCCAAATTATTTGCTTCAGTGGCTCCAGAGGTGAAAATAATTTCATTCGGTTCACAATTTAACAAACTAGCAATTTGACTTCTTGCTTTTTCTTCAAGACGATACGCTTCAATACCTAATTTATGGGTTGAAGCAGAATTAGCAAAGAACTTTAAATTTAAATCATTAAACCCCTTCAACACTTCTTTATTTAATTTTGTAGTAGCAGCATTGTCAAAATAAATCATAATTTCACCATCCTTTCTATAATTTATGCAATAAACGACAAAAGGCTTATATATAAGCCTATTGTTTTACTTCTGGTCTCATTTTTTTAATAATTGCAACCGTTTCATCAATTGTTCTAGTAAAATCTCCTTCAAAGAAAGAAGTACCCGCATTATTTAATTGATATTTGCAATCAATAAATCCTTGACGATATTGATTCGCATAAACAATTGATTCTTCAGCATATTTTCTTTGTCCTGATTGTTCTTGAATATCTCTTAATAAATTATCAATTAATTCACTTGCATTTTCTAAACAATCATTAGCAGCACTTACATCAATTGGTTTAACTTTTATAATATCCCCAACTTGTTCTAATAAAGCAAATGATCTATCAAATGATACTTTTAATCTATCACTATATGAAGGAACTGCCATTTCTCTTAATAAGTATTGAGCATCTTTTAACTTTAAGTAATAATCACAAATTGTTTTATATGCGTTTTCTGAATCGATTTTTAAAGAATTTAAATATAGATTAAAATCTTTTATCATTTCTTCAATTTTACTCATTTGAGAAATCATATCCTTAATTTTTGAAACAATGATAGTATATGGTTGTCTAGTAGATGAATGAATATAATTATCCAAATCACGTTTGATAGATTGAACTTGATTGATATCAAATTCTAATTCTTCTACTTTGTCTAAATATTTATCTTTAATCAAGTAGACTTCTTTATATTCCGGAAGTGCTCTTTTAATGCGTTTAAATTGTTTTTCAAATTCATATGTCGCGTTATACATTTTTTCACAATTTGCATCAAAGAATACTTTTGCATTTTCTTCGTTTTCAAATTCCTTAAAAATATTAATAATATCTTCATCAATATGATCTAGAGCTTGTTGAACATTATTTAATCTAAAATTACAAATGTTTTTACTTAATTCATCTAAAGTAAATTTATATGATTCTACTCTAGACATTACTTTTAGATGATGTAATGGATATTCTTGAGCCTCTAAATCAGCATATTTTGCCTTAATTTCATCAATTTTACGAGGAATAATTTTTGTAATTCTTACACAGAACGCAGGTAAATCATCAAAGGATTCAGATAAAGCCTTCAATACTTGCTCAATTATAGGCAATTTTTCACTTGCTTCTTCATATCTAGCAGATCCAGTCAATTCTTCGCATTCAACAAATAATTTTTCAATCTTTTCAAAAATCTTATTGAAAGATTGTTCCATCAACTTTAATTCACCTTCATGAATGACATATTTTTCTTTGATTGAACGATATTGACGTTGCAATGTTAATTCATTTTGATGAAATTCCTCATCTTTTTGCAATAACTTAGTCAAATCATTAAAAATATTATTAACTCTTTTTTCAAAATCATTAACAATCTTTTTAGTAGAATCAATCAAATTATTAATACCTGCATATTTTCTTTCATGTATTGTTTGACGCAAACCATCAACAGCAATATATGAATTACGATCATTTTCTTGTAAAATATCTTGATATAATCTCAAGAATTTTTCATGAATATGAATGTATTCTAAGTTTTGATTAGAAATGTATTCAAGTCTAGCAATATATTGTTCTACGTCCTCAGTCAAAATCATATGTAGTTGAGAATACTTTTTTTCTAAATCTTTACTCTGCTTACGATACAAATTACGTTTGATAACAAAAATGTATACTAAAGAAATTCCTGCAATTACTGCAATTAAAGCAATTCCAAGAAAAACGATTATTAATGGATTTTTTAAAATTGAATCAAATAATAGCATAAAATACACCTCTAGTTCATTATACAAAAAATACATATTAATTTAAACAACAAAATAATTTTGTTGTATAAATTTTTTAAAATCAAAATCTATTAAAAATACTATCACTAAAAATGCAATTTAATATCGTTTAATTTATTTCAAGTAAATTAATTTATAAATTGATACTTTTTCTGATTTTTTCATATTGTTTTTCCAATAAGCATAATTATCATTTTTCATCAAAAATAAGCAAAAAAAATAGAAATTTATTCTTTTTTTAAAATTTTAGATAATATTTTTAATTAATATAATATCTTACTATTTTTTTTAGGTAAACATATTTAAAAATTAGATAGTAAAATAATTCAAAAAACTTTTTTTCGAAAAACAAATATTTTAATTGACATTAATATGGATAATATATTAATATTATTACGCATGTGCAATTAGCATATAGATACACCCTGCTGATGATTCAATTTACGAAGTAACCAAGCTAAATATTGGCGAAGTTGATTCACCCAGAGGACAATGGGATCTATACCCTAAAATTTGTACTAGCAATACAAAAGAAAGGAGATACACGCAATGTCAAGATATACAGGACCATCATGGAAATTAGGACGTAGATTAAACTACTCTACATTAGAAACAGGTAAAGAATTAGCAAAACGTCCTTACGGCCCAGGTAAAGCACCAGGTACAAGAGCTAAAAAATTATCTGAATATGGTAGACAATTAACTGAAAAACAAAAATTAAGATTTACTTATGGTGTTTCAGAAAAACAATTCGCTAACTTATTCAAACAAGCAAAAGCTAAAAAAGGTGTTGTTACTGGTACAGCATTCATGCAATTATTAGAATCAAGATTAGACAACTTAGTCTATAGAATTGGTTTTGGTAGAACAAGAAGAGCTGCTAGACAATTAGTTAATCACGGTCACATCTTAGTTAATGGTAAAAAAGTTGATATTCCATCATATGCATGTAATGCAGGTGATGTTATCACATTAAAAGAAGCATCTAAAAACTTAAAAGTTGTAGTTGAATCTTTAGAATCATTAACAGTAGTTGTTCCTTATGTTGAAATCAACAAAGAAACAAAAGAAGGTAAATTCATTAGATTACCAGAACGTAACGAATTAGCTAGAGACATCGACGATTCACAAATCGTTGAATACTATAACAGAAAGTTATAATTTAATAGAGTCACTTCGTTGGCTCTTTTTTTTATTAAAAAAAGAAGATTTTACTCTTCTTTATTTATTTCAATTTTTTTAAATTTATTCCCTTTTAATGTATCAATGATAAAATAAATTACATCCACAATAACCATCAAATAATAATTAAATAATCTCCACAATAATAAGCATGCACCTACTAAATTCCCCATCACTACTTTATAAACTAAAGCAAAAGTAGACTCTGCAATCCCTGCATTTCCTGGAATTGGGAAGAATGTAGTTACATAAGATACTGTTTGATATAAAGCAAAATAGAAAAACAATTCTCCAAAATTAAAACTATTTTTACTCAACAAAAGATAAATAAAATATGGAAGACAATTATTAAAAAATAAGAATCCAAAGTTTGCTATAATAGAAGGAACTTCTTTATAAATATTTTTAATAAAATAAACTATTTGTGTTCTAGTTATTTCCATCTTTCTTTTTTGATGTTTAATATAATCAGCTTTAGTAATACCTTTTCTAGTTTTTACTACAAAAAAGCATGAAATTCTAATTAATAAATTATTAATAGGAGGAATGAAGGCTAAAGAAATAAAGATTCCTATTGAAACCAAAGCAATTAAAAAACCAATAAGTGCTATTAATTCTAATTCGACCACATTACCATTACTCATAGTAAATGTCACATTATTAACCGAACAAATAATATACATAATAATATAGCAAATAATATTAACTAATGAATAAACAATTTGTGCACGAGTTACAACACTCAAAGCTTGATCAATAGAATTGCCTTTTTTTTCCATATAATATAATTTCATTGGGTAATGTCCTGCTTTTGATGGAGTTAACGAAGATCCTAAGTTCCCGTAAAGATACATACCGATACAATCTTTGTATTTCATTTCATTATTAATTCCTCTAAAAGAACGATAAATTATGAATGAATCACATAACACGTACCCTAAAACTGCAAAAGCAATTAATAAATAAGCATATATAGGAAGTTTTCCTAGTGAAGATAAATCATCAAAAATATTATCTTTAGCAAGATAAAAAATCGCTAAAATGGTCACTATAGCGATAATAACTAAATTAATAATTACTTGTCTTTTAGATAATAGTTTTTTCTCCATATTACTTTTTCTTTAATTTACAAACATAGAATCCTTCATATAATTCAGTAGGTCTAACTAATAGACTTCCTTTTATACTAGTTGGTAGAGTTGGTAGATTATTCATTCCTTCAAAATTAATTGGAACTACTTCTATATTGGGAATCTCTTTCAAAACCTTATTAACAACATCCTCGTTTTCCATTTTTAAAATAGAACATGTTGAGTATACCATAGTTTTCCCATTCTTAAGCATTTCTAACGCTTTTTTTAATAAAGCATATTGAATATTACTAGATTTAATCACTAATTTTTCGGAAAATGCAATGTATGTTCTTTTATCATTTAAATCAATAGTGCCACTTCCAGAACAAGGAGCATCCAATAATATAGAATCAAAGAGAAAATCAAAATTTAATTTCCTAGCATCCATTTGATAAGTATTTACATTTTCACAATGCTGTTTATTTAAATTATATTTTAATCTTTCATACCTAATCATATCTAATTCACAAGCATATACATTAGCTTCATTATTTACTAAAGAACATAATTGAGAAGTTTTACTTCCAGGAGCAGCACACATATCTAATATATTAGTATTTTTCTTAGGATTTAAGATTAAAGGAGGAAGCATACTTGATAAATTTTGTAAATAAATATAACCCTCATCATAAATAAATAATTCTTGCAACTTTTTTTCATCAGTATTTTTAATAATTAGTGCATCTTTATAGAAAGAAGTACGTTCACATTTAATATTATGATTTTTAAATTCATTTAAAATATCTACAGGAGTACTTTTTAAAGCATTTACCCTTAATGTAGTTAATTTACTAGTCATATATCCTTTAATTATCAAATCAACAATATTTCTATCATATTGCTCTAATAATTTATCATATAGATATTGAGGCATCCTGCCAATCGCATCTTTAAACGTTAATTTCATAATTCACCAACCATCTTAATTATATCTTGAAAAAGGAATTTATTCATCATTAAAATGATTTAAATCATTTTTAAAATATTTCCATTAAATGGAATTATATATTATTAATAAATTCACATAATAACTTTGCTTAAGAAAGGAACTTTTTATGGGCAGAAAATCAGTACACGTTACTTATAGAAAAGATGATTCTATGTGGCATGTAAATGATGGAAAAAATGGTCAAGACCAAGGTAGCTACAAAACACAACAAGAAGCTATGAAAAAAGGTCGTAAGATGGCTATGGAAACATCATGTGAATTCGTAGTACATGGTAGAGATGGTAAAATTAGATTATCTCAATCTTATGGAAATGATCCAAAAACACAAGAATCAGAAAAAAAACAATCTAAAACTCAAAATAAGTCATCAAAAAATAGTAAGTAACAAATTGCGTGTAATTATTTACACGCTTTTTCTTTTATATATTATTGAGATGAACTATAATTTTGCTAAGGAGAATCTACTATGAAAAAATGCAAAAATTGTGGTAAAGACTTATTAGATAACGAAGAATGTACTTGTACATATTCTTTTTCTTGGACTAATTCATCATATAATCAATTCAATTATTCACCCATAAAAGAAAAAAAGAAAAATGGATTAAATATCGCTACTGCTATAATTTATCCTTTAATTATGTTAATTGTTAATTTCGCTTTATTTAAAAATGGTAGTCTAAATTTAATTCCATTTATTATTTCTATTTTATCATGTATAGGTTCATCAATATTTACTTTATTAAGTGGATTTTATTTTATAATTATTCCTTTACCAATCATTTTCTTATTCAAATTTGGCAATCAAAGACCCGAATTAGAAACATCAAAAAAAATACTTTATACTGTACTTGCAGTCATATTATTAATATGGCCTTTAATCTTTTTAGCATTTTAAATATATTAAAAGAGGTGATAAACTACTATGTACCCCATGTCAAGGACAATAAATAAAAAAGTGGATAAAACATAAAGCAATATAAGATATCCCTAGGGAT
>SVBA01000031.1 GCA_015059095.1 Erysipelotrichaceae bacterium
GTATCAACAAATACATAGAGTAAGTCGATACTGCCTTGACTTATTTATATATTACAATATTTTACGAAAAATATCAATGTTTAGTATATAAATATTTAATTTTTTCAAAGTTTTGCTTTGTTAACATTTTATATAAATAATTAATTATATACATATTATCTATTTTTATATGTGAATACAATTTCTTAGTTAATAAAAAAAGAAAACGACAAAAAAAGAAAGAATATTTCATCTTTCTTCTTTATTTTATAATTCTTTTTATTTTATTTATAATACCAACACATCTGTCAAATGATAATTTACATTTCTTTGCAACCTCTAATAAATCATTTTCATTAGGCTTACCATTTCCATTTACACTCATTTCATGTTCATATTTAAATTGTGTATTTGTAATGTCATAAAAAGGAGATAATTTATAACCTTTTAAATTTTCATCATAGAGGAAAGCCAAATTTTTACCATGATCATCCTTGTTTCCATATAAAACATTAAAACACATCCTCTTATAAGCTTCATATAAATCTTCTTTATCTACACAAATTAATGATATCACTTGAAATAAATGTAAATAATCTAAATTAGGAATAAGATGCGATGTTTCTAATAGTGATGATAGTGAAATCATATGTATTCTTTTATTATTGTTTCGATCAAATCTCTTGCAACCAAAATACCCTTTGCACAATTTTGAACTAAACAATTTAAATTCATTAACATTAATATCACATTTTTTTGCTAAGTCATTAGCAATATATTCTTTAAATCCTATTTCTTTAGGATCATAGCTACAAGGAAATTTTATTATCCAATCCTCATCTTCTATCTTGATATGAATTTTAGGTCTTGATCCTCCACTTGATCCTCCTAATCTATAAAAATTATCAATATCGATCACTTCATTTTCACTAGAAAATATTTTATAAGCATCATTTGCTAGATTATCTAAATCATAATCTCTTTGCTGTTCTTCTTCATTCATTTGAATTGGTTCATATTCTAAAGCTCCCAATCCTTCTTTACTCACTAAAGACAATTTAGTTAAACTAGATAATCTTTCATAATTAATACCATGCTTTCCTAATTTTCTTCTTAATAACAAATTTCCCCACCCATCAGGTAAAGAATCAAAAAAAACACCAAATAACCCACCAAAATTATCTTTTTTATTGATAAATGTTTTTTTTACAAGTGGTAAAGAAAGCGGTGATATGGAGAATCCATACTTTAACCAATAATCGGTATATTGAAAAGCAATATCTTTTTCTAATTCCACTAAATATCCTACATGAAGTCCATTATACTTCACCAACAACTTTTTAATGTTATTTATCATAGAAGAACTCCTTTAAGTCTTTAATTGGCATTTTATTAAACAAATGTTCAAAATCTTCTAAGCATTCTAAAGCACTAGCAATTTTTATTAACGACATTAATGAAATGTCTCCCGTAGTTTCAAAACGTCTAATCGACCCATATGATACTCCTGATTTTTTTGATAATTGTTTTTGTGTTATCTTCATTAATTTTCTTCTTTTAATATATCTATTAACTAAATTACAAATTGCTTGTTGTTCTGTTAATACATCTACAAATTGTGAAATATCAAATTTATTTTCCATTTTTATCACCTTTAATAACTGCTAATATTTTAGCATTTATTTCTATTATTATCAATAAATTGTTAATATATTCGCAAAAAAAGAAAGAATATTTCATCTTTCTTAATTGTTATTTCTAGTACATTCTTCAATATCTATAGAAAGAACTAACATCAATACATCTAATGCATCTTCATCATTTACTACATCGATAATGTAAGTATCCGTCCAACTAAATATCTTTTTTGCTATACTTGCAATTTTATTCCCATTTTTATCTATAATTCTATAATCATATCTTAAGAAATTACCTTCGACATCCCATCCTCTATATTCCACATTAAATTTAGGAATAAAGAAAGTAAACTCTCTATTAATCGTACCAACTTGTTCACCATTTTTATAAATACAAAATTTTGGTAACCAAGTAAATACTTTTTCTTTAATCATTCCTATTTCTTTATAATCTTTATCATATACTCTTAAACAATGTCCCCAGCTAAATTCACCTTTAACTACATACAAAACACTATCATTTTCATCATAAATATCATAAGAATCAAACCAAGATAAAAACCTTTGTTTAAATAACATTTTCATAAATAATTACCCCTATAAAAAACTAATAAAATCTTTTTTTACTAATTCATAACAAACAGATGTTCTACTTTTACCCAATTGATCAGTCCATGAATCATAAAAGATTTTAACCTTTTTAAACCCAAGTCTTTCATAAACGTGCTGCGCTCTTAAATTTCTTAAATCAGTCGATAAAATAACTTTTTTAAACTTTAATTCATTAAATAAAGTAGAAATAAATAAACTCAATATCTTTTTTCCTAATCCTTTATTTTGCATTGAAAATTCACATATCTTTATTCCAATATCACAGACATTATCATCAAGAACAATATAATTCATTTCTCCAATTGGATTTTTTTTATATTCAATGATATGTCTAAAATTATTATCTTTTTTTTCTAATTTTCCTTTTATTTTTTCTTCAGTAGTTTCAAGGCCATAAGGAAAACCAGCATGTTCCATTACTTTACCATTATTCCACCATAAGCAAAGTAATCTAGCATCATTTATAGTCGCATCTCTAATTGTAATTAATCCATTTTTAACATTCATACTAATAATATATTTACATTTTTCTATATATTTATAATACGTCATTTATTATATTTATTCAATTGCAATTACTTTTTAAACAAATAAAAATAGAGATAAATAATATCTCTATTCTCATTTTTTTAATAACGTTTATTCTTTTCCCATGTCCAAGCATCTTGAATCATAACTTCAATATTTTCTCTAGTTGGATTCCATTTTAATACTTGTCTAGCTTTTTTACTTGATGCGATTAATATAGCAGGATCACCTGCTCTTCTAGAAGCTATCTCTAATGGAATTGGATGTCCAGTAATTTTTCTTGCCGCTTCAACCATTTCAAATACGCTAAAGCCTTCACCAGAACCTAAATTAAATACTCCACTTGAATTACCATTTAATAAATATTCAAGAGCTAATACATGAGCATCACATAAATCTAGAACATGAATATAGTCTCTAATACAACTACCATCCTTAGTTTGATAATCATCACCAAATACATTTAATTTTTCTCTTTTACCATTTGCTACTTGTAAAATAATAGGAATTAAATGAGTTTCTGGATTATGTGCTTCACCAATACTTCCATCTTGAATAGCACCTGCTACATTAAAATATCTTAATGCGACATGATTAATACCATAAATCTTACCATACCAAGAAATCATTTGTTCCATCGCTAATTTTGTTTGACCATAAACATTTGTAGGTAATTGTCTATCTGTTTCAACAATCGGTGTTTTTTCTGGTTCACCATATGTAGCAGCAGTACTAGAGAATACAATATTTTTAACATTATGTTTAACCATTGATTCTAACAAGCGATTAGTTTTTGCAACATTATTTTCATAATATTTATATGGATTAGTCATCGATTCACCAACTAATGAAAATGCTGCAAAATGTATGACACCAAGAACTTGATTTTCGCTAAAAACCCTGTCCATTAATGATTCATCAGCAATATCTCCAATATATAATTTTGCTTTAGAATCTACCGCATCTTTATAACCAGTTTCTAAATTATCAACAACTACAACTTCATAACCTTTATCTAATAAAACTTTTACGCAATGTGAGCCAATATATCCTGCTCCTCCAGTTACTAATACTTTCATAATGTCCTCCTATAATTTACTTGTACCATATTCAACTAAATTTACTTTCATAACATTCTTTTTGCCAAACTCTTCATATAATTGTGGCAAGATTTCTTTGACTTTAGTCTTAGAAATGATCATTAACATCGTTCCTTTAAATCCTCCACCATGTACTCTAGAATAACATGTTGGATCAATTTGTTTTACCTTATTTAAAGCTTTCGGTAAATCTTCATCTTCACTAGAAACATAACAGTTTTTAAGTTGATGATATGAAGATAATCCAGATTCATTCATCATCTCTAATAGTTTAACATATTTTTTATTTTTTAAACCATTATATGCAATTTGTACACGATTATTTTCTTCAAAATAATGTTTACCTCTTAAATAAACTCTAGTACCAAATCTAGAAATTATCTCTTCTTTAGCCTTATAAAAATCTTCTTCTTTTATCTCCCTTAACACTTCTTTATTAAAATAATTAGAAATAGTTTTCATATCATTTTTAATTTCTGCATAACAATGTGTTAAATTAGAATGATCACCACCAGTATTAATAATTAAGAATTGATAACCTTTAATTTTTAATTTTAAATTATTAATAGTAGGTTTAGTTGTCGATTCAAAGTCGATATAATTAATTCCACCTAATGCAATCCCAGATTGATCTAATAATCCACATGGTTTATTAAAATAAACAGTTTCTGCATATTGCGCAATACAAGCTAAATCAAATGGAGATATTGAATCTTGATTATAATAATAAGAAATAATTTTAGCGATTAATACTTCAAAAGCTGCACTACTAGAAACTCCTGCGCCTTTAGGAACTGATGAATCGCATACGCATGAAAAACCACCGATTTGATAACCCAATTCTTTCATTCTAAATAATACACCTCTAATAAGTGCTTTAGATGTTCCTTTTTCATTTTCTTTAGCTTTTAATCTATTTAATGAAATTTCCATTTTAGGAAAGCCTTTAGAATAGAATATTACTTTATTATCATCTCTAGAGGAGACTGCTGCAAGAACATTTAAATCAATACTAGAAACTAATACTTTACCATTGTTATGATCTGTGTGATTTCCTAACAATTCAATTCTTCCTGGAGAAATAAAATAATCTTTTGGTTCAATATTAAATTTTTTTTCGAACTTTTCTTTCAAAACTTTTTTTCTAGTCTCTAGTCTCATTTTTTACTCCTTCCATAAATTTATCTAATGCGCTTCTACCTTTTTCATCATCTTTAAATACTGCAGTATTGATTAAAATATTTTTACAAGTATCTGCAACATAATCAGTAATTGCTTTATTAATTACATCTTCATCTAATTTTCTTCCATACTTATTTACTAAATAATCTATCATTTCTTTATGAATTAATAAATCTTCATATTTTTTATAATAAGTATCTAAAGAAATATCACTTTTTAATATTTCTTTTACATATCCTAATTGTCTTTTTAATCTAGGAGGTAAGATAAATAATCCCATAGCCTCAATTAAACCAATACCTTCTTGCTTGATATGATGATACTCTTTATGCGCATGGAATATACCACCTGGATGTTCTTCATTGCATCTATTATTTCTTAAAATTAAATTCATTGAATACACATCATCGATTTTTCTAGCAATTGGAGTTACTGTTGAATGTCTAGTATTATTAGTATGAGAAATAATATCTACACTTTCATCATTATAATCTTTCCATAAATTAAAGATGATTCTAGAATACTTAGTAACCTCATCAATATCTTTAGATTCAATTCTTAAAGTTGTATTATACCAATCTAATAAAGAGATCTTAACTTTATCGTTTTGTAAATATACTTTCTTATCTTTAGAAAAGAATACCGGTAAAAGATGACTACCACCTTGATAATGTTCATGATTTAAAATTGATCCTCCAACAATTGGTAAGTCCGCATTACTACCTATAAAGAAAGTAGGAAATTGATCTACAAATTGTAAAAGTTTTAAAAACGTATCATCATTAATACTCATATTTGAATGCTTATTATTAATAATAATCGCATGGTGATCAAAGTAAGCATAAGGAGAATATTGTAAAAACCAATCCTCATTATTTAATTTTAAAGGAAGAATTCTAATATTCACTCTACTTGGATGATCAACTCTACCCTTATATCCTAAATTTTCTCTACACAAAGCACATTCTGGATATTTCACATCTTGACTCTTAATTAAGAGTTTAGCAATATCTTTATTATTCTTTTCAGGCTTAGATAAATTAATGGTGATTTCTAAAAAATTAGAACCATAATCTTTCTTAAAATAAATGTTTTTATCAATCGCAGTCTTTTGAATATAATTATTCTTAATTGACAAATTATATAAATAATCTAATCCTAGACCAGGTTTTACTATTTCCATTTCCTTTGCTAAAAAACTAATTTTACTAGGTAAAGGAGATAATAATCCCATAATTTCTGTAATTAATAAATCTGGCATTTCAAAATTCTTAGAAACAAGATATTCTTTTACTTCCTCTAAAATACTATCAGGTACTTTTAAATCTTCAATGTACTTTAAATCTAATTCTCCTAAATAAGGAGAATCAACTTGTAATCTATCAAGAAGAATATTACGAAAATAAATTTTATCTAAAGATTCCATCCCTAAATGAATTTCAGCATATTTAAGTAATTTTTCTATAGTGATTTTAATATCCATACATACACTCCTAATAATATTTTATATTATCTATTAAGATAATATCATTCCATTAATAATATCAACAAGAATAGCATTTACTATTAATGGACATTTTTTTACATTTTTATTAAAATTTAAAGATTAATAATGTATAATTAAATATACTAAAGAAGGTGATTACATTATGTCAAAAGCTAAAGAATTATGGTCTTACGAAGCAGAAGAAAAAGTATGGGTTGGTAAATACTTAAATTCCCAAAACATTTCTCATTGGCATACAGATTTAGAATTAGTATATGTTAATAAAGGAGAATTAGATGTAATGGTCGAAGGAACTAATTATCTTTTAAAAAAAGGTAATTCTCTTTTAATTGATTCCAAAAAAATACATAATATGCATGCTCAAAAAGAAGACACATTAGTTTCTATCTTTATTTTCGATCAATCCTTAATTAATAAAACTTTACAAAACTATCAATTAGAATCACCATTACTAAAACACAACTATAATTTAGAAGATTTATATTCCTTATTATTCGAAGAACTAACTAAAAAACCCGACTTTTACGCAGAAAACACAAAACTATTAATTCAATCTTTATTAGTAGATATATATAGAAAAGAACAATTAATCAAAGTAAATCCAAATAAAAAAATGAATGAAAATTTACTTAATTTAATAGAACAAATCAACTCAAATTTTCAATACTTTAAATTTGAAGATGCAGTTAAAATAATGAATATGAATCCTTCTTATTTTTCTAGATACTTTCATAATATGATTGGTATTTCTTTTGCAAAATATCTAAATTGTGTAAAGATTGAAAAAGCCGTAGAATTAATTCATGAATCGAAAAACAAAACAATGACTGAAATTTCTGACACATGCGGTTTCCAAACGATTAGAAATTTCAATCGCATCTTTAAAAACTATACAGGATATTCTCCAACTAACATTCCAAATGACTATGTATTTAATGGTCTAAAATATTACTATAATTCAAACTTAACTAACCCAACGCTTAATAGTTGTAAGTTAATAGAATTCTCATCTCCACACAATTAAAAAAGTCAGTTAATGAACTGATATCTGTCAAGTAGACAAGTAAAAAAATTAAAAATAAATATAATTACAAGAGGAATGATACGTAAAT
>SVBA01000006.1 GCA_015059095.1 Erysipelotrichaceae bacterium
TATTGGAAGAAAAAATGGTAATAATTTTGAACCATTATATACTATGAATTTTTACGATACAAAAGAAAAAATTAGTTTGGTTGAATTATTTAATATCAAGTCAAATATACAAAATGATACTAAAGAACATCGTAGATTATATAAATCAAAAGTAAAAAGATGGAAAAAACATTTTAAAGAATAAAAAAAACCAGGTTATACATTAACAACCTGGGTTGATATATTCTAGAAATATATCTGCCTAACTAGCAATATTATTATATGCTATTAAAACAAAAAAATCAATAAAAGAAAGGAAAAAGATGTAAAAATGAAAAATGAAATTATGGAAATTAAAAATAATCAACCAGAACTAATATATGGAGTTGGTTTATGTGAATATATAGATCTAGAAAAATCAATTAATAATCTAGATAGTGCTGTTAAGAATTTAGCTGTAAAATTTATGGAAGTAGGAAAATATTTAAAAGAAGTAAAGGAACATGCTAAGTTCCAAGAATTAGGATTTGAATCTATATATGAATTAACTGAAGTTAAATATGGATTCAGTAAAACTACAACTAAGAATTTTATTTCTGTATTTGAAAAATTTGGAAACCCTGATGTTTATCAATATATTAAAACTGAATATAGAGATTATAACTTTTCTCAACTAGTAGAATTAGTTTCAGAAAAAGAAAACATGGATGATTATTCCCCACTTCAAACGGTTAAAGAAATTAGATTAACTAAGTTTAGTAAAAATATATCTTCTGATAAAACTAAAATTTATGACTGGTTTAAAAATGATTTATTTGTTGCATTAAAGAAGAAATATAAAAATTGTTCATTATCTATAGATAATAGTTATTGGATAAAACTTAAATATCAAAAAAACGAATTGCGAATATATATTCAACATAATTTTCTAGTTAAATTTATTAATTATAGTTATATTAAAGGTTTTAAAGATAAAGAAATTATCCTGTCTTTTAAATTAATCTGCATGGAAATTGATAGATATATACGTGCTGTAGATAAACAAATTGCTGAAGAAGAAGTTTCTAAAAAAGAAATAGTAACAACTACTACAACTGTTGTTCATACAGTAAAAAGCAGTCCGACGTCGGACCACTTAGAAGAATCAGAAGATGAATATAATCCTGAAGAAGATCCTGATATTAATCAAGATGTTCCTGAAGAAGTAGTAGTTGAAGTTATAGATGTTCCAGCTAAAGTTCAAAAACTTAAAAATAATAAAGCACGTGAAGAATTTATTAAAAATGAAGATAATTATTCTCTACTCTATGATTTAAAAGAAGTAAACGCTAGAATTTATCAACATAAAGAAATTTCTTATATTTACGAAATTCAATATTATGGATCTTATTATGCATCTGAAGAAAAGAAATGGAGACATGCATGTTATCACATGATTAATCCACAACATGTTAATAATTTTGGATATGCGTTATTTAGAAATTCAGAATGTGCTGTTTCAGTTATTGTAGAACATTTAAAAGATATTAAATATTAGAGGTGGAATATGAATTTTGAAAAAAGTAAAAATGCAAAAGAAGCAATTGAATATCTTCGTGAATTATTTAAAGGAGATATTACAATTAATGGTATACATGTATCCGATGAATTAATTCAAGAAGTTGTCTATGATAGACTAGATATGATTGAAAAAGAATTTAAAAATTTAAAACGCCAGTTAAATTATTTAAAGTACAAAAATAAAAATTTAGTAAATGAAAATTGGTATTTAACAACTGAATTAGAAGATCATAAGTTATCTGATGATTCATGTGGTCAAAAATTCGATTTGGAGGAAAATTAATATGTTTGGATATATAGTTTGTATATTAATAGGAATGTTCTTAGGTGCATCTGTTTTAATGTTAATAGTAAAATATGCTCCTGGAGAATGGTTCAAAGATATATTAGATGAGGATGAATAATGCCAGTATATAAAGATAATCAAGGAAAATGGTATTTTAAAGTATCTGTAAAAGGTGTTCAATATCTTAAAAGAGGTTTTAATTCTAAATCAGAAGCTAAAGAAAATGAAATGTTATTCTTGCTTGAAATTGATAAAATTAGAAATATTGAAATAGTTAAATTATATTCTTTAATTGATAAGTTCAAAGAACATCAAAAAAAGAAATTAAAGCCAACTACTTATTATAATAAAATGAAAAATTTTGATAAATATGTAGTTAATAATTTTCCTAATATAGAAGTTCATAAATTAACGATGCAACATTTTAATCGATTTAGATCTAGATTAAATAAAGAAGAAATCAAAGAAAAGAATCGGATGTTGAATATGTGTATAGATTTATTTGAATATATTGATATTCATTATGACATAAGAATTCCCTATGCTAAAAGATTAGATAAATTTGTAAATTATATACCTGATTCTAAAATATTAGAAACTAGAAACAAAAATATAGAAATAGATTTATTTAAACAATATTATCATGCTGCAGATGACTATTATAAATTATTACTTTTAACTGTTTATGTAACTGGTGTTAGATTATCTGAATTAAGAGGTATTGAAATTAAAGCTTTTAACTTTAAAGAAAAATACTTATATATTTACAAAGTAACTACAGGAAAAGCTGGAATTGGAAAATCAATAGATCTAGTTCCTAAAACCGAATCATCTATAAGAAAAGTGTTTCTTCCAGATGGATATATAAAGATAGTAAAAACTTTTATTAAAGAAAATGGCTTAAGAAAATCTGATAGATTATTCTTTAGTGAAAATAAAAAGAAAGCAATATCAGAAAATTCTATACATAGTCATTTTAAAGTAATAGAAAAGAATAATAAACTAGAACATATTACATTGCATGGATTAAGACATGGAATAGCTTCTTATTTATATCATGAAGGAATATCAGATAATGATATAGGAAAATATTTAGGTCATAAGAAAAATAATGTAACAATGGATGTGTATATCGATTTAACAAAGGACAGACAACAAAAGATAGTTTCAATAATCGATAAATTTATTAAAGAGTTAGATTAAATTCTAGCTCTTTTTTTATTGATTTTGCTGAAGAAGTTGTATCAAATCTGTATCAGGATTTTTTAAAAAGTATTAAAAAACGCCGAATAATCGGCGCTAATTTTAAATTTGGTGCAACCTATGAGAATTGAACTCACACAGGATTCCCTATACGCCCCTCAAACGTACGCGTCTACCAGTTCCGCCAAGGTTGCATTGCTAGATTATTATATATAATAAATTTAGCAAAAAGCAATATATTTTTATGATATTTAAAAACTGCATCTTATTTCTAAAATGCAGTTCTTTTAATTAAAATTTAGAAGTATCAAATGTAGCTAAATATTTCTTTAAAGGTTTAACTACTTTTTTAACAGTTCCTGGAGTAAATGGATTATTTAAATGTGCTTTATAACACAATTCAGTAAATGGATATTTACCACCAATCTTACATAATTTAACATACTTCTTCCAAGCTTTAGAATGATCCTTTCTTGTTTCATTAAAGAATTGGAATGCTACTACTTGAGCTAAAGTATAATCAATGTAGTAGAAAGGTGAGCCAAAGATATGAGATTGTCTTAACCAATATCCGCCATTTTCTAAAATTGGAGCCTCTTTATACTTAATATGAGGAAGATATTTCTTTTCAATTTCTCTCCATTTAGCACATCTTTCTTGATGTGTTGCTTCTGGGTTTTCATAAACATAATGTTGGAATTCATCTACAGTTACTCCATAAGGAATAAATGTTAAGCCATCACAAACATGAGAATATCTATACTTATCAGCCTCATCGTTAAAGAAAAGTTCCATCCAAGGATAAGTAATAAATTCCATACTCATAGAATGAATTTCACAAGCTTCTAAAGTTGGTGAACGATAATCTGGACAAGTAATATTTCTAGACATATAGCCTTGGAAAGCATGACCAAATTCATGAGTCAATACATCAACATCCCCACTTGTACCATTAAAATTAGAGAAGATAAATGGAGCCTTATAATCTGGGAAGTAAGTCATATATCCTCCTCCAGCTTTACCTCTTCTAGCCTCTAAATCTAATAATTCATATTTTTTCATAAAATCAAAGAATTCATCTGTTTCTTTAGATAATTCTTTATATAATTTTGTTGCTTGATTTACTAGATATTCTTTATCACCTTTAGGAGTAGCATTACCACTTAAAAACATAATATTATAGTCATAATATTGAGGATTCTTAATTCCTAAACGCTTTGCTTGTTCTTTAAATAACTTATTAGTTAATGGAACTAAATCAGCATAAATTTGTTCTCTATATCCCTTAACATCTACGCTATTATAATCAGTTCTACCTAAAGATTTATACCCTAAATCAACAAAGTTTTTATATCCTAATTTAACTGCCATTTGATGTCTAGTTTTAACTAACTTATCATAGATTTCACCTAATTTTTCATTATGCTCTTCAAAGAATTTAGCACTCAATAAACTAGCTTCTTTTCTTGTTTCTCTATCACTAGATCTAGCAAATTTACCTAATTGAGATAAATTATAAATTTCTCCTCTAAATTCAATTTGAGCAGATGCGATCAATTTAGTATATTCACTTGATAATTTATTAATTTCTTGAAGTTCAGGAACAATCTTTTCATCAAATGTATCTAATTGATTTTGTACCATATTAAATAAGTGTTTACCCCATTTATTTTCTAATTCAACTCGATATTTTGCCTTTACTAACGCTTTATTGAATTTATCAGAGTAAACCGAAATTAATGGTGAAATTTCATCTAATAATTCTTGATTCTTAACATTTTCTTCATTTAAAGTATCACAAGTATATTTGACATACGCGATACTAAAATTAGTTGAAAGATGATCATTATATTTAAACATCTTTCTTAATGCTTTATCTTGTTCTTCAAAACAAGATGCATTTTCAAATTCTTCAATAATATTATTGAAGTCTTTTTCAATTTTCTTTAAGTTTGGTTTTTTAAATTTCATTTCTGAGAACTTTTTCATAAATACCTCCTAATACATAATCTCTTTCTTTTTTAATTTTAATAATAAAGATATTGGTCTAAATATCCACATTCTAATCCAATAATTATACGCTGTTACTTGAGAATTGTAAGATGCCGAAGTTTTTCTAAAATTCATATCTATATCTTCAATCGAATTTTTAATTATTAAATAGTCTTCATTATCCTTTAATCCACATTCTTCAGCGATAAATAACATAGTATCTACTGTCTTAGTTAATAATTTTTTAATAGATAATCTTTCCATAGTATTATATACTTTTAATTCTTCATGATCTTTAACATTAATAGTATCTCTAATACTACGAGGAACCTTTATGTCATTTTTTAGCATTAATTTATTTAATGAAATAACTAAATCATATTTTTCAGCATATAAAACTACGATAGCTTTATGTTTTTTATTAATATCTTTAATTAACGTATGTACTACAATACCAATAACTACTACTAAAAAAATGTATAATCCTAGAATACTACATAAAATAATAATAAGTTCTTTAGGCATAATATCCCTCCATATAGTGATTATATTATACACAAATATCGGAAAACTTGAATTGTTTTAATAAAAACTAAAAATAATTTCGAAAAAATCGATTATTTTGTACAATTTTTTATTCTACTTAATTATAATAATTAATGATTCAATAAAAAAAGCAGGAAAGGAGGAAGAAATATGGAATACAAAATAGATGAAATAGTATCTGGCGAAGTAACCGGAATTCAATCTTATGGAGCATTTGTAAAACTTCCAAATGGAGAACAAGGGCTTATTCATATTTCAGAAATTTCTACTTTCTTTGTCAAAAGCGTTAGTAATTTCGTTCAACTTGGTCAAATAATTAAAGTTAAGATTATTGATATACTAGAAGAAAAACAATTATATCGTCTTTCTTTAAAACAAGTTCAACCTACACCAAGACAAAACGTTAGACAAATGAAATCACCTAACGCAAAAAAAAGATTTAAAGTCCCTTTATATCAACAAGACTTTACTCCACTAGTTAATAACTTAAATGGGTGGATTCAAGATGGATTAAAAAAATATGGAGATGTAGATTATGATTAAAACAAATTTAACACATACTGTTGTCAATGTTCCAATTGACGCGTATAGACAAGATGTAAGAGTCGTAAATGACATGATTAAAAATAGAACTGGTGCAGGTTCTGATTTCTTAGGATGGTCAACATGGCCAAAAGATTATGATAAAGAAGAATTCAAAAGAATTAAAAAAGCTGCTAAAGAAATTAGAGATAACTACGAAGTATTAGTAGTAGTTGGTATTGGCGGTTCTTATTTAGGTGCAAGATGTGCTATTGAAGCATTAAATGGCTTATTTGCAAAAAATAAAGTTGAAATTATCTATATGGGTAACACTTTATCATCTAATTATATTTATCAAGTATTAGAATACTTAAAAGATAAAAAATTCGCTATCAATGTTATTTCTAAATCAGGAACAACAACTGAACCTGCAGTATCATTTAGATTATTAAAAGCATTATTAATTTCTAAAGTTGGTGAAGAAGCTGCCAATAAAGCAATCTATGCAACAACTGATAAAGAAAAAGGTGCTTTAAGACAAGAAGCAAACGAAAAAGGATATGAGTCCTTTGTAATTCCAAATAATATTGGCGGTAGATTCTCTGTTCTAACTGCTGTTGGTCTATTACCTATCGCAGTAGCAGGTTGTGATATCGATGCTATGATGAAAGGCGCATATGATGCTATGGAATTATATGACAATCCTGAAATCGAACAAAATGAATGTTACAAATATGCAGTAGCAAGACATTACTTACATAAATCAGAAGGTAAAGCAGTAGAAATGTATGTCACTTACGATCCTAACTATACTAACTTCTGTGAATGGTTAAAACAACTATATGGTGAGTCTGAAGGAAAAGATGGAAAAGCATTGCTTCCAAGTGCAGTAACTTTCTCTACTGACTTACACTCGTTAGGACAATTCATCCAAGAAGGTACACCATTAATGTTTGAAACAGTAATCTTTGTTAAAAAAGCTGCTTATGATGTAAAAGTAGAACATGATGAAGCTAACCTAGATGGATTAAACTATTTAGAAGGAAAAGATGTTTCTTACATCAACTCAAAAGCTATGGAAGGTACATTAACCGCTCACGTAGTAGATGGAAAAATCCCTAATATCTACATTGAAGTAGCAAGAATGGATGAGTATCATTTAGGCGCACTATTCTTCTTCTTTGAAAAAGCTTGTGCAATGTCAGCTTACTTATTAGGAGTTAATCCATTCAATCAACCTGGTGTTGAAATTTATAAAAAAAGAATGTTCCAATTATTAGGTAAACCTGGCTATTAGTCATTAAAAATCATTTTATTCATTAGACGTATTACAAAAAGTTAAAAAAAATAAAAAATTTTATCAAATTAATTGACATCAAAAAGATTAAATGATAATATTATCAAGCGTATGTGATACGTCTAATCTTATGGAAGTTTAGCTCAGCTGGGAGAGCATCAGTTTTACACACTGAGGGTCGGCGGTTCGATCCCGTCAACTTCCACCATTTTATTTAGATTACTTCATACACGTGGGAGAATAGCGAAGTGGCCAAACGCGGCTGACTGTAAATCAGTTCCTTAGGGTTCGATGGTTCAAATCCACCTTCTCCCACCATCTTGGGGTATAGCCAAGCGGTAAGGCAAGGGACTTTGACTCCCTCATGCGCTGGTCCGAATCCAGCTACCCCAGCCAATTTCATTTGACTCACTAGCTCAGACGGTAGAGCACTTGACTTTTAATCAAGGGGTCTGGAGTTCGAATCTCCAGTGAGTCACCATTTTCTACTAATTGCCCGGATGGCGGAATAGGTAGACGCACAAGACTTAAAATCTTGCGATCGCGAGGTCGTGCCAGTTCGATTCTGGTTCCAGGCACCATTTAATTAATTAATGCTCATTCGTGAGCATTTTTTATTTCTTTTTTTCAATAAATAACAATATATTATTTTATTTTTAAGATGATGTGGTAAAATATTATAGGTTGAAAGAGGTGTATATTATGAGCATTGAAGAACAAATCAAATATACTTTAGATAAAATTCGTCCATTCATCCAAAGAGATGGAGGAGATGTTGAGTTTGTTTCATTTGAAGATGGAATTGTCTATGTCAATATGAAAGGCGCTTGTGAAGGATGTATGATGGTTGATGATACATTAGGATCAGGTATTAAAATTATTCTTCAAGAAGAAGTTCCAGGAGTTCTTGATGTAAGACTTGCTAGTGAAAAAATTCACACAATCGAAGATGAATTAAAAGAAATTGATAGACTATTAAAAGAAGAAAATAAAAGTGAGTAATTAAAATTAATTACCCACTTTTTTTCTTAATAATCTAATTTTGTTAATAAAGATTTACTGGAATCCCAATCATTACCAATTTTTCCCCATTCTTTTAAATCTAAGATAATTACATCTCTAACTAATAATTTAGTTTCAGTTACTTCTTCTCCTTCTAAGAAAGGATAAATAGTTTTATTAAATACATAATCACATGCTGCCACTTTATATAATTTATCATCTTCAAAAGTTGCATTTTTATAATCAAAGTCAAAAATGAATCCATCTCTATTTGATTTTAATCCTTTAATTTGACTTCCAGTTAAATAACATGTATTTATTTCATTATCAAAAGGCATTAGCATCCACATTCTATCTTCATTAATCTCTTCTCCCTTAGATATAGGGAATGCAGCTTGTCTAATTCCTCCAGAATTAACAATACCTACATCACTTCCAGTAGCTTTTTTAATGCATTCAGACACCCAAGACCCCACTTTAGTCGTAGTAAAATTACCACTCGCTTTAGTAATTGGAGTAAATAAATATTGGTAATCTTTTAATCTTGTATCCAAAATATCTTTTACCTTCTTATTTTCTTTTAATTCGGAAGTAATCTTTTCTTGATAAGGAGTTATTTCTAATATTTCTTTTGTTTCTTTATTATATCTAATTGTCGTATTTGCAATATATGCTAAAGATGAACCCGATTGAATTGAAGGAATTCCATTAGTATTAGTATAAAAAGTATGACTATGTCCATTAATAATTAAATTAGGTCTACTAATTTCATCAAATTGCATCAAAGATAAGTTCAAATCCGCTCCTTCATGTCCCATAGCGATAACTATATCACACTCTTCATCTTGTCTTACTTTTTTTATTGTTTCTTTCAATAATGGTAATGGATTATGAAAAGAAAAATCTTTCATAATAGGCTCAGCAATATCATCCTTACATGATTCAGAAATCCAACCCACTACGCCTATTTTTACATCTTTTCTTTCTATTACAACATAATCTTTACACCAATCGACTTTAGTATCATCTTCTAAAATATCTGTGTTATTACTATAATAAATGTTACATGATAAATAAGGATAATTTGCTTCCCCATTATCTAAATTCCCATCATGATGATTTTTAATAATTTCTTCTCCCCAGTCAAATTCATGATTACCTACAGTCATCCCTTCAAATTCTAAAGCGTTCATTACTTCAATCATCGTGTTACCATATTCTAAATTGGAAACAGCAGTTCCTTGATACATATCGCCCGCAGAAAGAACAATTGTTCCTTTTTTATTACTTTTTTTTACACTTTCAATGTAAGTCGCACCTTTAATTAATCCCGCGGTCGCATGAGTTTCAATTAACGCTCCATGAGTATCATTCATCGAGATGATATTTAATGTAACTTCCGAAGATCCTTTACAACCTATTATTGAAGTTAAAGTTCCTAATATTAATGTTAATTTTACTACTTTTTTCATACTAATTACCTCAATTTAATGATAACCAATTTATCGGTCTAATTCCATATCTATTTACTAAGTAATTATGAATGTAATTAATTTTCTTCATTTTTTTATTAATTGTTGAATAATAAGATAATAATTCTTTTGTTATATCTTTTTTTATCGAATAATGTTCTTCTAACATATCAAAAAGACTTGAAGGATAAATTATTCTCGCTAGTAATAAACTAGCTTTTTGAAGATCCATTTGATAATTTTTTAATATATTATCTAAATTGCTTTCATTAATTAAGTCTAAATTGTATAGATCAGCAATATCTCGCATAGGCGAATCGATAATTAAATTAAAAGGATTTAATAATTCATAACTTGTAAGTTCATTAATTCGTTTATGAGTTAAAGTAACTTCACCTATACTGTCACCAATATCTAAAGAAATATCTTGTAAGTACTGAATAGCATTTTCTGCTAAACCTAAAGCGTGAATGATACTTATACTTATTTTTTCATAAACATAGTTATCAATTTTTAGTGATGGCAAAATTTTATTTTCGACAATATCAGTTTTTTCAATCCATATCTCTTTAATATTTGAAATTAAAGGTTTCGTCTTTTCTCTATTAGAAATAAAATGCTGATGCATTAATACAATGTCACTTATTGAAACATTAAATTCATTAACACCAACTAGAGATAATTGGCCAAATTCTGATAAAGAAGATAAACGGAAATCTCTAGTAGAAATTATTCTAACACCTCTTTTAAAAAGAAGATTATCTACTCCCATAATAAACTGATTTAATTCTTCTAATTCTTTTTCGTTTTTTTGATTAGCTTCTAATCTAAATTTCCAATTTTTATATGTGAATTCTTTAGCATATTCATCTTCTACTAAGTAACCATATTTATCATATATAAATGTATGCATAATCCTCCTTAATATTTATTTTCGCCTAAAAACCCTGTTATTTTATTCACACACAACAAAAAAAGATGATGTAAATATAATTCAATTAAATATATGCATCATCTTGTTTTTTTATTTTATCAAAAGATTCTCTTTTCTATTTAATACAACAAATCCTTCTCTATTGTATACATCTACTCGATTATATGTAATAGGAGTTAGATCCGGTTTAGCGAATACTCCACCTGCTTCTAAAACAACAATTTGACTAGCGGCAGTATCCCATTCTTTAGTTCCACTTCCTAGTCTAAAAGAAACTTCTGCTAACCCTTGAGCGATTCTACAAGCTTTAATCGCTGAACCATATTTTTCTACTGTTGTAATTTTATCTTTGTGATCTTCAATAATTATTCTTTCTTTTTCTGTTGTATGGAAAACAGATATTAACATTGTTAAATTATCTAATTTATCATTAACATGAATTTTAATTGGTTCTTGACCTTCTTTACAATAATATGCGCCCTGTCCTTTTAAAGCAAAATAATATTCGTCTCTAGCAGGTACATATACTACTCCTGCAACTACTTCCTCTTTGTAAACTAAAGCCACATTAGTAGTAAACATGTCATCCTTAGCAACGAAATCTTTAGTACCATCTACTGGATCAACTACAAAAAGATAATCATTACTTCTACGAGATAAATCATCTTCGCTTTCTTCGGTTAAAAAAGCATATGATGGAAATTCTTTTTGCAAGATTTCTTTAATCATTTTATCTGCAGTTTTATCGGCAAGAGTAACAGGCGAATCATCGTCTTTAATTTCAACATCAAATCCTTGATTATAAATTTTCATTATTTCCACTTTTGCTTTTTGACAAGCCTCAATCATTTTTTCTAATTCTTTTTTAAACATTGTAAATGTTCTCCTAATACTTTATCTAAATCATCAATTACATATTTATAATCTTCAAGTGTATCTAATCTACATCCTGCAGCTTGGACGTGTCCGCCTCCACCAAACTTCACCGCCGTTGGTTGAACTGGTACTCCTTTAGATCTAAGTTCTACTCTTACTAAACCACTTTCTGATTCAGAAAAGAATACCCAAATTGGTGAACCTTTAATTCCTGCAACAGAATTAACTAAAGATGCACAAGTATTATAATCTAACCCATATTCTTTAATAACTTCTTTTGAAATAGTCAAATAAATTACGCCATTTTTAGTCTTCTTATAATGTGTATAAATATATCCTCTAAAACGCAAAATTTTTTCATCTACTTCATAAAGCAAATCATATAAAGATTGAATATCAATACCAGTAGAAGATAAAGCTCCTGCTACCCTATATGCATTTTCAGGAATAGGTTGATATAAGAATCTCCCACTATCAGTAATCAAACCTAAAAACAAAGGAAGAGCTGTTTCTTTTGAAATTTTTAAATTTAATGAAAGTAACATATCCCCAATAATTTCAGTACAAGAAATTTTATCATTTAAAATTACTTCTGGATCACCAAAATGTTCTTGTAATAAATGATGGTCAATTTTTACTATATGCTTTGCCAAAGAGTATCTTTGATCCTCCACCCTACTTAAATTACCTGTATCAAGAATTATTGCTAAAGAGTTCTTAATGATATCATCATCTATTATATCCATCTCACCTATCAAAGGAAAAAATTTAGGAACTCCACTACCTAAAGCATAAACTTTTTTTGAAGGAAAATTATCTAAAATCGCATTTTTTAAGCCGATTTGTGAACCATAACAATCACCATCAGGAATTACGTGACCATAAATTGTTATTACATCATACTCTTTAATTTTATTCCATATTTTATTATACATAAACATCCTCCTTAGGAAAAAATAGAGTCCATGAGGACTCTATAAAAGTTAAGAATTATTATTCAGCTTTACCTAAAGAACCAAATAATTCCATTTTTTCGCGAACGACACGTTTAATGCCTTCACAACCAGGAGCTAATAATTTTCTTGGGTCAAAACCTTTACCTTGTAAATCTTTACCTGCTTCAATATATTTTCTTGTTTCTTCTTGGAATGCTAATTGACATTCTGTATTAACGTTAATTTTACAAACGCCCAAAGAAATTGCTTTTTTAATCATATCTGCTGGAATTCCAGTACCACCATGAAGAACTAATGGCATATTACCAACTGCTTCTTTAATTTTTGCTAGTGCTTCAAAATCTAAACCTTTCCAGTTACTTGGATATTTACCATGAATATTACCAATACCTGCAGCTAAAATATCAACGCCTAAAGAAGCAACAGTCGCACATTCATTTGGATCAGCAACTTCTCCTGCTCCAATAACACCGTCTTCTTCACCGCCAATCGCACCAACTTCTGCTTCAACAGTGCAGCCTAAAGAGTTTGCATAAGCGATAATTTCTTTTGTTTTTTGAATATTTTCTTCGATTGGATAGTGAGATCCATCAAACATAACAGAGCTAAAACCAGCTTCTAAAGCAGCCTTTGCTCCATCATATGAACCATGGTCAAGATGTAAAGCTACTGGAACAGTAATTTTTAAACCTTCAACCATCGCTTTAACCATATCTGCAACTACTTTAAAACCACACATATATTTTACAGCACCTTCAGAAACACCTAAGATTACTGGTGTTCTTGTTTCTTCTGCTACTTGTAAAATAGCTTTTGTCCATTCTAAGTTATTGATATTGAAATGACCAACTGCATAATGTTCTCTTTCTGCTTTTTTCATCATTTCTCTTACGTTTACTAATGCCATAATTAATTCCTCCTATAATATTTACTTTATTAGTATATAAAAATAATATTTTTATTCTTCGTAATCTTGTTTTTCTTCTTCAGAAGATTCATCTTCTTCTTTTTCTTCTTCAATTTCTTCTGGATCAATTTCTACATCTTCATCTTCAGAATAACATTCATTAACATCTAATGTTACTTTGTCAAATTTATATCTCGAACGTAAATCCCAAGTGTTATCACCTAAGTTAACAAATCTACCATCTAATAATAAACTTGTATAAAAGCTACCAATTTTTCTAGCTGCTTCTTGTTCTGAGTAATTATTTACTTCACAAAGTTTAGCCCATAAATCAGCAAAAGTAATTGGTGAAGAATTTGCTGATACGATATCAAAAGCGATATCAACGTTTGATTGTTTTACCATATTTTTTCTCCTTTACATTTTTGTAGGTGAACTAACACCGATAGTTGTTAATGCATTACTCATAACAATTTTAGCAGCTTTACAAAGCGCTAAACGTGATGAAGTAACATCTAAATTAGTATCATCAATAATTCTACATTCTGTGTAGAACTCATGAATTGTTGTCGCTAATTTTTGAATATAATTAGTGATTTTAAAAGGTGATCTAGCTTCTGCAGCTTGAGATATTTCTTTAGGGAAATCACATAATACCTTTAATAATTTTAATTCTTTTTCTTCTTTTAAGTTTTTACCTTCAATATCTAATGGAACATTAGATCCTTTTTCTAAAACTGCACATAATCTAGCATGAGCATATTGAGCATAATATACTGGATTAGTAGAATCCATTTTTCCTGCTAAATCTAAATCAAAATCCAAGTGAGAAGAAGCTGCTCTAGATACGAAGAAATATCTAACCGCATCTACGCCACAATCTTCACATAATTCTTTCATCGATACAGCATTACCTGTTCTTTTAGACATCTTGAATTCTTGACCATCTTTAAATAATCTAACCATTTGAATTAGTTCAACATTGAAACATTCTCCAGGGAAGCCTAACATCATAAGACTCGATCTCATTCTTTCGATATATCCATGATGATCAGCTCCTAAGCAGTCAACTAATGTTGTAAATCCTCTTTCTAGCTTATCTTTATGATAAGCAATATCAGGAAGTAAGTAAGTGTATGAATTATCAGATTTAATGATTACTCTATCTTTATCATCTGTAAAATCTGTTGTTTTTAAGAAAGTTGCACCTTCTTGAACATAAATCCATTTTTTCATTAATTTTAGGACTTCATCAACTTTACCTGCACCTCTAATTGCAAGTTCACTAGAGAAAACATCAAATTCAACTCTAAATTCTTTTAAATCTTTGATGATGTTATCTAATTTAATTTTTGTACCAATGGTTTTAAAGAAGTTAAAGTTTTCTTCATTTACTTCTAATAAAGAAGTACCTTTTTCTTCTTTTAAGAATTTAGCAAGTTCGATTAAATCTTTACCATGATATCCATCTTCTGGGAATGGGAAATCTAATTCTCCACATTCTTGATGATATCTTGCTTGAATAGATAAGGCTAAATTATTAATTTGATTACCCGCATCATTGACATAATATTCTCTAGTAACATCATATCCTGCTTTTTTATATAATCTACAAATTACATCACCTAAAGCAGCTCCTCTAGCATGTCCTAAATGTAAATCACCAGTTGGATTAGCACTGACAAATTCTACATTAATTTTTCCTTCTTTCTTTTCTTTAGCATTACCATAATCTTCACCTTGTTCAACAATAGTTTTAATAATAGAAGCTAAAGATTCATTTTTCATAAAGAAATTAATAAATCCTGGACCTGCAATTTCTACTTTTTCAATGCCATCTTTATTTAAATTTTCCACTAAAGAAGAAGCAATATCTCTAGGAGATTTTCTTAATACTCTAGCCATTTGCATTGCAACAGTAGTTGCATAATCACCATGAGCTTTATCTTTTGAATGTTCAATAACAATATCTTTTATTTCTACGCTTGCGCCTATTTTACTTAATGCTTCTTGAATCGCAAGTTTTAATTTTGTTTCCATATCTAACATATATCTTTTTTACCCTCACAAATAATTTCTACTACATTTCTTGAAATAGGATGTTCTAAGTTAACATCACAAGCATCATATAAATCATAATCTAGATAAACTCGAGTTTCAGTAATATCAATTTCCCAAGCTTTTGTAGTTAATTCTAGATGATGATTCGCATCTAATTGATAGACACATCGTTCATTTTTTGTAAGATTTAAACCTAATGTCATTAATACTTGATCAGATTGTTCTACAATGATAATTTTTGGTTTAGAAAAATCAATAGAGACTGCTAAAGTACCTGCATCAGTTTCATAAAAACGGTAATAGTAATGTTTTAAATTTGAATCAAGCGAAATAACTTCACCATTATAAGTGAAGGATCCTTTTTGTTGAGTTTGATAATCTTTTACTGCTAAAGTAATTTTACATAATCTATTAACCATATGTCTCACCACTATTGAATAATATATTATATATTATTTAATTTCAACTAAGAATTAAGTTTTTTTAAGAATAAACGTTTATTTTCTAATATTTTTACCATAATAAGTCTAGTATGAGAGGAAAATTACTATGACAAAGAAAATTTTTAAAGGAACATTAATTTTTACAATAATTATTATTGTAAGTTATATGATTACAATCATTTTATATCCTATTCCAAACGTCAATCATCCTTATGAAACAAAAATAGTATCAGTAGAAGATAAACTTCTATACTCAAAAATCAAAGAAAAAGATGGAAGATACATTAATCTGAGCAATATAAGTGAGGCCTTTATTACTACACTAATTGAAGTAGAAGATCAACATTTCTATTCTCATAATGGGGTGGATTATAAAAGAATAATTGCCAGTAGTATTACCAATATTAAAGAAGGAAAAATTGTTGAAGGAGCATCAACAATAACTCAGCAACTCTCAAGAATGATCTATTTAAATAATGACAAAACATTACTTAGAAAATTTAAAGAGCTATTGATTTCAAAAAAATTTGAAGCAAATTATAAAAAAGAAAAAATACTAGAAATGTATATCAATCTAGTATATTTTGGTCATGATTTATACGGAATAGAAGCAGCATCAACTTATTATTTTAATAAGTTACCAGCATACTTAGATTATAATGAATCTGCTATACTTGTAGGAATTATTAATTCTCCAAATAACTATGCGCCTGATATTAACTTAGATAAATGCATATCTAAAAAAAATCAAATTCTATCAACCTTATATTCTAGACAAATACTAGATGATGAAAATTATAATTATTTCAAAAATATTACCCCAACCTTTACTTTTAATAATAACTTATCTCATACATATTCATACTATGATGATGCAATAAATAAAGAATTGAAAAATATAAACATTGATGTTGAAAAAAATGAAAAATTAGGATTAGAAATCACATCATATTTAGATTTAAATATACAAAATACAATCCATTCAATTGTATCTAGTTACTCTAAAGATATAACAAATGAAGAAGTTGCAGTTGTAGTGATGAAACCTAATTCTGGAAAAGTCATTGGATTAATTGGTGGAGTAAATTATTCTAAAAGTCAATTTAATAGGGCCATCGATTCAAAAAGACAAATAGGATCAACAATTAAGCCACTTATCTATTACTTAGGATTAGAAAAAGGAATGACTCCTACCACTTTATTAACAAGCAAAGAAACCACCTTTCACATCGAAGGATTTGAAGATTACTCGCCAAAAAATGCAGGAGATAAATACGCAAATAGGAAAATAAACATGATAGAAGCTATCGGACTTTCAGATAACATCTATGCAACTAAAACATCAATATATGTAGGTCTAAACAATCTAATCGCATTATTAAAAAAATTTCAAGTTGATAATATTGTTTCTTCTCCAAGTTTAGCTTTAGGAACAGTTGAAATGTCTCCTTTAGAACTTGCAAGTATCTACAACACATTCGCTAGTAAAGGAATATACTATACACCCACATTAATAAAACAAGTTAAAGATTCATATTCAACTAGATTATATTCTTCATCAAATAATGGCAAAAGAATATTGAACGAAACAAACACAATAATCATGAATTATTTACTTCAATCCCCATTTGATAAAGCGTTAGGAAGTTATGCTAATCCAAGTTTAGTAAATTATCAAACAAAAGCAAGATTTTCGGCAAAAACCGGAACTACTGACTCTTCTTCTTGGGTTGTAGGTTTTAATCCTAAATATACAATTTGTGTATATGTAGGAACTGATGATAATGAAAGTTTAAAAAACACAAATATATCAAAAAATATATTTTTAGAAATTGCGAATTCTCTATGTCCAAAAATTGATACTGATTTTTTTAATATACCTAATTCGTGTGAATCATTTACTTTAAATAATAAAATTAATAATTTATCAACCCTAGATTATATTAAAAAAAGAAAATAACCAGAGATCTGGTTATTTTTTTAATCTATTAACTACTTCTTCTTTACCAAGAATTTTAATTATATTAACAAGTTCAATACCATGACTGACACCTGTTAATTTTAATCTAATAGGCATAAATAAATTTTTACCTTTTACTCCTGTAGAAGATGCAACATTTTTAAAAGCTTGCTTAATAGTTTCAGGAGTAACTTCTTCAATTGATTCTAATTCTTTAACAAATGCTTCAAATGCAATTGGTGTAGAATCTAAGTTTAACATTGCTAAATCATTTTCATCTGTAACTTCTTTAGGATTTAAAATCGAATTTAATGGTTCAATAATTTCTGCTCCATAAGTAATTTCTTCTTTATATAAATTTGCAATTTCTAATAATGTTTGATCATCATATTTGGATAAATCCATAACTTTACCCATTTGAGGTCTAATGAATTCTAAATATTCTTCGTCTGTTAATTTATTGATATATTGACCATTAGTCCAATTCATCTTTTGTTGATCAAACATAGAAGGTGAAGTAGAAAGTCTTGAAGGATCAAATTCTTTTTTAGCTTCTTCCATTGAGAAGATTTCTTGATTAGTTTCTGGAGTCCATCCTAATAATAAAATATAGTTAACGATAGCTTCTGGTAAATATCCTAATTCTCTATATTGAGACATAAATTGCAAGATATTATTATCACGTTTTGATAATTTCTTACCATTTTTATTGATGATAATTGTCATATGACCAAATGTAGGAGCATCCCATCCTAACATTTGATAAATTGCTAATTGTTTTGGAGTATTGGATAAATGTTCTTCACCTCTTAAAACATGAGTAATATTCATCAAATGATCATCAACAACAACTGCAAAATTATAAGTAGGAATTCCATTAGACTTCATAATAACAAAATCTCCACCTAAATCGTCACTAGTAAATGATACTGGTCCTCTAACTAAATCATTAAATTCTAATTTTTGATGGTCTTTTAATTTAATTCTAATACAAGGTTTTCTACCTTCTTTAATATAAGCTTCTTCTTGCTCTTTAGATAAATTTAAACATTTACGATCATATTTAGTTGCTCTTACACCATTATTTAATTGTTCTTCTTTTCTCATTTCTAATTCTTCAGAAGTGCAATAACAATAATAAGCATGTCCTTCATCAACTAACTTTTGAGCATACTTTCTATAAATATCTAATCTTTCCATTTGTCTGTATGGACCATATTCTTTTGGTTCATAAGGTGATTCATCTGGAATAATTCCTAACCATCTTAAATCGTTATATTGAGATTGTTCTCCACCTTCAACATTTCTTTCAATATCAGTATCTTCAACTCTAAAAATAATGTCGCCATTATACTTTTTGGCAAACAAATAATTAAATAAAGCACTTCTTGCCCCACCAATATGTAAAAAACCTGTTGGCGAAGGCGCATATCTAACTCTTACTTTCTTTTCCATACTTATTCTCCTTTAACTAATAGAACTATAGAAGTTGCTTCAACCGCATCTCCTTTACCAAGTTCTCCTATTTTTTCATTAGTTCCAGCCTTAACTGAAACTCTAGAAATATCTATTTCTAATAGTTTTGCAATATTTTCTCTCATCTTTAAAATATAAGGTTTTAATTTAGGTGTCTCTAAAGTAATAGAAGTATCAATATTACTAATTCTATAACCTTTTTCTTTTACTAATTCCATAGTCTTCTTTATTAATAAAGAAGAATCAATGTCTTTATACTTTAAATCATCATCTGGAAAATGATGCCCTAAATCTCCTAAAGCAAGACCACCAAGTAAAGATTCACAAACCGCATGATAAAGGCAATCACCATCACTATGAGAGACCGGACCTTTTGAAGAAGGAATAATTACTCCTCCTAAAACAAAATTTCTACCATTATTTTCTAATCGATGAATATCTCTAGCTTGACCTATTCTAAACATATTTTCTCCTAAACATTAAATCTGAATAGTAAGCAATCGCCATCTTTAACTTTATATGCTTTACCTTCAGTTCTAATTTTTCCATTTTCTTTTAACACTTTTTCAGTCTTTAGTTCTTCAATATCTTCATATGCATAAACTTCTGCACAGATAAATCCTCTTTCAAAATCTGTATGAATTGTACCTGCACATTGAGGCGCTGACATACCAAGAGTAAAGTTCCATGCTCTAACTTCATCTGCTCCTACTGTAAAGAATGTAGATAGATTCAATAACTTATAAGTAATCTTAACTAGTCTATCTAATCCAGTAGCAGTGACTCCTAATGCATTTAAATATTCCGTTTTTTCTTCTAAAGGCAATTGAGATAATTCTTCCTCAATATTCGCGCAAATTGCTATTACTTCACTACCTTCACTTTGAGCGTATTCTTTAACTTGCTGATAATAAGATGAAGCATCTGGATCAGCATAATCATCTTCTGTAACATTCGCAACATAAACAACTGGTTTCATAGTTAACAAATTAAATGAACTGATTAATGATAATTCATCAGAATTAAATTCTAAACTTCTCGCAGGTTTTTCATTAACTAATACTTCTTTAATTTTTGTTAAAACATTGCATTCTGCTACTGAATCTTTGTCTTTTGCAGTTCTTGCTTTTGTTTCAACTTTAGCTAATCTTTTTTCAACAATTTCTAAATCTGAAAGAATTAATTCTAAGTTAATTGTTTCAATATCTCTACGAGGGTCAACAGTATTATCAACATGAATAATATCAGGGTTATCAAAGCATCTAACAACATGACAAATCGCATCACAATTTCTAATATTACCTAAGAACTGGTTACCTAATCCTTCACCTTTTGACGCACCTTTAACTAAACCAGCAATATCTGTAAATTCGCAAGTTGCCTTTACAGTTCTTTTAGGTTGAAATAACGAAACTAAAACATCAACTCTAGGATCATTAACTTCTACAATACCAGAATTTGGTTTAATAGTTGCAAATGGATAATTAGCAGCCTCTACATTTGAATTTGTAATTGCGTTAAACAAAGTAGATTTACCTACGTTTGGTAATCCAACAATTCCTGCTTTTAATGCCATAAATAATACCTCCAATATCTATAAATACTTAAAAATCAAAAGATTTTTATAAATCTCGCCTATTAACAATAACACAAACTTTAAATTAAATATATAAATTTATTTAATTTTCCTGAAGTTGTTGTAAAGGAGATTCTTTTAAAGTACTTCTAGTTGAAAAATAACTACTTATATCACCTATAATTAATGCAATAACATTAATTAAAAAAATAGAAAATCCTGATTTTAAATTATAAGGAACTTTTATTCCTAACATTCCAGTATTTAGCATTTCCATAATTAAAACTAAAGCAACCGAACTTAAAAAAGAAGAATATAAGCTTAATAAAGTCCCAAATAATTTAAATTGTTTTTCTATACTCTTTCTTTGATATCCATAAAATGTATAAATACCAATTTCTTTTTTTGTATCTATAACAAAAAGGTAAGATGAAATAATCACCATTAGTAAAGAAGAAATTAAACAAAAAGAAGAAAAAATGCCTAAACCTAAATTAATATAAGAAATCGTCTCATCAATTTTTCTTTTATAATCCAAAAACGGATTTTCAAAAAGATATTTCGGATATTTATTATTTAACATTTCCATATATCCTTCTATATCATCTCCAATATATTCAAATACCGCCTTTTCAACAAAATAATCTTTATATCTCCTCTCTAAAATTATTTCTAAAAAACAGTTGCACCAAAATGGAGGAACATACAAATATTCGTTTTCATCTTCGATTACTCCAGTAATATTTATATTCTCAATCACAAAATCATTTTTATATTTTCCATTCGCATATTCTATTTCTTTTAATGTTAAGAAATATACTTGTTTTTCGCTAAAAGCCTCATTATTTTCATATAAATTCATTCTCTTAAGGAGGCCAGAAGAAAATATAACATCATTATACCTTAATGGATATTTCCCTTTGATTTTTTCACTTTCATTAATATAGGTTTTAACAGAAACAAAATTACTTTTTGAAGAATCTAAAATATTCAAAGATAATAATTTATCATTTGTCGAATTTAATATTGTTGATTGATATTCTCCTAAATTAGATGAACTATAAGAATTATAATCAATGTATTCTTCTAATAATTTATATTCATTAGATATGTAAGTCGGATAAGAAAATCCCTGAAGTAACGCATTAGGAATAACATTATATCCCTTAGAAGAACAAGCATTATAACTTATCAATTGTTCATCAAGCATGTTATCCAATGAAGATTTTGTAAATCCTTTATCATGTCGATACAAAAAATATACATTTATTTTATCTTTATCTTTAAAAATTCCATATTGATAATCATCCATATTTTTATCACTTAAATAACTATATATAAAATTCATTTCCTTATTATTTTTGATGGAAAAATAATGAACCTTTTTAGTAGTCCAAGGAATTTCGTCAATAACATCTAAAGAATAAGAATATAATAGTTGTAAAACCTCTTCAATAATATACTCGTTCCATAAAGAGTTAGTATGATAAATTATAGGTTCAGAAGAAACATAATATCCTTTTACTTTTAGAGGAACACAAATTTCATATTGCCAATCATCATTCCTTAAATTGATACTCATTTCTAGATAATTATCTTTAAAGTATTCTAATAATGACATTTCATTTATATATTCAATATTTAACAAATTACAAAATGTATATACTTGATTGATTGTTAACCCTAATACTATTTCATCCTCTTGTAAATCATAATTATATGTATATATAAATTCATCTTCTTCTGAAAAGTATTTAAACTCATTTATCTTATTAATATCATAGTTCTTTAAATTTATATATTTATTATTAACATTGAGAGTAAAATATTCTTCATCTTTAAAAAATAAAGAAAAATCATTCATATATTTAACTCCTTCAAACTCAAAATATTGATGATATCTTTTCTTTATATAGGAAATATCTATTTTTGATAATGATTCATTCTTATTCAATAAAGCAATATTCTCTTTTTTACTTACAACTATTTGATGATCATTAATACTACTATTTAATGAGCTTGTAATTGAATCAGATAAAGAAGAAGTTAATAACATACTAAACCCAAAAGAAATGAGTGCAATCATCATACACATCGAACATAATAATGTTCTTCCACTTTTTTCTTTAATATGATTAAATACATGTTTAGCTAAAAATTTGTTTGTTAGTTTATTATTTTTTCTATTTTTACATTCATTTATTTTTTCGTTTTCATTTAGAATAGTCAATTCTTTATTTTCCAAACAATAAATATTATTCGCATATCTTTTAATAAAACTTACATCATGAGTTACTAAAATAATGATCTTTCTTCTACTTAATTTTACTAACCTATCCATCACTAAAATTTTATTTTCTTCATCTAATCCTACCGTTATTTCATCACACAATAATAAAGGTGCATCTTTTAATAAACTAATTAAGATACTTAATCTTTTTCTTTCGCCTCCTGAAAGTAAAGAAACTTTTTTATTAATCTTCATATTTAAATTCAATCTTTTCATTTCTTTAACTAGCTCTTCTTTTTTAATTTTTTTAGAAAGGGCAATCTCAACATTTACTAATATTGATTCGTTTTCTAAAAATTTAGGATTTTGATAAATATATCCAATTTGATTAAATCTAATTAATTCTTTTTCTTTATTACTCAACTCTTTAATATCTTTATTGAAAAACAGATATTCACCTTCAAAATCATTATCCATTAAACCTAAAATATTGATAAGCGTTGATTTTCCACATCCAGATTGACCTACTATTACATATATCCCAGGACTACTAATACTTATATTGACGTCTTCTAATACATCATTATTTATAAATCCTTTTCTTAAATTTTTTATTTTTATCATACTAATCCTCCTTTAAAATCGAAGAAACATTCAATTTAACAATTTTTCTACTAACTAAAAAAGAAAGAAAAATACTAATAAGCAAACTAATAAAAATTATAAATATTATTCCTTGAAATAATATACTTTCACTTAATACTTCAATTCCTACTAGAGACAATAAATAACTATTAATAATTTTAATTGAAGAAAAATAAAGGACTATACTAATAAAAATTGACAATAAAGAAATTAAAATACTTTGAAACATGAAAATATAACTAACGTCTTCTTTTAATATTCCAATTCCTAACATAATACCTATGTCTTTTTTAAAATCTAATACATATGAAAATAAAACTAATGTCAATAATGCGACACTAATTATTAGAGTAATAGAAACAAAAATATCCAAAACAGTACTAATTGAAGAATATATTCCTTCAAACAACTTTATCTTTTCAATACTTGAAGAATAAGCTTTAAATTGAATCTCATCCATAAAATAAGCATTAACTTCTCTATAAACATAATTAACTTTTTTTAAATCTACTTGTACTATTAATTTATTAGAAGCAAATGCATCATCTATTCCTTTAATTGTTGATAATCGATCAAATAAAGTTACAGGAGCTTCTAAATAAGAAGACAAATTATCCAAATTGATATCTTTGGATATTTTTAACAAATATTCATAAGGATAATAAATTTTTGGCGTCTCTAACATATCAAATTCTTCTACTTGACCTACTATAATAAAAGTCATATCTATAAAATAAGTATCACTAATTATTTCATTATTTGACAATTTTAAATCAATCACCTTTTCTAAATTTATATTGAATCTATTATTAGAAAAATACTTACTCGCTGCTTTATTAACTACAACCTCTTTTTCATAAGAAGGGAATCTACCTTGTATTTTATTTTTAAATCTATTTTCTTCTCTTTTAAAATAAGGAACCCATTCAATATTAGAGAAAAAATACTCACTATTAACAGGATGATTAATTAAAGGGTAAGAAGAAAAAATAGGAGTTAAATCATATAAATAACTATCTATATTAATAAGATGGTCGATGCTTATTTTATCACTATTTGTAAGTTGTTCTTCTTTTACTAAAGTTAAAGAAGAATTCTCAATCTTATTAGTCTTTTCCTTACTTATTTTTAATAAAGTATAATCTAAATAATTAGTTTTATTGTCATTAATTAAATTATTAATATTAATACTCGCACTATAAGACAATAATAAAAAAGTCAAAGATATACTTAACGCAATAACACTAATTAATATTTTTATCTTACTTTTAAATAATGTTTTAATTGCTATTTTGATCGTATTTACTAATGATAAACGTTTTAGTTTTTCGCTAAAAAGTGCATTATTTTCTTTTGATTCTTTCAAACTTGAAATTTCGCCATTTTTCAAAGAAATAAGAATTGGTTTATATTTCTTTACTAACTCTAGATTATGAGTCACCATAATAACTAAGTATGATTTAGATAACTCTTTAATTATATCCATGATTTTATAAGCATTATCTTTATCTAATGAACCAGTAGGCTCATCTAGTAAAAGAATTTTACTATTCCCACATATTCCTCTAGCAATTCCTACTCTTTGAATTTCCCCTCCTGACAACACATTTATTTTAGTATTAACAAATGAATTGACATTTACTTTTTCTAAATCCAAATCATTTTTACCTTTTATATAAATATTATCTTTTACATTTAAAAAAGAAATTAAATTAGAATTTTGATAAACCATAGATACATATTTGTTTCTGAATTTATCAAAATTTCTTATTCTCTTATTTTGAAAATAGATCTTTCCTTTATCCATTTTTTCAATCCCACTTATGCAATTTAAAAATGTCGATTTTCCTCCTCCTGATTCTCCAATTAAACAATATAAACCTTTTGAAGAAAATGAAATTGATATATCATTTAATACTAATTGGTTTTTATATTTTTTAGTTAAATTTTTAACTTCTAAAAATGCCATAAAAAAATCCTCCTATATATTTATTAGGAAGATTTTTACTTTTTACCTAGTTAAGAAATAACTTTTTTTGCTTTTTTATTAAAATCGTTTCTTGGAAGCATAATTACATTGCCACATCCACAACATTTAATTTTAATATCTGCGCCTAGTCTCACTATTTCAAATAATTTTGATTTAGTTGAGCAAGGATGAGGTTTTCTCATTTCAACAATATCATTTAATTTATAATCTTTAGATTCCATTATTTATTTCTCCTTAAATAACATCTATACACATTATCCATAATTAACGTAGAAGTTAATATCCCTACTCCTCCAGGAACTTTAGATATTGCTTTTAATTTTTCATTAGGAAGAACATCACCAACAATACCATCTTCTAAATAATGAATTCCTGCATCAATAACAATCGCGCCTTCCTTACATTTAGAAGAATCAATAATATGAGGTCTACCAACTGCTGCTACAACAATATCTGCTCTTGATAATTTAGCATCTAAATCAAGAGTTCTAGTATGTGCAATTGTCACAGTTGCATGTTCATTTAGTAACATAATTGCAACAGGCTTACCTACTGAAATAGATCTACCTACAACTAAAATATCTTTTCCTTTAATTTCGATATTATATCCTTTTAATAATTCTAAAATAGCTCTAGGAGTAGCAGGTTTAATCGCTTCTTCTTTATTAATAAATAATTCACCTAAAGATAAGGCATTCATTCCATCAACATCTTTTAAAGGATCTAATAAAGAGATAATTTCTTCTTCATTCGCTCCTTTAAATAATGGTCTAGTAATTAAACATCCATCAATTAAACAATCTTCATTTATTCTTTTAATTTCTTTTTCATATGCTTCTTTAGAAGGTTCCATTTCAATTAGTTCATAATCAATTCCTAGAGTAGAAGCTAATTTACCTTGAGATCTAGAATAACCAATACTAGAAGCATCTTCTTTATTAACCAAACAAACTAATTTTAATTTACGATCTAATTTAGATAAATTCCCTTTTAATTCTTCTCTTATTTTATTAGATATTTCTTTTCCAATTAATAGTTCCATAAATTATCTCCTTCCATTAAATTTATTTACAATAAATTCTTCTGCGTCATCTAAAGAAGAAAACCAATTAACATCTAATTGATGATTAAAATATGTGTATTGTCTTTTCGCATAATTTCTCGAATTCTTTTTAATTAATTCTTTAATTTCTTCTATATCTTTAGAATTATCTAATCCATCAATAATTTCTTTATATCCAATCGCTTGAAACGACCTTAAATCATGAGGATACTTATCCATTAAAGTTTTTACTTCTTCAAGTAATCCTGTTTCAAACATGATATCTACTCTTTTATTAATTAGTTCATATAGTTCTTCTCTATCTCTAGTCAATCCAACAAAAGTGACATCATAAATTGGCTTATGTTCTTGTTCAGCAACTTGTTCTGATTTCTTTTTTCCTGTTTCAAGATAAATTTGAATTGCTCTTAAAACTCTTTTTCTATTATTCATATGAATAACTTTAGTTTCTTCAAAATCTATTTCTTTTAATACTTCATATAATTCTTCATTAGATAGACTTTCATATTTAGACATATCAATAGTAGATTCTTGTTTATTAAGGTTAAAGTCATAGAAACTAGCCTTTAAATATAAACCGGTTCCACCACAAACAATAATAGGAACATTTCTTTTTTCTAGTTCTTCTATTTTACTTCTTAAAGTCTTTTGATAATCATAAACAGAAAAACTATATGTTGGTTCTACATAGTCAAAAAGATGGTGAGGAACTTCTTGTCTTTCTTCTATAGTAGGTTTTGCTGTTCCTATATCCATTTCTTTATAAATTTGGAAAGCATCACCATTAACAATTTCACCATTTAATCTTTTTGCAACTCTAAGTGCTAATTTTGATTTACCTACACCAGTAGGTCCTACAATACAAATAATCATTTTTAAATCCCTGAACGTTTAAACATTTTTTCAATATCATATTTTGAAAAATGAATAATTGTTGGTCTTCCATGAGGACAACAAGTTGGATTATTACATTCAAATAATGTATTAATTAAATCTTCCATTTCTCTTAATGATAACTTATCATGCGCTTTAATACTCGCTTTACATGCCATAGTAGAAATGACATGTTTTCTTAATGAAGATAAATCTACTTTATCTTTTAAAATAACTTGATTCAATAATTCTTCAATATAACTACCTTCATCTAATTCTTTAATAAATAAAGGCATCTTTCTAACTTTTAAAGTATTTGATCCAAATAGTTCAACTTCTAATCCAATCTTAGATAATAAGTTCAATCTTTCTTCTGTTAATTTCATTACATCTGAAGTAGACAAATTAATCATATATGGAACAAGAGGTTCAACAACTTTAATCGATGAATTCAATTCCTTATCAAATTTTTCGTAATTAATTCTTTCATTAGCAGCATGTTGATCAATTAAATACATTCCATCTTCGCCTTGACAGATAATATAAGTATTATGAATTTGTCCAATAGGAATTAATAAAGGTTTCTTAAAACTTACATTTTTATTTTCTTCTATTTTAACTTCTTCTTTAATTGGAGTAATCACTTCTTCATCTAAAGAAGGAAGTTCAACTTGAACCGGTTTAACTTCATTTTTATATGCTATAGAAGGACGTGTTATAGACACATCACTCAACACCTCTTCATCATCAAGTAAAAAAGAAATTTTCTCCTCGATTTTAGGCGAAATTGGAGCTTTTAATGGTTCTTCTTTAATATAAGATGGTCCTGCAGTTAAAGGTTTTCTATCTAATAAAGTATCTTTAATCATTACATTAATCGCGTCAGTAATTCTATCTTCATTTGACAATCTAATTTCTCTTTTTGAAGGATGAACGTTAACATCAACTAATGAATGTTCTACTCTAATTTTTAATACTACAAAAGGATATTTACTATTAAAAATAAAATCACCATACGCATCAATAATTGCTCTTTGAACTTTAGGAATATATACATTTCTTTCATTTAAAATAGTAATCATATAATATCTATTTGATTTTGCAAGTTCTGGTTTACCAATATATCCTTCGATTGAAAAATCTAAATCTTCATATGAAACTTTCATCATCTTTTTAGCAGTTTCATTATTATAAATTCTAGAAATAACTTCAAGCAAATCACCTCTACCAGAAGTGGAGAAAACATGTCTTTCATCAATATAAAAATCAAACGCAACATCACATCTAGACATTGCTAAACGTTGCATAACTTCTAATGAATTAGCGTTCTCAGTCACATCAGTTTTTAAGAATTTAAGTCTAACTGGAGTATTATAAAATAATTCTTCAATAGTAAAAATTGTTCCTTTTCTAGAAGAATAATCTTCAACGCTCATTTCTTCATTTTCAATTACAACTTTTGTACCTACTCCTACACCAGTAGAAGTAGTCATAGTTACTTTACTAACAGAAGCAATAGAAGGAAGAGCCTCACCTCTAAATCCCATTGTTTTAATCCTGAATAGTTGTCTTTCAGATAATAATTTACTAGATGCGTGACGTTTAAATGCTAAAGTAGAATCTTCTCTATCCATACCACATCCATCATCTTTAACGACTATTTTCTTTCTACCTGCCTCATAAACTCTTACTTCAATATGCTTTGCTCCAGCATCAATAGAGTTTTCAACTAATTCTTTAATAACCGAAGATGGTCTTTCAATAACTTCACCTGCTGCTATCATATTAGCAAGGTGAGAATCCATTACTTTAATATTTGCCATTATTTATCACCCATCTTTCTTTTTAATTCATATAAATAATTTAACGCTTGAAGAGGAGACATTGATAGAGGATCCAATGTTTTAAGTTCATCAACCCATTTAGGCAATTTCACTTCACTAACCTTCATAACATTAGAATTTGTCTTAACTTCTTCTTTTAATAGATCTTCTAAAATTTCACTTGCTCTAGAAATTAACTCGCTTGGTAAATTTGCTAATTTAGCAACATTAATACCATAAGACTTACCCATCGCACCTTCTTCTACTTTATACAATAAAGTAATATCATTTTCATTTTCAGAAACTGCAACGTGAACATTTTTAATCATAGATAATTTATTTTCAATTGAAGTGATTTCATGATAATGAGTAGAGAACATCGTTTTTGCTCTAATTTTAGTTGCTATATATTCTAAAATTCCTTGAGCTAATGCCATACCATCAAAAGTAGCAGTACCTCTACCAATTTCATCAAAAATCATTAACGAATTACTAGTTGCATGTCTAAGAGCATAATTAGTTTCACTCATTTCCACCATAAATGTAGATTGACCAGAAACCAAATCATCTGATGCACCAATTCTAGTAAAGATTTGATCAAAGATCATTAAATCTGCTTTATCACAAGGAACAAAACACCCGATTTGAGCCATAACAACAGTTAAAGCAAATTGTCTCATATAAGTAGATTTACCACCCATATTAGGACCAGTAATAACTAGAATATCCGTATCTTTATCCATTTTTATATCATTAGGAACATACTCAGAATTATTCATTACTTTCTCAATAACAGGATGTCTACCATTAATAATTTCAATTCTTCTTTCTTCATTAAATGTAGGTCTTACGTAATGATTTTCTAATGAAACTTCTGCAAAAGAAATTAATACATCAACATAAGAAATTAATTGTGCTAAAACTTGTAATCTTTCAGTATAAGTCACCACATATTTTCTTAATTGAGTAAATAATTCATATTCTAAAGCACATCTTCTTTCATCTGCAGTTAAAATCATTGCTTCTTGTTCTTTTAATTCACGAGTGATAAATCTTTCAGAATTAATAGTAGTTTGCTTTCTTTCATAACCCCATTCTTCTTGAATCTTATCTAATTGACCTCTAGTAACTTCAATATAATATCCAAAGACTTTATTAAATCCTACTTTTAAAGTAGAGATACCTGTCTTTTCTTTTTCTCTTGCTTCTAAATTAGCTACCCATTCTTTACCACCTTTAGACATTACTAATAAATCATCTAAAGTTTGATTATAGCCTTGTTTAAAAATTCCACCTTCTTTAACAGTAATTGGTGCATCATCAGAAATCGAAGCTTCTAAAGTAGCAACTAATTCTGAAAAATCAAAATCCATACCAGGTAAAGAATTAATATATGCATTATCTAGTTGTCTTAAGTTATAAATTAAACCTGGAGTTAATTCTAAAGATCTTTTTAATTGTAATAAATCTCTACCATTACATGAACCAAAATTAATTTTAGAAACCAATCTTTCTAAATCATAAATTTCCTTTAAGTTTTTAATTAAATCTCCTCTAATCAAGAAATTATTCATTAAAGATTCAACGATATCTAATCTAGTATTAATTTCATTAATATCAGTAACAGGTTTAACAATCCATTTTTTTAACAATCTAGAACCCATATTAGTTTGAGTTTCATCTAATAACCAAAATAATGTACCCCTAGATTCTTCACTTCTAATAGTTCTAGTTAGTTCTAAATTGTTTCTAGAGAAAGAATCAATTTGCATAGCTTGATTAGATCTAATAACCTTACAAGGCCACATATAATCTAAAGTATTCTTTTGAGTATTTTTCAAATAGTTATATAATCTAACAACATTTTTTCTTTGTTCTAAATCATAAACATTAGTTAAAATATATTCATGTTCAATAGAAGCTAAATTATCATTTTCGTAAGAAACTAATACATGCTTTCTATTTTTTAATAACATAATTTCGTGAGCGTCAAAGCTAGTAGAAGTAATAACTTCTTTAATGGCAAGATTTTCAATTTCACTACAAACAACTTCAATATCCTTTTCCAAATTTTCAACATACATTTCACCAGTAGAAACATCAGCATATGAAAAAATATAATAATTACTTGTTGCATCTAAACATCCAATATAGTTATTATCTTTTGATTTCATATCAATAACTGCTCCTGGAGTAATAATTTGAACTACATCTCTTTCTACAATTCCTTTTGCAGTCGCAGGATCTTCTACTTGTTCTACAATCCCAACTTTATATCCTTTTTTTACTAGTTTATCAATGTACGATGAAGCAGCATGATGAGGAACCCCACACATTGGAACTCTTTCTTCAACACCTGCTGATTTACCAGTTAAAACTAATTGTAATTCTCTAGAAGCAATTTTTGCATCTTCAAAAAATAATTCATAGAAATCTCCAACTCTATAAAGAATCAAAGTATCACTATGATTCGCCTTAACTTGTAAATATTGTTGTATCATTGGTGAATATTGTTTTACTTTTGCCATACTTCAACACCTCGTTATAGATAATATTATAAATGAAATATTATCTATTTTGTAGTAGTAAAACACTAAAAAATAACACTATTTTAAGCTAGTGTCATTAATTTTCCATTTTAGGAATCAAATTTTAGTAAAAATCATTTGATTAAGATTTATGTTCTTCTCCATCTTGAGTAGAAACAACATCATTAATGTAATTAGGGTTTACATTCATTACAATTTCTTCTTCAATCGATACATCTTCTACATAATCATCTGAACAATTAACAACTAACAAAGCTTCTTGAAAAGTATCCACATAATACAAAGCCTCTATTTTTAATTTAATTTTTTTATTTTCATCTAACTCCATACTAGTACAAGAAGGATACTTTGGAACATAAACTTTAGTATATATTTCATTATCAATAACTTTTAAATCACGATATGACATATTAACCTTTTCATAGAATTCAATGGTTTCATTATATACTTCGGATTTTTGATTATTATTTAAAGCGTACCATAATTGAATATCATATGATCCTTTAACAAAAATATCGAGGTTTTCTCGAATAATCTCGTGTTTTAAGTTAATTATCCAGCATCCTAAAGTTTTAGAAATATCATTAGAAATAAACAATTCTTTTTCTATCACTTGGTTAATTTTTCCTTTACCAGTTAAAGTTTTAGCCATTATTTCTCTATACATAAAAAACCTCCTATTTCAATATATGAAATAAGAGGAAAATTATTATTAAAAGAATGAAAAGGTCTTTTCTCCTACAAGCAAATAATAAGTGTCCATGTTACCTTCTTCAAAAAAGAAGACATTCTCTAGATGCACATTAATTCTTCCAAACTCAGTCTCTAAATATCCTTTCGGCATATTCTCAGTAATAACATCATATGGGTATTTAATAAATTCATATTCAGACAATCCTTCAAATTCACCAATTCTACTACCATCACTTCTATATGCTTCAAATGTATCTATGTAAGTCACAAAAGAATTTGCTTGTAAATCTGGATAAATAAAATCTATATAATCACCCAAATATTTATAATGTTTTTTATTAACACTAATGTAGTCATTTGTTATTCTTATATCGTATCTATTATCACAAGTAAGTAAAGAATATTCAACAAAATTTCCGCCAGTTACTGCCCAATTATCACCAGTTTCTAAAACAACTTTTGAATCTAATAGCTTAAACACTTTACTTATATCTTCTTCATTAGAACTGTATTTTATCTCATTCATTCTTCCAGGAGCAACTCCAATATGTCCATTAACTAATTTCACTTTATTAATTTCATTTATATTAATATCTGGTATATTTAAAACATTCTTTAAAGTAAATCTAGGATTTCCTATTTCTCCATTTTGATGAGTGTAAATAGTAGTATCTTTATTAGGCATAACAAATCTAACTACATCACAATATGTTTCACATGTTCTAGAAGCATCTTCACCTTGTGCAACTATTATTTCATCATCTAATATAATTCCAACAGAAGGACCAGATCTAAATGCCAAATGAACTTCAACAATTGTTCCTTCTTCATATTCATCTTCTAATGGATGCATTAAAAGTTCCCAGTTATCCACCACTTCTAATTTATGAATGTTATCATGAGAATTACATGATGTTAAAGGACAAATAAGACAAATAATAGTTAACATTTTAAATATCAATTTTTTCATTTCTTACTCCTTTCATAAAATAAATTATTACGCCTAATAAGTTATCATTCGATTCATAAATGCGACATATAAATATTTATGTTCACCTATATTATAAAAAATGTAGCCAAATATTACACGATACTTTTTAAAATATCACATGTTACTTTTTAAGTATCATTAAATTAACTACACTTTTTACATATAAACCGAATTCTTTATCAAAAAAACTTACGCCTTTTTATAGCGTAAGTTATTTGAGTTCTAATCGATTTTTTAATTCATCTAATAAATAAGAAACTTCTTCTTGCATCACATTAAAGTTTACAATAAGATGATGTCTATCATATCTATCTTTTAATTCTAGATAAATCTTTTTATTTTCATTATAAGAAGGAGTACCTAAAGAAAGCGCCATTTCTTTTTGTGCTTTCTTTAATGAAGATTGCAAATCTTTAATTTCACTAGATTCAAGAATTTCTTTTTTTAATAGAAGATATTGTTTAACTTCTTTAACTTGTAAGAAGTCTTCAATAAATTCATCTAGCTTATTTTTTAGTTCACTATTCATTAACTTCTTCACCTTTTAAGTAATATGTAGTAGCCTCAGTAATTTTTACATTTACAATCTTACCTACATGAGTATAATCACCCTTGAAGTTAACTAATTTATTAGTATCAGAATATCCTGAAAGAATATTCTTATCCTTTTTTGAAGTACCTTCTACAAGAACTGGAATTATTTTTCCTACATAAGCTTCAGCTTTCTCTCTTTCATAGATTGCTAAAGTTTTAACAAGTTCTTTAAATCTAGCTTGTTTTACTTCATGTGGAGTTTTATCTTCCATTTTTGCCCCTGGAGTACCTACTCTAGGAGAATAAATAAATGTAAATGCTGAATCATATTTTACATATCTAACAACATTTAATGTATCTTCAAAATCTTGATCCGTTTCATTTGGGAAACCAACAATAATATCTGTTGAAATAGAAACATTAGGAATAATTTCTCTTAATTTATCAACTAATGCACAATACTCTTTTGAAGTATATCTTCTACCCATTCTTCTTAAAACATCATCACTACCAGATTGAAGAGGAAGATGTATAAAAGGCATAATATTTGGATAAGTACCCATTGCCTTAAACATTTCTTCAGTGAAATCCCAAGGATGAGAAGTAGTAAATCTTAATCTAGGAATACCTAATTTAGCAACTTCAACTAATAATTCACCAAAACTAGAACCATCATCTAAATCTTTTCCATAAGCATTTACGTTTTGACCTAGTAAAGTAATTTCTTGATAGCCTTCTTCAACTAATGCCTTACATTCTTTTAAAATATCTTCTTTAATTCTAGATCTTTGTTTACCTCTAGTATAAGGAACAATGCAATAAGTACAGAATTTATCACATCCATACATAATATTTACAAAAGCTTTAATCTTATCAGAACGATGACAAGGCATATTTTCAATTACTTCGCCTTCTTTAGAATATACTTCAACAATTCTTACATTCTTTTCCATAGATTCTAAAATCAATTGAGGAAGATGATGAATATTATGAGTGCCAAAAATTAAATCCACTTGAGGATAAGTTTTTTGAATTTTTTCTACGATATGAGGTTGCTGAGTCATACATCCACAAACACCAATAATAGCATTAGGATTTTTAGTTTTTAATGCTTTTAATGAGCCAATTTCACCAAAGACTTTATCTTCAGCATTTTCTCTAATCGCACAAGTATTTAAAATTACTAAATCTGCTTCCATTGGATTATCAGTATATTCATAGCCAACTTCACGTAAAATACCTTCAATTGTTTGACCATCTAATACATTAGCTTGACATCCATAAGTACGAATAAAATATTTTTTATCTTTCGCAATTAAAGATAATTTGCTAGGTACTACTAAATTGTCTCTTATAAAAATGATTGGTTCTCTTTTATTACGTTTTGCTGCTTGTTTTAAATCAGGACTAGCGTTAATTACTACTTTCTTTTTCATAAATTCCTTCCTATCTTTTTTCTACTTTTAATTTAATTGCTGTTTTTTGTTTACCTTCAATTAATATTTCTTTAAAACTAGGTGTTACCCATATTTCTATTCCTGAAGGAGTAAGAAATCCTCTCGCGATTGCTAAAGCCTTGATTGCTTGATTAAGCGAACCTGCTCCTACAGTAGAAACTTCTAAACTTGATTGTTCACGCATAATATTGCTGATTGCACCTGCAACTGCAGATACATTTGAACTAGATGCGACTTTAATTTGTTGTATCATATTTTTCTCCTTTTACACAAAATTATGTAAAAGAAGTTTATTTTATTACTAATCTAAAATTTCATAAATTGTTTGAATTCTTTCACATTCATATGTTTCATCATTAAACGAAAGAATTACACCAGAGAAAATTCCTTCTCCATCTTCCTTGACATTAAATGGAGTAGGAAGAGAAGTCCATGTTCTTTTTACAACATCTTCCTTTTTGACTCCTAAAATACTATCATAAGGACCACACATACCAACATCAGAAATATACGCTGTTCCATTAGGCAAAATTCGATTATCTCTAGTTTGAACATGAGTATGAGTTCCTAATACCGCACTTACTTTTCCATCAAAAGCATGTGCTAACGCATATTTTTCTCCAGTAGCTTCCGCATGGAAATCTACAATATGAATATCTGAATCATCTGAAGCACAAATAGTATCCAAATCATCAAAAGGATTATTGACATCAATAGCCATATAGACTCGACCAAGTAAATTAGTCACCCTAATTTTAACACCATTAACATCAAATACACCAGTACCAGTTCCTGGAACTGAATGATGCAAATTATTAGGTCTTAATAATCCTTCATATGAATCTAAGAAGTTGAAAATATCTTTTTTATTCGCATAATGATTACCTAAAGTTACAACATCAACTCCAGCATCAAATAACTCATTTAAATGATCTTCACTTAATCCTTTACCATGAGTTGCATTTTCACCATTTGCAATAATAAAATCAATTGGTTCTTTACTAGTAATTCTATCTATCATCATAGAAATAATGTTTCTGCCCATACTTCCTACAACATCACCAATGAATAAAATTTTCATACCTTCACCTCCAAAAGTGTTAAAAGAGACCAAAATGGTCTCTTATTATTTAGCAATTTCTGTTGCTCTTACTTCTCTTACAACTGAAACTTTAATTTGACCTGGATAAGTCATTTCGTTTTCAATCTTTTCTTTAATTTCACGAGCCATTTGGAAAGCTTCTAAATCAGAAACTTTTTCTGGTACTACCATAACTCTAACTTCTCTACCAGATTGCATAGCGAATGAAGATTGAACACCTTCAAATGATTTACAAACTTCTTCAAGTTTTTCAATTCTTTGAATGTAATTTTCTAAAGTTTCACTACGAGCGCCTGGACGAGCTGCACTTAAAGTATCAGCAGCAGCAACTAAATGAGAAATAATACAATTTGCTTCTACATCACCATGGTGAGATTCAATCGCATTAATAACAACATCATTTTCACCATATTTTTTTGCTAACTTAGAACCGATTTCAACATGTGATCCTTCAAGTTCGAAGTCTGCAGCTTTACCGATATCATGTAATAAACCTGCTCTTTTAGCTAGATTTTGATCTAAACCAAGTTCAGCAGCCATAATTCCACTTAAATAAGCAACTTGTAAACAATGATCTAAAGCATTTTGACCATAAGATGTTCTATATTTTAATCTACCTACATAATCTAATAAATCTTTATTGATACGTGGTAATCCTAGTTTGAATGCTGCATTAATACCTGCTTCATGTACAGATTTATTAACATCCATTCTAGCTTTTTCAACAACTTCTTCAATTCTTCCTGGTTGGATTCTTCCATCTTTAATTAAATATTCTAGTGCTAATCTAGCAGTTTCTCTTCTAATTGGATCAAAGCAAGAAACAGTAATTACTTCAGGAGTATCATCAATGATAATATCTACACCTGTTAATTGTTCAATAGTACGAATATTTCTACCTTCTCTACCAATAATTCTACCTTTCATTTCATCTGAAGGAAGTGATACTGCAGAAATAGTTTTTTCAGATACTACTTCTTGAGAATATTTATCAATTGCTAAACCGATTAAATCTTTAGCAATATTTTCAGCATTTTCTTTTGCCTCATCTTCTTTTTGTTTTACATAAGCAATCATTTCTTGCTTAGTTCTATCTTCTACTCTTTTAAATAATTCTTCTTTAGCTTGTTCTACACTCATTTGAGCAACTTTTTCAAGTTCACTTTCAATAGAGTCTAATTTTTGTTGAGCTAATTCTTCTTTCTTTTCAACATCTTTTAATTTTTGAGAAACAGATTCTAATTTTAATTCTATTTGTTTTTCTCTTTCAATTAAAGCTGCATCTCTTCTATCGATATTTTGTTCTCTTTGATTAACTTTATTTTCTTGCGCAGCAAGTTCAATCTTTCTTTCTTTTAAAGTTTGTTCTTGTTCTCTTTTGAATGCAAGAATTTCTTCTTTACCTTCTTGAATAGATCTTTTTTGTAAAGCTGATGCTTTATTTTCTGCTTCTTCAATTAATCTTTTAGCCTTTGTTTCAGATTCTTCTAATGTTCTTTTAGCTTTTTCTTTAGAATCATCTAAAAGTTTTTTAGAATTATCTTCAGCTTCAGTTAATAGTTTTCTTGATTTAGCTAGAGCGCTCTTTTCTTCGTTTGAAGTTAAGAATTTAACAACAACCAAAGTAGCCAGTACTGCAACAACCGCAGCAATGACACAGAACACTGCAACCATTCCTGGTTCCACTGCAAAAATTGTCATATATTATTATCTCCTTGTCTATTGTAAAGGTCATTATTTAATAATCTCGCTGACCTATGATACGAGAAAAAACGAATCCACAAATACTATTGTGATAGGTATTTCTACCATAAAAGAATTATGAGGTTATTTAATCCTCGTTTTTATTATATCAAATATAATAAGAATAAAGAAACAATTATTTTTTTATTTATTAAATTTAAAAAAATATTGCAGTTCAAATTTAGCATTTTTTTCTATTTTTACATCTTTTTTAATAATTTTTTCTATAATATTCTTTATTTTTTTGCGTTTCAACAAAAAAATCGGTTTTTTAAACACCATTAAACCGATTTTTTAGATAAATTACATTAATTTCTTTCTTTTGCTTGAGCTTCAGTGACTTGAGTTAATACACTTTCATAAACATCTGGATGGTCTTTTAAGAATTGTTTTGCAGCATCTTTACCTTGACCAACTCTTTCACCTAAAATTTCAAACCATGATCCTAATTTTTTAGCAAATCCATATTGAAGAGCTAAATCTAGTATTTCGCCAACTTTTGAGAATCCTTCACCAAAAATTAAATCAACTTTACAAGCTTTGTATGGTGGAGCAACCTTATTTTTAACAACTTTAACATTAACTTGATTACCAATAATTTGATCACCATCTTTAATAGCTTCTGCTTTTCTAATATCAATTCTAATTGTAGCATAGAATTTTAACGCTCTACCACCAGTTGTAACTTCTGGGTTACCATAGATAACACCAACTTTTTCTCTTAATTGGTTAATAAAGATAACTGTACAATTAGATTTGTTTAGTACGCCTGCTAATTTTCTCATTGCTTTAGACATTAATCTAGCGTGAGCACCAACATTTGAATCAGTCATTTCACCATCTAATTCAGATTGAGGCACTAAAGCTGCTACTGAGTCAACCACAATAATATCGATAGCTTCAGAACGAGCTAACATTTCAACTATTTCTAACGCTTGTTCACCATGATCAGGTTGAGAAAGAATTAATTCATCTGTATCTACCCCTAATTTTTGAGCATAGTTTGGATCAATTGCATGTTCAGCATCAACAAATGCCGCTCTTCCACCTGCTTTTTGACATTCTGCAATTGCAGATAGAGCTAGTGTTGTCTTACCTGAAGATTCAGGACCATAAATTTCAATAATTCTGCCTTTTGGATATCCACCAATTCCTAAAACATTATCAATTAATAATGAACCAGAATGGATAATATCATAAGAAACATTAGGTCTTTCACCTAGTTTCATTACCGAACCTTTACCAAACATTTTTTCAATGTCTTTTAAAGTCGATTCTAATTTTTCATCTTTTGTTTTTAAGCTTTCTTTAACTGCCATAAATTTTCCTCCTACTAATTAATAACGTTATTTTTCTAAAAAGTTCTACTTAATTTTTTATAAATTTTTTCAAAAGCAATTTTTACACATTCTTCTCTTATTTTATTTCTATCTCCTGATAGATTCAATTCAAACACTTCTATATCATCATTTATTATTAATCCAATATATACTGTGCCTACTTTTTTTCCATCCATCACATCAGGACCCGCATTACCAGTAAATGAAACACAAACATCTACACCAAGTAATTTCTTTCCATTCAGTGCCATTTCTAAAGCGCATTCTTTAGATACAACTCCATACTTAGTAACAACGTCTTTACTAACATTGACAACCATTTCTTTTACTTCTGTTGCATAGCTTACCACGCTACCTTTAAAGACTTTACTAACTCCTGGAATAGAAGTTAAGGTTGATGCAAATAGTCCTCCTGTTAAAGATTCAATTGATCCAATAGTTAAATTACTATTCTTTAATAATTCTACAACTTTATTTTTCATACTGATTATTTTGCTTCTTTATCATTAAAAACATGGAGGTTTTTAGTGAAATATAGTATCCCAGATAAAAGAGATACTACACCTGCTACATAACAAATAATTGATGTAATAGATACTGGTAAATTTAATAAACCGAATGGCCAATCTAGTAATAGTGCTAAAGTCAAAGCGACCATTTGAACAACTGTTTTTAATTTTCCCCAAATATTTGCCGCTAGAACAACTCCCTTAGTTGAAGCAACTTGTCTTAACGCATCTACTAATAAATCTCTAGCAATCATAATAACTGCAACAACTGGAGGAACTATTGTAGGATGATTAATTGCCATGATAATTACTACTGTATCAATTAATAATTTATCAGCAATTGGATCCATAAATTTTCCATATGTAGTTACTAAATTATATTTTCTAGCAAGATAACCATCTAAGAAATCACTAAATGATGCGACTAAAAATAATATCGCACTAATAAAGTACTCTAAACTAATAGCACCAAAAACTAGTGGCATAGTTACTCCACAACTTGCCCATGGAAATAATAATATAAAGTCAATTACAACAACACATACCATTCTAAAAGTTGTAATCTTGTTAGGTAAATTCATAAATTCAACCTCCTATAATATCGAGTCTTTGATCCTGTAAGCCATGTTCTGTCTAGGATAATTATTTATCTATACCGAAGTATGCTTAAGTTAGATTCGTTTCTCTACTTAAACCTCCCTTACCAAATTTAGGTTTCTCGCTTGAGGGGTTTACCGCGTTCCACTTTATACTTTCATATAAACTACGTCACTGTGGCACTTTCAAGGTCTAGACCATGTCTTACGATTTAGGTTTTGACCTGCCGTTAGGTGCTCCCACCTACCCAAAGTTATTTTTTCCTTTGGCACAAACACTACTACCATCACAGGCAGTGCGAGCATGGACTTTCCTCTAATGAATTACTTCACCAGCAATTATCCAGATCAAAGGTAATTTATTTAATTGTCGAAGGATCTACTCCGAGTTTAAATAATGCTTGTTCTAAAGAAGAAATTCTTTTTAATAAATCAATATTTGATAAACTTGCATCTTTGTTATTAGAAATATCTCCAAGTTTTTCTCTCATTACTTCATTTTGAATTTCAGCTTGATCCATTCTTGTTTTGTAAAGTTTAGTTGTTCTCATAACTTCTTCATAATCTTTTTCTAATTTAGTAATATATTGTTCCAAAGAAATGTAATCATCAACAACTTCATCTAAAAATTTATCTACTTCTAAAGCATCATAGCCATGTTTCTTAGCACTAAATTCTTTATCAACAATTTTAGATGGTGATAATTTAGTTTGAATTTTCATATAAAAACAACTCCTTTCCAACATTAATTATTATAATATATATAATTAATAATTTAAAGAGTTGTGTTAAGATTATAATAATTTATTGGAGAGAAAACTCTCCAATCTTTTAGTTTCCAGTTCCTGGGCAGCAACAACAGACTTGTAACAAATTTTCATTAGATAAAACACATAGTGTTTTTCTTGTAAAACATTGGCAACATGTAAACGTCACTTTTGCCTTGTGTTTAATATATCTTTGACAAGTCATTACAGTTACAGTATAAACAATAGTAACAGTTTCATCTGGATCAATATTACCTAATGGTACTAAATCTAAATTAATAACTTCTACTGTTTCTCCATTAACAGTAACTGTTCCTGGCATTAATGCTAACGCATTGCATAATGGCAAATTCAACGCAGCATTTGTCATAGTTGCATTAGAATTGTTTGTAATTGTAACAGTATACGTTACTTCATCACAAACTCTTGCTACCGCATTGCTTGCAGTTAAAACAACATTAACACCACAATCTTCACTTGAATTTAAACAAGTGACATTTCTATTTGTGCATCCACATCCTGAGGTATAATACATATCTTCACCTTTTTCTGAACAAAAATATTGTTCACTTATATATATGTTTCAACGAAGACAAATGTTTTCATTTATTTTATTTTAAAAATAACTTATAATTGTATAGGTTGGTGAAATAATGGAAGCTTTTAACAAATTAATTAAAAATAAAAAAACATTAGTGTTCTTAGATTTAGAAGGAACTCAATTTTCTCATGAAATAATTGCAATCGGTGCAGTAAAATGTAAAATCGATGAAAATGGCAAAATTTTACGAGGATATCAAAAGAAATTTAAATGTTATGTTAAACCATTAGGATGTATTGGACGTTTTGTCCAAAATATGACCAAAATTACTGAAGATATTTTAAAAGAAGAAGGCCTTCCTTTAGAAACAGCTTTTTCAAAATTCAAAAAATTTATCAATCAACCATTTGAACAATGTGCCTTTATCACATTTGGTAGTAATGATGCCAAAATGATTATCGACTCTATTACAAGAAGTGAACCAAAAAATGCTTTTATTGGTTACAATATTGTAAATAATTGCGTGGACTTTTTAATGTTTATCTCACAATTTTGTAAAGATAATAAAAATAATAATTACTCACTAGTGAATTATTTAAAAGTTTTTAATATTCCTCCTGTTGGAATATCTCACGATCCATTAAACGATGCACTTGATTTAAGAAATCTTTATTCTGCGATGAACAAACAAAAAGATACTTTACTAAATGAGTACCTTAAAATTCTAGCAAAACAAAAGATTTATTCCGCTCCAATTCGTTCAGTAATTGAAAAGCTTGTTAACGGAGAAAATGTTACTAGCGAAGAATTTATTAATGAATGTAAAAAATATTTAGCATAAAAGAAAGGAGTATGGGCAATATAATATTAGCCTTGTTTAAACTATGATTAACTATCCAAACAAAAAAGTAGTCAATAAACAAGAAACCAACCTCTTACCTGCAAAAAAGAAACAAAAAGTATTAAATGCAGCAAATAGAGGTATGGATTTTGAACATGCCGTTTCTTTATCTTGTCAATATTATGATGAAAAACAAAGAGCAATCATCACAAAAAGACCTACTCCAATCAAAATAATTTCTGCAGATTATAAATTAGCAAAAATCACAGAAGCATATTTTGAAAAGCAATCAAACACTGACTATAACGGAGTATACAAAGGAAAATATATAGACTTTGAATGTAAAGAAACACTTTCTAAAACTTCTCTTAGTTTTAACAACATTCCAAGTCACCAAATTAAACACTTAAAAAAGGTATTAATGCATGGTGGCATAGCTTTCTTTATGATTTATTATAAAACTCTAGATGAAGTATATATCGTAGATGCAAATGATATCATCTCTCTTTATGAAAATGGAGATAGAAAATCAATCACTTACGAACATACAAAAGAGATAGGCACATTAGTTGAACAAGGCTTTATACCACGTCTGAAATTTTTAGATGCTGTCGATAAGGTCTACTTCAATGAAAACACTAAAGAAAATTATTAAAACTTTTACTTCTATTCTACTAATATCAGCGTTTCTAATCTTTATCGGTTTAGGAGCGTTTTTTATTAATTCAATTTCAAACATACAAACAAAAGATATATCTACTATCGTTACTCCAAAATATTCTCTAATAACAGATTCTAATTCTAGAATTATTGAGGATTTTAGGCAAAATTCAATATCACATGTTGATATAGAAGAAATACCACAAGTTCTAAAAGACGCATTAATTAGTATAGAAGATCGAGAATTTTATATTCATAATGGAATTAATGAAAAAAGAATTCTATCATCATTAATTAGTAATCTTAATCCAAATAATAATACTCAAGGAGGATCAACATTAACTCAACAACTTGTCAAAAATTTATTACTAACAAACGAAAAATCTTATAAAAGAAAAATACAAGAAGCGTATCTTTCTATCCTTCTAGAAAAAGAATTAACTAAAGATGAAATATTAGAACTATATTTTAATAGAATCTATTTTGAACAATCTATTCCTGGCATCCAATATGCTTGTAATAAATTTTTCAATAAAGATGTTAAAAATATCAATTTACCTGAAGCAGCCTTATTAGTAGGTTTAGTTAAATCCCCTTCTTATTATTATCCTTTAACTAATCCAGATAGAGCAAATCAAAGGAAAAATGAAGTATTAAAGGCTATGTTAGACAATAATAAAATTTCAAAAAATCAATATAACATAGCCTCTTCTTTCCCTATTGAAAAATTAATTTATAAAAAGGAAAATACAAAAATTTCATACCCATATCAATCTTATTTAGATATCGTTTATAAAGAAGTAAAAGAATTAACTAACTATGATCTATTTAACACACCTTTAAAAATAGAAACATATATAGATACATATTTACAATCTCATATAGATGAAATACAAAAAGGTAATATTATTCCTTTTAAAAATGAGTATCAACAAATAGGAGGAGTGGTACTTGATAAACATTCAAATATTATTGGTGTTATAGGTGGAAGAGATTATAATGGAAAAAAATTATATTCTCATGCATTCGATATAAAAACTAGTCCTGCTTCTACTATTAAACCAATTTTGTCCTATGCTTTAGGTATTGAATATTTACACCTAAACACATTAACTACATTAGAAGATAAAGAATATTATTATCCTAACTCTACAATATTAGTTAATAATGCTGATAAATCTTATTTAGGTAAAATTCCATTAATTGACGCTTTAGGTTATTCAAGAAACACCTGTGCAGTATCAACTTTAGAAAAAGTAATTTCAAAAATAGGACAAGAAAAAGTTGTTGAATATTTAACTAAACTCAACATTATGGATGAAGGTCCTTTTACTTATTCTTATGCAATAGGCGGAATGAAATATGGAACTTCTCCTATAAATATTGCTGGAGCGTATTCAATGTTATTAAATAATGGATACTATGTTAAACCATCAACCATTAAAAAAATTACAAACTTAGAAACTAATGAAATAATATATGAAGATAATAGAACAAAAGAACAACTTATATCCGAAGAATCAAGTGATATAATAACTAATACTCTAGAAAGAATTGTTGATAGTAATTATCTTTCCATGAAGGAAGCAAAACCTAATAATATAAAAATCGCAGGTAAAACAGGTACAGGGGCATATCCTCAATCATTAATAAAAAAATATAATCTTCCTAGTAACGCAGATAAAGATATTTGGTTTAGCGGTTATTCTCCAAACTATACTTGCTCTATCTGGAGTGGTTTTGATGAAATAATTGAAAATAAGAAAACTTATTTTTCTGGTAAAGAAGGAAAAAATATCCCTAAACTTATTTTCAAAGAACTTATTAATCTATTAGAAACAAAGAAACAAAATTTCGAAATAACCAATAGCTTAACAAAAGTATATGTTGTTAAAGGTCTTGATAAAGCTTATTTACCAAATGATATTGTCCCATCAAAATATATAGATTTTGCTTATTATAAAAAAGATGATATTCCAAATGAAATATTACCTTATCCAACTTTTAATAAATTAGAAGATATAAATGTAGTTTTATACGAAAATACCCTATATTTTTCCATTTTAAATTCGAATATTACTAATGATTTATATTCATCATTTTATGGAGATAAGGGTTATCTACTTGAAGTAAAAATCAATGATAAAATTATACAAAATTTCTATACAACAACAGAGATAGAGTTTTCGCTAGAAGAAAAAGGAGAATACCAATTTTCATTAAGCGAATCATATAAAAACAATTACAAATTAAAAGGTGATTCTTATCAAATCACCTATCTTTTAGAATAATGTCTACAAATATCTTTCAATTTACATTCATCACATTTTGGTCTTTGACTAACACAATTATATCTACCAAAATGAATCATTTGATGATGGAATAATACTCGTCTTTCTTTAGAAACTAGTTTTAATAATTTTAATTCCACATCAAGAGGTGTATCGTTTATTGCTGCTAGATAAAGTCTTTTGGAAACTCTTTCTACATGGGTATCTACTGCAATTACTGGTTCATTATATAATTCCCCTCTAACTACATTACTAGTCTTTCTTCCTACTCCTGGAAGTTTCATTAACTCTTCTTGAGAATTTGGAACATTAGAATCATATTGTTCGATCAACATTTTTGCAATTTTAATAACGTTTTGTGCTTTTGTTTTAGCTAACCCTAAAGTTTTAATAATTTCAAACACTTCTTCAAAAGAACAATTTGCTAGTGCTTCTAATGATGGATATTTTGAAAATAAAACTTCTGTTACTCTATTTACACTTTTATCTGTTGTTTGAGCACTTAACATAACTGCAATTACTAATTCATATGGTTTTGAATAATTTAGTTCACAATGTGCACTTGGCAATATCTCATCAAAGTAAAATATTATTTTTCCTATTCTTTCTTTATTAGTCATCTGTCCATTTAGTATTCGCAATGTCAATAGTGTCTTCTAATTCTTTTTTCCACTTTTCATTGACTGCAGAATATCCTTCCTCTTTTAAATCTTTTGACGATAATCTTTTAATAATAATTTTATCAATAGATCGAATTGTCACTCTTTTATTTTTGCTAATACATTCATGAAGAGAATCAATGATTACACTTTCCTCAATTCCTTGTGCAACCCATTCTCTAACTTTTTCAAGTTCTACAGGAGATAAACTTCTACCTAGTTCTTTTTCAAACGTTCCATAAATATTAGAAATAGAATGTTTCCTATTATCATTATCTTCAATCGCATTATAAGTAATTAGGTCACGAACAAAATTTTCCGAAATCTTTTTATAAGTTGGTGTGATCGAAGTAACTAAAGAATTCGAATTAGGTAAATTAGAATATTCTAAAAAGCCTCTATTCATTAAACTAACTAAAATAGAATCTAACTCTTTAACATCTAAACTCATCTTAAGCGCTAATAGTTCACTAGTTACTAAAGTAGGAGTCTCTTTTAAAATATTATCAACAACTAAAAGTACAGCTAAATCATATTCATTTAGTCCTAAAGATTTATATGTATCTACTAATAGATAACGATAATCGATTTGATTAATTTTAAATTTGTTCATATTACTACCACCTATTTCTTTACTTATTATATAAGTTAAAGAATAAAACTTAAATACCTAAATTAATTTTTACAAACTTGTTTGAAAACTCTTAAGAAATTTTTATAGAATACTTTATCAATTTCTTCTTGAGTAAACCCATTTTCAAGCATTGCTTTCTTTAAATCATGAGTTTTAGTACAATCTGACATTCCAACTGGAGTTTCTATTCCATCAAAATCAGAGCCTAAGGCTAAATTATCAATGCATCCTAAAGATTTAATATGTAACATATGTTTAACAATATCATTAATTTGATTTTCTTTAGTATTATTTGAAACAAAATCTGGGCAATAATTCATTCCCATTACACCTTTATTTTCATGCAATTTTAAAATCATATCATCGGTCATATTTCTAGCCCAAGGATGAATGCTTCTTGCGTTACTATGTGAAGCAACAATCGGTTGAGTTGAATATTTAATACAATCATAGAAGCCCTTATCTGAAAGGTGAGAAGTATCAATAATTATTCCTAGTTCATTCATTTTCTTAACTACTTCTATGCCAAATTCAGTCAATCCATTTTCCGTATCAATTTTTAAGTAATCGTTTTCTTTTAAATTTCTTTGAAGATTAGGATAACCAATTTCATTTTTAAAATTCCATGTTAGACATATCATTCTTACACCTAAAGAATAAAGATGTTCTAACTTTTCAATACTACCCTCAATAACCCCACCTTCTTCAATAGTTAATAAAGCAGATAATTTATGTTTAGATTTATTCTCCATTAACTCTTTGTAAGAAGTAACTTGAGAAATAATATTTTTATTATTCTCCATTTCTCTTTTAAAGATATCTATCATTTTTAAAGTTCGATTATATAAATCACCTCTAGCAAAATACATAAACACTGCAAAACATTGCATTAAGTATTCTCCTTCATATAGTCGTTTAAAATCAATATGCATTCTTGGATTAGAATAAAATCCGTTTTTTTCTACAAGTTCCCAAGTTAAGCTATCACAATGCATATCAATACAATTCATTGGATTTTTATTATTAAATCTAACCGGAACTATTGTATCGATTTCATATGTTTCTAATAGTTCAATTGCTTGTTTTTCGCCAAAAACCTTCATTTTATTGATTTCTTCCATTACTTTAGAGTAGTTAATATTTTTTAGTAAATGTTTATATTCTCTAATAGAAGTTTTTAATTCTTCATCTAATTCAAATCCTAAAGAATAACTAAAGCGAATGCCTCTTAATATTCTTAATGGATCTTCATTAAATCTAATTGAAGGTTCACCTATCATTCTAATTACTTTTCTTTTTAAATCTTCTTCGCCATTACAATGATCAATAACTTCCCCTTTAGAATTTATATATATTGCGTTAATAGTAAAATCTCTTCTTATATAATCTTCTTTAGTAGTTTTTACAAATTCTATTTTTGAAGGATGTCTATTATCTAAATATTCTCCTTCTTTTCTTAAAGTAGTAATATCCACCTTAACATTATTAAACTTAATAGTTGTTGAACCCAAAGAAGAAAAAGAGTCATTTATTTCTAAAAATTTTTTCATGTCTTCTAAAGTAGCATCACTTACAAAGTCAAAATCTAAAATTTCTTTTTCTAACAAGTAATCTCTTGAAGTTCCTCCAACCATATATAAAGAAAATCCATTATCTTCAAATAATTTCGATAATTCTATAAATATACTAGGTAATTTCATAAAATTTCTCCTTTTTAAACTAAATATTTAACTTCTTCACCATTTTCATAAATACTTACATCATAAGTCTTATCAATATTTATCATTACGCCTAAACCATGGAATTGACTATCTTTAAATTGTCCTAAATAAACTGAGCCATCACTAAAACAATATGCTCCTACTCCACAGAATTCATTGTTTTGGAAATAACCAATGTATTTATCTTGATTTGGTAATAATAATTTACCAAATCCATGCATTTTTCCATTTATTAATTCTCCAAAGTATAAATCATCACCAAAATATTTAAAACTGATTGGTACCGTTGGAATTCCTGGGAACATAGTGTTCTTGATAGGTCCTTTATAAATATTTTTAATTAATTTATCTCCATTACACATTGCAATCCAAACTTGTCCAAATGAAACACTATAGAAAATACCTTTTTTCACAAAATTATCATAGAACGCTAAATTGAAATGATTATTAGTTGAATAGTCAAAGCAATAACCACACATTTTATCTTGGACATATTCACCAACTTGTACTCTACCATTTTTAAAAATATACGCTCCAAAAGTATCTTTATATAAATTTTTATGGACCCCAGAATAAATATCTCCATTATTATAATAGAAAGTACCTAATAAATCTGGTCTATTATTTTTTACCATACTAATTAATTTATAATTAGAATAATAAAAAGCTTTTTGTTCAGGTGGAATTTTTGCATTTTCAAAAGTGTATCCATGCACTGTTTTATTTGGATCTTGATAAACACCATTAATCCATTTACCTTCCTTAATGACTTTACCACTCTTATTATAATATTTACCTTCACCGTGATTTAAATTACCTTTAAATTCACCAACATATTTTTCGCCATTTTTATAATACATGGTTCCTTTTCCTTCTAGTTTACCATTAACAAATTGACCATCATAAGTGCTTCCATCAGAGTAATAATATGTTCCATTACCATCCATTACATTTTGTTTAAATTGACCAACATATTTTGATTTATTGGCAAAATACATTGTCCCTTTTCCATAGCGCATATTATTAATAAACGCACCAACATATTTATCACCATTAGCGTAAGTCAAAGTACCTTGTCCGTGTTTAAATCCACTTTTAAATTCACCTTCATAGACATCGCCATTATTTGAAATATACTTACCTTTTCCTTCGTAATTACCAACGCCATTTACTTCTCCTACATAACTAGATCCATCTACATATTTTTCAGTTACTATTTTTGGTCCAGTTGAAACAGTTTGGGTAGGCTTTGATACTGTATTTGTAGTTGTTGATTTTATAACATTTGTTACTTTATTAGTATTATATGATCCTATAGAATCATTTTTACTAGTTGTTTTTGTAGTATTATTACTTGTCGAATAAGAACTTATAGAGTTTAAATCAAATGAAAATTCTTTTTTATGTTGATCATTTTCATAATATTTATTTACTGCTTGTCCATTTTTTGAAATAAATCTCATTTGTCCATGATACATATTATCCTTCCAATGACCATGAACAAAATCACCATTCATCATATAAAATGTTCCAACACCATGCTTTTTGCCATTTTTAAAACATCCACAATATCTACCACCATAAGTATAATTAAGTGTTCCAATACCATGAGGAACACCATTTTTTACTTCACCACAATAAGTCCCTTCGTCAGTATAAATTTTAGTAATTTTATACGATCTAGTTCCAGATATAGACTGAATTTCAAGACTATTATCTTTATTAATATATTTATCACCAGAATCAACATCAACAATTCTATTTGTTCGATAAACACAAGGTCCAAAAGCACCTTCTCTATAAAAAGCCATACCTCTTCCTTCAGCTAATCCACCATTATAATTAACTAAATCCATTCTTCCATCAGGATAAAAACGTAAACATTCTCCTACAAATCCATATTTTAATTTAGTACAGAATCCATATACATGTTCACCACTAGGTAAAAAATAACTTGCATATCCTTCACAATTATCATTTATAAAATTCCCATAAAGATAATCCCCATTACTATATTTAAAGCTACCTCTACCATATCTTTTTGATGAATTTGTTTCCCCATAATATTCACCATCATCAAAAGATAATCTATTTACTACTGTATTTAAATTAAATTTTTGATTAGAACGAGAAGAAGAATTCAAATTATATCTACCATTAGAATAATTACTACTACTGTAATCACCGTTTAAACGATAATGATGAGCATGATTACATTCATCTACTCTATCTATAGTTTTATATAGATTTTCTTTATTAACAAAACGGAAGTTATCTTCTTTTTTCCATCCATTAAATCTATAATATAATGTTCTATTAGTACGTGTGTGACTCCATCTTTCAAATTCACCTTTTCTATAAATTTCTAATGCTAAATAGTAATCATTTGTTTCATCAATATAATAATCATTTACTTCCATTACTTTTGTTTCTCTTAAATGAGTACTATTTTGATGATACTCCATATAATCTAAATCATATTCTCTAGTTTCCAAAAGATCACAAATTCTAAATTCAACTTTAAAATTATATTTACCTGGTTTTAATGACAATGAAATACCCTCACTTGAAGGATGATTTAATATTCTAATTCCATTAACCCAGAAATTAAGAATACATGCGACAACAGAAGTAGGTTTATAACCTTTATCATTTCCAAGAAAATAAAGAGGAACGAAATGAAAGTTATATCCTACATCCGCTCTAGCAAGAGAATCGATTCTTTCTAATCTTCTTTGCGTTTCATCTTTACTAGAATCGTAATCCTTCAATTCTTCATATGTTGTGTTTACAAAAAATGATTTGATATATTTTGTATCTAAACTTTTATCATAATAAAAATTAAACATATATTATTCCTCCAAAAAATGTATTCTATAATTCATATTTATATATTATCATTTGAAAGAAAAAAATAAAACATTAATGTTTTATCACTATTAATAATCTAAAAAACAATTGACTTTACATCATTTAATGTGTATATTAATTAATGTATCTAGCCAATGGGTATTTAGCTCAGCTGGGAGAGCATCTGTTTGACGTACAGAAGGTCGGCGGTTCGATCCCGTCAGTACCCACCATTTAGATAGATTAAAAGAGCCAAACGGCTCTTTTTTTAATAATTATTGGTACGTATTTAAAAATTCTTTTATTGATTTTGGATAACCACTTATATGAACATATCTTTTTTTTAATTCCTTTTTTGGGTTAATTAGTTTTATTTTTTTAAATTTAATATCTCGAGAATAAGTATAATCTTTGTCAGAATATTTTATTTGATACCCTACAAGGTAATCATCTTTAAATTTCATAGTTTTTTTATAATCTAATGAACTATCTAATCCATTATACTCAACAGTTAAATTATTATTACCTGAAGAAAAATATTGTTCAGTTATGTAAGAGGACTTATCTTCAACAACATTGTTTATATAAAAAGATTTATAATCAAAATAATTTAAAATTTCTTTTTGATATCGATCATAGGCACTATAAAATGTTGAGTATCTTTTTTCTCCATTAATATTTACAAAATAAAAACCTTTCCTTTCATCTTCCTTATACATATGGATTGATAAGATACGACTACAACTATATTTGTCAATTAGCATCAATTTTAAATTTAAATTTTTACTTTTTACATCGTATTCAAAACAACTATAATATTGAATTTCATTGTTCACTTTTCGTTTTTCTTCAATACAATAACTAGTAGTCAAATTTTCTCTGTTAAAATTAATCTCAATGTTGTTATTACATTTATCTATTTTTTTTAAAGCTTCATCATATGTTATTATTGTACCTTTGCAAGATGTTAATACTAATAAAGATGAAATTAATAATAGTTTTAATTTTAGTTTCATATCGTTCACCACCCCTGATTTGATAAATCATTAATTGAATAATCTTTTTAATAGTTTTTTATCATCACTAATACTTTTTTTAGCAACCTTTTGCATATTACTTTTTTTCTTTTCATGAAAACTCTCACGTTAATCATATTCTATCTTCAAAAACCTAATATACTGTTCAACACATTTCAATTCATATATAACCATACTGCTTTGATTTGATTTTCCGAAAACTTAAATTCCACCTGTTCTAGATACATATCCACAATCTGAGCAAACATAACTTGATATATAATTCGGAGAATAATAATTTTCATTTAAATATTCAATCATATAATATCCTCCTTTAATTAATAAAACAATCTATAATTATTATCTATACTTATAAAAAGCGAAATCATAAATGTTACAGCGAAAATAATTAACGAAACAATAAACAATATAATAACTATTATAGTCTTTTTTTTATAAGAAAAGGAGATAAAATTAAATAACAAAAACAAACTAACTGTACCAGATGATATGTAAATAACAAGAACTATAATGAACCATTTTTCTAAAAGTCCAAAAATTGATATTGGTTCTAGACAAAAACTATCAAATGGACCACAATTATAAAAATATATATCTGCAGACGAAAAGAAAATAGCAACAATCAATAATAATAAGTATGCACTAGTTAAAATAAACAATTTATTTCTTTTATTTTTTTCTTTAAAATTGTTCTTCAATTCTGAGTAAGAAATTAATTCTTCCTCATCAATCTTAAAATATTTACATAATTGTGCTATATTTACATCACTTGGTAGTCCAAGTCCCCTTTCCCATTTTGACACTGTTGTTCTAGAAACATATATTTTATCAGCTAATTCGTATTGAGAAAGACCTTCCTTTTCTCTTAATTCTTTTAATTTATCTTTGAACATTATTATCTCTCCTTTAATTAATTTCATTATAAGGTATTTTAAAATCAGAATGGTAGCGACTTTTAGGACACTCTTAACTCTACTCCCAGTAGAGTCTGTGTTTTTCACTAAAAAGTCCCATAAATTAAAAAGAGTCCGAAGACTCTTATTTTAATTTTTTCTTTACTTCTTTATAATATTTTTCATTAAATTGATTGATTTGTAATGGAGTGATAGAAATATAATCATGGAATATAGCATATACATCTGTTCCTCTTTTAGGATTAGATATTACACTTGTTCTATCATCTCTTACTTCTTTTTCATTAATAGTAAAAGAATAATCAATCTTAGGAGTATGTTGCTTTGTAATTTGAATACCTTTAAATTTATTACCTACTGGGAAATTAACATTCAATAAATAAGAAGTAGATAATAGATTGTTAGTTAATATATATTCCATTACCTCATCAAAATGTTTTTCTACCATATCATAATTAAATTGACATGAGAAAGCTATTGCAGGAACTCGAGAAAATAAAGCTTGAGTACACGCTCCTATAGTTCCAGAATACATAGTATCTAAAGTAATGTTGTAGCCATGATTGCATCCTGATACAACTAAATCGAATTTTTGATTTATTCCATATAATCCAAACATAGTACAATTGACAGGAACACTATCTAAAATATAGTGATGATCATCTATTTTTTCATATTCTAAAGGTCTATTAAAATCAATTGATGTACCTTTTCCACTTTGGTGGTGTTTAGGAGCAACAACAAATACTTCTCCATACTTTTGTAATAGTCTTTCTACTAAAACAATGCCTTGAGCTCCGTATCCATCATCATTCACTAATAATATCTTCATATTTTTATCTCCTTTAAAAAAGACATACAATGTATGTCTTAAATCTTATCTTGCATTCATTAAATCAATAAAGTCATCTAAGAAACTATCATATGTTGTAGATTCTAAATGAGATTTATACGCTAATGAAATTCTTCCTGTTTCTTCACTTACAACTACTGTTACTGCATCAGTAGTTTCTGAAATTCCTACAGCAGCACGGTGTCTAGAACCATATTTACCAGTAAGAGCTCTAGTAGTTGGTGTATAATAAACACTAGCAGCAACAATTGTATTTCCTCTAATTACTACCGCACCATCATGTAATCTAGTACCTGGATAGAAAATTGTAACTAATAATTCGAAACTTACAGGTGCATTTAATATTGTACCATTTTTCATAATTTCATCTAAATTTTGATTTTTTTCAAAAGTAATTAATGCTCCTGTTTTAGTTCTTGATAAACTTCTAACCGCCTCACCAATCATCTTATACATTTCTTCTTGAGTTTGTTTAATATTCTTTTCTTTTTTTGTTTTCAAATTTGTTTCTCTAGTTAACAAATGTCTAAATTCAGAAGCATTGATAAATAATGAAATAATGACTCCTACAACAATTAATATTAAAGAAATAGTAAATAATAAATCCATTCCTAAAATATAAGAAGTAAATAAGAAAACAAAAGCGATAGGATAGAATATTAGTGTAAATCTACGATTTGTTTTAGCCGCTAAAAATACAATTAAACAAACTGAAACTAGAACAGATAACACCAAACTTACAATTGTCATTGGATTTGAAAAATCAACTGTATTAAGTAAAATCATAGTTTACACCTCCTCTTTACTCTTTTAAGAGTATCACAGAAAATAATATTTTAAAATATTATCTTCCATTTTTTTAAAAAAATCCCTATAAATATTAATTTTTCTATAAAAATTAAATCTATTTCAAATAATCTTTCAAAAAGTCCATTAATAATTTAGTAGCAACACCTCTATGAGAAATATCATTTTTTACTTCATCAGGAAGTACACTAAATGGTTCTTCTTTGCCATTTGGAACAAAAATTGGATCATAACCAAATCCATAAGGGCCTTCAATAGGCTCTATAATTCTACCATAACATTTACCTTCAAATGTTTTTTCTACATTTTCTTTAGCATCGATAAAAACTATCGCACAAGTAAAGTGAGCACTTTTATCTTCTTTACCTTCTAACATTTCTAATATTGCCTTATGTTTAGAAGAATATGGTTCATTTTCTTTAAATCTAGCAGAATAAATTCCAGGAAAATCATCTAATGCATGAACACATAACCCAGAATCATCTGCAATTACGACTTTATCTAATTTACTAGCTACATATCTAGCCTTAATTAATGAATTTTCTATAAATGTAGATCCTGTTTCTTCTACATCTAAAGTAATTCCTTCATCTTTAATAGAAGTTACATTAATAGGATACCCTTTGAATAATTCTTTATATTCTTTAATTTTATTTTTATTACCAGTAGCAATAACTATATCTAGTTTTTTCATATTTTCACCTCAAGAAAAAAAGTCTACTAATATAGTAGACTCTTTTTTATAATTCTTCAATAAATTCAATATAAGGTAATGTTTTTGACCAGTTTAATAATTCTTTTCTATTTAATCCGCCTTTACCTCTATGAACTAAAACCATAGTATAAACAGATAATCCAGAATTTGAATAAGCAGGATTATGCTCAACTGCAATAATTTTATATCCTTGTTCTCTAACTAATGATACATAAGTTTTTAAATTTGCTCTAGATTCAAATTCAATGTGTAATTCAAAATACCCTCTTCTAGAAGTAAATACTTTTTCAATTTTAGGTAAGAACGTCAATACTAAAATAATGATAACAAAGACGATAAGAGACATTGTATAGAATCCACAACCAACACATAGACCAATACACGCTGTAGACCATAAACCTGCTGCAGTAGTTAAACCTTTGACTTGAGACTTAGAAGTAAACATAATTGTTCCTGCGCCTAAGAATCCAATACCAGAAAGAACTCCTGCGCCTAATCTAGCAGGGTCACCATTATTAAACGCTTCAATCAAATATTGATTTGTAATCATAATCATCGCAGAACCTAATCCTACTAAAATATAAGTTCTTAAACCTGCCGCTTGTCTTCTTGATGATCTTTCTAACCCAATAACTCCAGATATAAGAACCGCAATTACAATACGAATTAGAATAGACCAAATATTAAGACTTGTTAACATTTTACCTATCTCTTCATTAAACAATTTTACAATTGGATCAACAATATTCATAAATATCATCCTCCTTATTAGTGTAATTATTATAATACTAATAATTTAAAATACAAGACCTATTTTTCATTGCTTTATTTTATTATACACCTTTAATTATAAAAAATAAATATCCTATATATACTTAAAATTATTGTTTTTCGCTAAAAAGTCAGAAAAAAAGACTCTCCTATAAAAGAGAGTCAATAATTAATTTAGTAATATTATTGTTATAAATAAATTTTGCTATAGTAAATATTTCTTCATTATTTAAATATATTGTAGTAGCAATTTTTTGTGACAAATCTGGACTACCTAATGCAACTAATGAAATTAGATAAATAATAATATCTATTGTAAAATAATTAATTGCTAGACCAAATACGAAACCTAACAATCTATTAATTCCACCAAGCACCTTATTTTTATTAATCTTCTTAGCAAATCTTAAAACGAAAAAGTAAATTATACTGATTACCACTAACACAATCCCTGCAGAAATTGCAATAAAGACATATTGGAAAATACCTTGAGAAATTTGCATACCTAAAGACAATCCACCACTATTATTTAGACTGACAATTAATTCAGATAACGGATCAATAATAATATTAGGTATATTTAAACTTTTAAGAAGTTCTATAATTTGAGGAAGTTGTTCTCCTCCAGTAAATGGTTCAGCAAATATACTTCCCATTCCTTCAATCTGACTTCCTAATTTATTAATCCAATTAATTCCCCATTCTGTTTCTATTAATACTTTTGATAATGGTTCAGATAAAAATTTGATTCCTAAATAAATAACTACAATTTTTGACATTTCAACAATACTAAGGGCAAACCCTTTAAAAGCACCTTTAATCGCTCCAATAAGAAGAATAATTAAAGCAATTAAACTAATAATATCAATATAAAAATTTCCAATTGTAAATATCGCTTCCATTTTATTCTACCTCCTAAAAATCAAAATCAAATAATGATAATTGATTTGATTCTGGTAATCCTTTCAACGTTCCAAGTTTTCTTAAATTTTCAATGTTTTGTTGAGATAACTTTGTTCTTTGAGACAAATCTTCAACTGATAAGAATTCTCTATTATTTCTAGCATCTACTACAGTTTGTGCTGCTTGAGTACCTAGATTATCAATAGTATCAAATGGAGGAATAATCATATTATTCTTATGATCAACCACGAATTTACCTGCCAAAGAACGATTTAAATCAATAATTCCTATCTTATATCCTCTTTCTGTCATTTCAAGAGCAATATTTAATGTCTTTTCAATTTCTTCATCTTTTGGAGATAGTTTTTCTCCTCTTTGTTTCATCATCTTATAATCATCAAGTTTTTTACAAATTGCTTTTTCACCTTGAGACATTACTTTAATATCATATTGTTTAGAACGAGTTGAAAAATAAACCGCATAATATTCAAGTGGATGATAAACCTTGTACCAAGCTACTCTACACGCCATCATAACATATGCAACAGCATGTGCTTTTGGGAATAAGTACTTAATTTTATTACAAGTATTAATATACCACTCAGGCACTTTATGTTCTCTTAAAATATCTTCATCTTCTGAAGTTAACTTTTTACCTTTTCTTACTCTTTCCATAATTAAGAAAGCTTTTGAAGGTTCAACTCCATAATTAGATAAACCAATCATAATATCATCACGACATCCAATAACTTCTTGGAAAGAACATATACCATCATTAATTAAGTCTTGAGCATTACCATTCCATACGTCTGTACCATGTGATAAACCAGAAATAATTAATAAATCTGCAAACGATTTCGGTCTAGTTTCTATTAACATTTGTCTAACAAATGGAGTACCGAATTCAGGAACCCCTAATGCACCAGTTTGTTCACCTAGATAATTACTATGACACTTTAAAGCATCTCTAGAATTAAATAATGAAATAACTTTTTTATCAGTTAAAGGAACAGTTTTAGCGTCAATTCCTGTTAAGTCTGATAACATTTTTAAAGCGGTAGGGTCTACGTGACCTAATAAGTCTAATTTCAATACATTATCATGAATCTTATGGAAATCGAAGTGAGTTGTCTTCCATGCGACAGTTAAATCATCTGCAGGATATTGAATAGGAGTAAAATCATATACATCCATATCACCTGGAATAACAATAATACCACCTGGATGTTGACCTGTAGTCCTTTTAACACCTTGACATCCTAAAGATAATCTAGTAATTTCTGCATCCTTAATAGTTTTTGGATCAATACCTTGTGCTTCATAATAACCTAAAGCATAACCATATGCTGTTTTTTCTGCGACCGTTTCTATTGTTCCTGCTCTATATACATTAGAAACACCTAATAATACTTTAGTTAAATCATGCGCTTTTGCTTGATATTCACCAGAGAAGTTCAAATCAATATCTGGAACTTTTTCTGCTTTAAATCCTAAGAAAGTAGCAAACGGAATATTTTGTCCATCTCTATCCATTTCATGACCACAATGAGGACATTCTTTTTCAGGTAAATCATAACCTGTTCTATACTTGATTGTATCTACATCCCATTCTGAATATAAACAATGAGGGCAACGATAATGAGGTGGAAGAGGATTAACTTCTGTAATGTCTGCCATAGTAGCAACAAAAGAAGAGCCTACACTACCTCTTGAACCTACCATAAATCCATCTTCATTTGTTTTTCTAACAATTTGAGATGCAATATAATATTGAACTGTAAAACCATATTTTAAAATACCATTTAATTCAGCGTTTAAACGATCAGTAATAATTTGAGGTAATGGATCACCATATTTCTTTTTCGCATTAGTCCAAACTAATTCTAATAATTTGTTATCACAATTTTCGATATGTGGAGGGTATAATTTTGATTTAATTGGAAATAAAGGTTCCATCATATCTGCAATTATATTTGAGTTTGTAACAACAATTTCTTTAGCAAGTTCATTATCATTTAAGAAACTAAATTGATGTAACATTTCTTCTGTTGTTCTAAAGTGTTGATCTGGATTTTCAAATACAATACCTCTACTAGCAAGTTTGTCTCTTATGTAAGGATTAAGAGGATGTCTTCCTCCGCCTACTGCTTTTGCATATACATATACATCTCTAAAGATTTTATCTTCTTGAGATAAATAATGGCAATCGCCTGTGGCAACACATAATTTACCAGCTTTTTTACTAGCATCAATAATATCTTTAATCGTTCTTTTAATTAAATCCATATCTTCAACTTGTTGAGTATTTACTAGTTGAACATAATTTGCAGGAGGTTGAACTTCAATAAAGTCATAGAATTTCATTCTCTTTAAGAGAATCTTTTCTCCTTTAGTTTGAGCAACATCAAATATTTCTCCATTATAACAAGCTGAACCAATCAAAAGATTTTTTCTATATTGTTCTAATATCTTTTTAGGAACCCTAGGAGTATTAGCAAAATATTCAGTATTAGACAAAGAAACAATCTTAAATAAATCCTTTAAACCATCAGGGTTTTTCGCATAAACTGTAACATGAGATGGTCTTAAGTTCTTAAATAAATTTTCATTAGACAATTTTTTCAAGTCACTATGTAGTAAATCTAAATTATCTCTAGTAAGTTGCGCTAACATCGCTTGCCATGCTTCATTTAATACACGAGCATCGTAGTCAGCACGGTGGGCATAATGATTACCTTTATTAGAATCATCATCTTCCTCGTAATCAACTTGATATTGACGACATAACGCACCTAATGAATGAGATTTATTATCTGGGAAAAGATATCTAGCCAAAGATAAAGTATCAATGACTGGATTTTTAATTTCTTCTTGTCCATTATTTAAAAAAGCTTCATTTAAGAATCCAATATCAAATTGAGCATTATGAGTTACTAAAATAGTATTTTCATCTTCAATGAACTCTTTAATAATTCTTAAAGCTTCTTTAATTTTTGGACGACCTCTTAACATTTCATCAGTAATGTGAGTCAATTCTTTAATTGTTTTAGAAAGTGGTTTTTCAGGATCAATTAGTAAGTCCATTGAATCTTGAACTAAGCCATCTTTAAATTTAACTGCACCAAATTCAATAATACGATCATATCTAGCGGACAAGCCAGTTGTTTCAAAGTCAAATACAACATAAGTTGCCTTATTTAAAGGAATATCTGTAGGATTAAAAATATATGATAACGAATCATCTACCATATTCATTTCACATCCATAAATAGCTTTAATACCATATTTTTTCGCTGCCTCTTGAGCATCAGGGAAAGCTTGAACATTATAATGGTCGGTAATCGCCATTGCTTTCATTCCCCATTTTGCAGCTTGTTTAAAATATTGGTCTACACTAGCTACCCCATCCATATTAGACATCTTTGTATGAGCATGTAATTCAACACGTTTTACTTCTGCTTCATCATAGCGTTCAATGTTAAATTCACCTTCCATTGGATTGATGAAGTCTGCTACTAATTGAATATCTTTTGAGAAGTTATTTTTTGTAACTCCTCCTCGAATCTTAATATAAGCTCCAATCTTTTTATATTCATCCAATTTTTCAGGAGCAAAATTTCTTCTATTTCCAAAAATTGTAACAGCTATACTATCTGTATGATCATAAACAAATAAAGTAACAATTGTTTTCCCTTTTCTAGTAATACGTTCATCTGCCTTAAATACTTGTCCTTCAATTTCTACATTACCCGAAAATTCATGAATATCACAAATGCGAGTTTTAATATAATTTCCTTTTACTCTTCTTTTATTTTCTTCAGGCATCGATTGAATTAAAGATGATCTTTGAGAGTAATCTTTATTTACTTCCTTTAACACTTCATTCATTTCTTCTTGTCTTCTAACTAAACTATCTTGATAGACAATATCTGTTCTTAAATCAAAGTTCAAATTTAATTCATCCAATAAATCCTCCCACATCTCAATAACAGGAGTAAAATATTGATAATGTAATTTTCCATAGAAAGTAAATTTCAAATCATTCTTATTAATTTCACATTTAGGCATCTTATCCGCAGATAAACCCGTATTATATAAAAATTCATCTCTTAACAAATTATATACTTCTTGAGAAGTTGTACCTTTGCCATAAGTAAAATTTATTGCATTTTTAAAAGGAGCATTGTTAATAGCATCTAATAATCTTTTAGCATCAACATAATTAAAACAATGTTCTTTATATATAGATATATAGATGATTCCGTTAGTCTTATCATTAGAAGTGATAGTAAACTTGCAATTTTCATAAGGCGTAACATCATCAATACCAATTCTTTTTAAAAATCTTACAAATAATTCATCCATACTTCTCACCTAATTGATTCTATAAAAGAACCATAAATAACTTAATAATATCTTTCAAAGTAACTGCAATCATTAACCCAAATAATAAAACCATACCAACAGTAGACATAATTGATTTAACTTTTGGATTAATTTCTTTTTTAGTAATTCCTTCAATAATTAACACTAAGAAGTGCCATCCATCTAATCCTGGGAATGGTAATAAGTTAAAGATAGCTAAGTTACAGCTAATTAATCCCCAGAAATACAAGAAATAACCAAATCCTAATTGAGAAATTTGCATTTGTTGTTGAACAATAGCAATTGGACCACCTAAATTATTTAATCCTTCTTTAGTAAAGATTGTTCCTAATGCTTTATAAATTGCTAAACAACAATCAATAAATCTATCGCCAGTTAATACAATCTTTTGACCAAAATTAGGTGTATAAACATCTCTTTCCCAACCAATTTTTGTATCCCATGAATAGTTAATTTTATCACTATTTTCTTCTTTAGAAGAAATAGTTTTCATTTCAAAAGAAATAGGAGAACTATTCTCTACATTAAATACAACTTTAATTGTATCATTACTGCTTGTTGAACCAACACTTGTAATATCGTTTAAGAAATTTCCTAATTCATTTTCTTTAGTAATAGTTCCTGGAACAATAGTATATGTAATCACCTTTTCTGAACCTGAAATATTAGATGTAACTACAATTTCATTAATGTCTAGTTCGTTAGATACTAATAATGTTTTTTCAGTTCCTTCTGGAGCATCTACTTTTAAAGTATAGAAATTTACACTTGTTGAAGTATTATCAATATGAGTAGGAGTTGTTAATACTGAAACAAATAATAATAAAAATCCTAACACAAAGTTTAAAGTTACCCCTGCAACCATAATGATTGCTCTTTTCCATTTAGCAACGCCTTGTAAAAATCTATGAGGAGGAACTTGTTTTAAAGATTCTTCATCTTCCATTCCTTCACCAGCCATTGCAACATAACCACCTAAAGGAATCGCACGGATTGAAAAAGTTGTTTCTCTTGGTTTACCTTTTCTAGTAAATCCTTTTGGTGCAATACTAATAATCTTTGGGCCAAAACCAATTGAATATTCTTCACAATATACATCAAATAGTTTCGCCATACTTAAATGTCCTAATTCATGAATTGAAACTAAAACAGTTAAGCTCAATAAAAAATAAATAATGTTTAATATAACATCCCACATATTTAGTGTCTCCTTTTTATTTCTTCAATAGTAAGTTTACGCGTTAATTGATCAATATAGACAATATCTTCTATTGTCGGATTATCAATAACACGGTGAGAAGAAATCATTAAATTAATAATTTCTTCAATCTCTAAGAAACTAATTTCATTTCTTAAAAATGCATATACTGCTTCTTCATTACTCGCGTTTAATACGCAAGGTAATGTTCCACCAGTCTTAATTGATCTTAAAGCATACTCTATGCAAGGGTATCTTTTTAAATCTAATTTTCTAAAGTGCAAAGTTCCCATTTCTTCTAACTTTAATACTTTAGTATTAATCTTTTGTCTTTTTCCTTCATATAAAGCATAAGATATAGGTACCTTCATATCCGCAGGGCCTAAATCTGCCAAATAAGAATTGTCAACAAATTCTACTAACGAATGAATAACCGATTCATCATGAAGTAAAACATCAATCTTTTTTAAAGGTAAATTAAATAAATGTTTTGCCTCAATTATTTCAAATCCCTTATTCATCATCGTCGCACTATCTATAGTGATTTTTTCTCCCATAGACCAAGAAGGATGTTTTAATGCATCTTCTTTAGTGACATTAGTTAATTCTTCTCTAGATAAATCTCTAAAGCTTCCTCCAGAAGCAGTAATAACTAACCTTTTAATTTCTTTTTTCTTTTTACCTTTTAAACATTTTGCTAATGCAACATGTTCACTATCAATAGGATAAAGTTTTGAAGTTGATTTTTTTAATAAATCATTGATTATTTCTCCACCAACAACTAAAGACTCCTTATTAGCGAGAGCTAAATCAATATTTTTACTAATAGTATGCACACTAGGAATAAAACCAACAAATCCTACTAGTGCATTTACAACCATATCATAAGATGAACTATCAATTAATTTAATTAATCCTTCATCTCCATAATAGAAAGTAACATCTTTAAATTCTTCTTCTAATAAAGAAATGTTTTCCTTATCTTGTACACAAGCAAATTTGATATCTTTATTAGAAAATAAAATTTTTCTTAACTCATTTATATTTTTCCCACAAGAAACACCTACTAAAGAAAAATCTTTAATATTGTCATTAATTATTTCAATTGTTTGTCTTCCAATTGAACCTGTTGAACCTAATAAACAAATTTTTTTCATTTTCTCTCCTATACAACAAATGGGAAATAATGGATAGTAATAATTAAAATCGATACGAATAGACTTGTTACTAATAATGAATCAATTCTATCTAAAATACCACCATGACCTGGTAATAAATTAGAGAAATCTTTAATGTTATAATGACGTTTAATTGCTGAGAAAATAAAATCACCAATAACAGAAACAATTGGCATAATCATTGAAATAATTAAAATCCAATACCAATGTTCATGATCTAAAATTCCTTTTAAAATAGGAATATTACAAGCAGATAATACCATTGCAAAAGTAAAACTTAATACAAATGAGCTGATAACTCCACCAAAGAAACCTTCCCAAGTCTTATTTGGAGAAATACGAGGGTTCATTTTATGTTTACCAAATAAAATACCTATGTAGTATGCTCCAATATCCGAACCAAAGCATCCAATTACCATATAAATAAAAAGTAAACAAGAAGGAATTTGATTGCCTCCATAATCATATCCATTAGTAATAGATGACATAGGGGCAAATCTTAAGAAGTAAACAGCTTGAATAGATAGACTGAAGAATAATGACATCGCAAAATAATAACATACATCAGGGACGCTAAATTTAGAAGTCAACATTGATCCTAAGAATAATCCACAAATTAATACTGCAAAACCTAATGTAGAAACAGTTAAATCTGACATTAATAAATGTCCTGAACTATTTATTAATTCTCCATTTTGCATATAACTTTTAAACATTGCCCAGTAAATAAACGTTAGAGTCATAACAAATGTTAAAATATCAATCCAAATAGGATGCTTTTGATGTTTTAAAACTCTAATGAATTCATAAGTTCCCAATACTGAAATTAATAAACCAAAAATCAAGAATACCCAATCCCCAAAAATAATTGCTGGTATTGCAACAGCAGCAATCACTAACGCAGTAATAGTTCTAACTCTAATTGATTTTTTAGTTTTTTCTGTAATTTCATTTATTTGAATAGTTGTTGTATGAAATTTTTTGTTATTTTTACTTTCTTCACTCATAATATTACCCCCTAAGTAATATAGTATATATAATTATACATTAATAAATTACAATTAAAAAGTAATTTATTAAAAAAGCCTAAGTAGTCATCTACTCAGGCTCTTTTATTAAATAGTCATGATTTCTTTTTCTTTAGAAGCAAATTCTTCATCTGCTTTTTTGCAATATTCATCAGTTAATTTTTGAACTTCTGTTTCAAGTTTCTTTTCCATATCTTCTGGATATTCTGCATCTTTGATCATATCAAGAGCATCTCTTCTACAGTTTCTAATTGCAACTTTACCTTCTTCAGCATATTTTTTAGCAGTTTTAGCAATTTCTCTTCTTCTTTCTTCAGTTAATGCTGGAACGTTTAATCTTACTAAGTTTCCATCATTAATTGGAGTGATACCAATATTACTTGCATTAAGCGCAGAAATAATTGCTTTCATATCATTTCTATCATATGGTTTAACGACTAATTGTCTAGGTTCTGGTACTTGAATTGAAGCAATTTGGTTCAATGGAATTTTATCTCCATAATATTCAACTTGAATACCATCTAACATTTTAGCACTTGCTCTACCTGTTCTTAATGTAGATAAACTTTTCTTTAAAGCTTCAATTTTTCCTTCTAAATCCGCTTTTAATAATTCGATTTCTTCTGTCATATTTTTATTCTCCTTTGATTGTAGTTCCAACATCTTCACCATCAAGAATTCTTGTGAAATTTGATGTATCATTCATATTGAAAACTCTAATTTCTAAATTTGTATCCATACATAAGGATACTGCTGTTCTATCCATAACTTTTAAATCACGCTCTAACATTTCTTGATAAGATAAATGGGAGATAAATTGAGCATTTTTATCTGTATTTGGATCCGCAGTATATACTCCATCAACGCCATTTTTAGCCATCAAGATAGCATCACATTTAATATCTCTAGCTCTTAATGCTGCTGTTGTATCTGTTGTAAAGTTAGGACTTCCTGTTCCGCCTCCAAAGATAACAACTCTTCCTTTTTCTAAATGTCTAACAGCCTTTTTCCAAATGTAAGGTTCTGCTACAGATTTTGTTTCTAAAGCAGTCATTACTCTTGCTTCAACACCAACTTGAGTTAATGCTGATTCAACAGCCAATGCGTTAATTATTGTGCCAAGCATTCCCATATAATCAGCAGTTGCAGAATCTACACCAATAGATTTAGCAAGTTTACCTCTCCAAATATTTCCTCCGCCAACTACGATTGCAACTTCTACACCACGATCTCTCATAGCTTTAATTGCACTAGCGACAAATTCTAAATTTTTAGCGTCAAATATTTCTTTAGTTTCTTTATTTGATAAAGCTTCTCCTGATAATTTAAGAAGGACACGATTATATTTATTGTACATACTATCACCCCCGAAATGTTTTGAAAAAGCACTCTAAAAAGAGTGCTTAGTTTTATTTCATTTGTTTTGCAACTTCTTCAGCAAAGTTTTCTTCACGTTTTTGGATACCTTCACCTACTTGGTAACGGATGAATGATACCATTGAAGCGTTAGCGCTCTTTAAAACGTTAGCAACTTTTTGGCTTGGGTCTAATAAATATTCTTGAGCTAATAATACAGATTCAGCGAAATATTTATTAACTTTACCTTGGATAATACCAGCTAATACTTTTTCTGGTTTACCTACTAATTTTGGATCTTCTTTTGCTTTTTCTAATTGAATTTTAGTTTCTTTTTCAACTTCTTCAGCTGGGATATCGTCTTGAGATAAATATCTTGGGTTATTAGCAGCGATTGACATTGCAATACCCTTAGCTAATTCATCAGATCCACCATTAACAACTGCTAATACAGAAATTTTTCCACCCATATGGATGTATGAACCGAATTTTTGGTCGTCAGTTTTAGTAACAATTTCGAATCTTCTGAAATCTAATTTTTCACCAATTTTAACAGTAGCGTTAGTGAAGATTTCTTTTGTTAATTCTTTTGCACAGTTAATGCAAGCTGGTTTTTCAGCTAAGATTAATTGAGCTACTTCGTTAACTAAAGATTTGAATGCATCTGATTTTGCAACGAAGTCTGTTTCTGAGTTAATTTCTAAGATAACAGCGTTGTTACCTTCAGCAATAACAGTTGTTAAACCTTCAGCAGCAATTCTTGTAGATTTTTTAGCTGCTTTAGCAATACCTTTTTCTCTTAACCAGTCACATGCTTTTTCAACGTCTGAATCACAAGCTAATAGAGCTGCTTTACAGTCCATCATACCTGCACCAGTACGTTCTCTTAATACTTTAATTAATTCGATTAAATTTGATGCCATAATTTTATTCTCCTTTTAATTATTCTGCTTTTGGTGCTTCTTCAGCTACTGGAGCTGGTTTTTCTTCTGCTTTTGGAGCTTCTTTAGCAGGAGCTGGTTTAGCTTTTGGAGCTACTTTTTTAGCAGCTGGTTTTCTACCTGAGCTTCTTTTTGCTGCTCTTGCATCTTCGATCTTCTTATCTCTAATTAATTTAGATTCTTCTTGTTTATCGAATGAATTTAAAGCATCAACCATTGAAACTTCTTCTTCTGGTTGAACACCATAAGCGACAGTTGTTTGTCCGCCTTTTGCTTCAACAACAGCATCTGCTAATAAACCAGTTACTAATTTAATAGCTTTTACTGCATCATCATTTGAAGGAATAGCGTATGTTACTTCATCTGGATCAGCATTTGTATCGATGATACCAAATACTGGGATATTTAATTTTTTAGCTTCTGCAACAGCGTTATGTTCTAATTTTGGATCGATAACGAATACTGCATTAGGTACTCTTCTCATAGCTTTGATACCTTCTAAGTTAGCTAATAATTTTTCTTTTTCTTTTCTTAATTTAACAACTTCTTTCTTTGGTAATGTGTCAAATGAACCATCGATTTCCATTGTTTCTAAGTTATTTAAGTATCTAATTCTTTTTTGGATTGTTCTGAAGTTAGTTAATGTACCACCTAACCATCTGTTTGAAACATAGAAAGAACCTGATCTTAATGCTTCTTCTTGAATGATTTCTTTAGCTTGTGGTTTTGTACCAACGAATAAAACTTTACCACCAGCAGCAACAATTTTCTTTAAAGCATGGTATGCTTCTTGAACTTTTTCTGCTGTTTTAACTAAGTCAATGATATAAATACCATTTCTAGTTCCGTAGATGTATTTACCCATTTTTGGGTTCCATCTTCTTGTTTGATGTCCGAAGTGACATCCTGCTTCTAATAGTCTTTTTGTTGAAACAACTGGTTCATTTTCATCATGGATTACTGTTTCCATAACTGTATCAACAGTTTCTTCAACTACGACTTCCTTTAATTCTTCACTCATAGTGAACCTCCTTATTTGTTTTTTTCCTCCTTTGCTTCTAACATCATCCCTAATTTCTCTTGCCCCTTGGCTAAATTAGACGCGGCGATGAATCCACAAAGTGTGTAGTCTCTATTTATAGAGCCAATTAATATTAACACTTTAATTTCAACTTAACAAGCATAAAATTAAAATTAATATATTATTTTTAAAATAATATCTCCTATTTATCCTTTTTTGCTCTTGGAAAAGCATTTTTATATGTATCAATCATTTTACTAGTTGTAACGTGAGTATAAACTTGAGTTGTCTCTAAACTAGTATGTCCAAGTATCTCTTGAATAGTTCTTAAATCTGCACCTTTTTCTAAAAGGTGAGTAGCAAATGTATGCCTCATTTTATGTGGATGTAAATCAAGATTAACACCAGTCTTATCCTCAATTTTTTTAAGAATATATTGAACACCTCTAGTTGTTATTTGTTCGCCTTTATTATTTAGAAATAATGCGTTAGTTGGTTTGTCAATATTGTTTTTATTTAATATTAAATTCCTACAATTTTGAAGGTAATCATTAATCGCTTCTAATGCCGAATTAGAAAAAGGAACAATTCTTTCTTTTTTACCTTTACCTATAATTCTCATTGTTCTATGTCTTAAATTTATATCCTGTAATTTTAAGCCTACCAATTCACTCACACGAATACCGCTAGCGTATAATAATATTATTATAGCATGGTCTCTTTTCGCTAAAAAGTCCTCTCTTTTTGCATCTGCTTCAATTAAAGTTTCTACTTCTTCTTCATGTAAAAACGATGGTAAAGTAGAATCATGTTTAGGCGCTTTTATTGCTATGAAAGGATTATATTTTACATATCCATATTTTAATAACCATTCATAATATCTACGCATAGCAATAATTCTTCTTTGATTAGATCTTTTTGATATGCCTTTTACTACTTCGTGCCTTAAAAAATTACGAATAAGATTTGCATCTACGCTTTTCAAATTATACCCTTCATCTTTCATGAACACTAAAAACATATCGATATCTCTTCTATAAGAATCGATGGTATGATCAGAATAACCTCTTTGATCTTTAAGATATGACAAATAAAGTTGTAATGTATCTTCCATTAAGCCTCCTCAATCCATTTCTTTAGTGCTTCTATTGATCTATTTGCAACCGCTTCTCTATCTTTAAGTAAATTTAACATAATACCAAAATTAGCATTCATAGGTTCAAAATGTTTAATAGAAGCGTTACAAATATAATTTACTAATGATCCCATCATAGTTTGATTAGGAAGAGGTTTAAATTTCTTCCCTTCTAATTTTCTAACAAGATGCACTGCACACAATAATCCAGACATTGCAGATTCAACATATCCTTCTACTCCTGATAATTGACCTACTACATAAACATCATCGTATTCTTTCAAAGAAAAATCTGGATTTAAATGTTTAGGAGCACAAATAAAAGTATTTCTATGCATTAACCCATATCTTACAAAATTAGCATTTTTTAATCCAGGTATAAGACTAAAAATTCTTTTTTGTTCCCCATAAGTTAAATTTGTTTGGAAACCAACCATGTTATATAAAGTCGCAGAAACATTATCTTGTCTTAGTTGCAATACTGCATAAGGTCTATTTCCATTATATTCAAGACCTTTAGGTTTTAAAGGTCCAAATCTAAGAGTCTTTTCTCCTCTTTTCGCCATTACTTCAACAGGCATACATCCTTCAAATACTTTATCAAATTCATGAAGATTAGCAATCTTACCATTAATTAATTCATTATAAAAAATATCATATTCTTCTTTTGTAAAAGGACAATTAATGTATGAATCATCTCCTTGATCATATCTAGATTTACGATAAGCAATATTCATATCAATGCTACTAGCTTCAATAATTGGAGCAGCTGCATCATAAAAATACATATGGTCTTGTCCTAACATATCCATTAACGTTTTTGATAATCCTTCACTAGTTAATGGTCCTGTTGCAATTATATTAATGCCTTCTTTTAAATCAATCACTTCTTCACTAATTAAAGTAATATTAGGATGATTTTTAATTTTATTAGTAATATATTCGCTAAACAATTCTCTATCTACTGAAAGAGCATTACCTGCTGGTACTTCACTTTGAGTAGATGCTTCCATCATAATAGAACCAAAGTATTTCATTTCTTCTTTTAGTAAACCACAAGCATTATCTATTTTTTTACTTTTTAAAGAATTAGAACAAACTAATTCTCCTAAATTATTACTATGATGAGCAGGACTCATCTTTAATGGTTTTTGTTCAAATAAATTAACTTTATATCCATGATTAGCTAAATATAAACTCGCTTCTACTCCTGCAAGACCTCCGCCAATTACATTAATAGCTTTTTCCATAAGTCAATCATCACCTCAAAAAAATTATATCAAAAAAAGAAGACCAAAGTCTTCTATTTCTTTATAGATTCAATATATCTACATTTTGGGAAGCCTGAACACGCTAAGAAATCACCATGCCCATTTCTTCCTTGTTTAATTAACAAGAACTTACCACATTTTGGACACTTCTTATCAGAAAATAATTCTTCGACTTTCTTATCGTTTTCTTCGTTACCTAAAATATATTTACATTTAGGGAAACCTGAACAAGCGTAAAATTCACCTTTTTTGGATTTTCTTTTTACTAATGGTTTACCACATTTTGGACAAACTTGATCTTCATGAACTTCTACAACCTTTTCTTCTTTAGGTTTAACATAATTACAATCAGGGAAGGAAAGACATGCAATAAATTCACCGAATTTAGATTTCTTATAAACTAAATCATTTCCACATTTTGGGCATTTTTCTCCAGTCTTTTTAGGCTCAGTCTTTTTCATTTCTTTTAAAGCCACTTCATACATTGGCTCAAATTGATTGTAAAAATCGTTTAATAGTCCAAGTCTTGAATCATTACCTTCAACAATTTCATCTAAGCTTTGTTCCATTTTTGCAGTATACGCTGTATCCATAAAAGGAGCGAAGAACTCAGATAATTTATCAGATGTTTCTATTCCTTGTTCAGTAGCATATATCGATCCTTTTTCTTGAACGATATATTTTCTATCATAAAGAGTTGAAATAGTTGAAGCATAAGTAGATGGTCTACCAATACCCAATTCTTCCATAGTCTTTACAAGTCTAGCTTCTGTATATCTATTTGGTCCTTGAGTAAAATGTTGTTCTTTAGTAATTTCTTTTACTTCAACATTTTCACCTTTAATAAAGGATGGAAGATTCTTTTTAATATCTTCATCAACACCATAAATTTTTGTAAAACCATCAAACAACATTCTTACGCCATCTGTTTTAAAAGTATAGCCTTTTCCGGAAAATCTAACACTTGTAACTTCATCAAGTCTAGGCGCCATTAAACTTGCAACAGCACGATTATAAATTAACTTATAAACATTATATTGTTCAGTAGTTAAATATTGTTTAATTGATTTAGGTTCTAATTCTAAAGAAGTTGGTCTAATTGCCTCATGAGCATCTTGAACTAATCCTTTACCTTGCTTAGTGTTTTCTTTACCTAAATATTGTTCACCATATTTTTCTAAAATATGTTTAGTAGCTTTAGAAACAAATTCTGGAGATAATCTTACTGAGTCAGTTCTCATATAAGTAATTAAACCAATTGTTTGTGATCCAATATCTATACCCTCGTATAACTTTTGCGCAATACTTGAAGTTTTCTTTGTTGAATACTTATGCTTAATAAACGCTTCTTGTTGAAGAGTAGAAGTTGTAAATGGTGCTTTTGATTCAATTCTTCTATTTCTAGTAGTAACATCACTAACGATAAATACACTAGGAATATCATTTAATATTTCATTTGCATCTTCTTCAAATTTAATAGTTCCTACACTACTTCCATTTACTAATTCTAATTTAGCTTCTACATTTTCATTAAAGACACCTTGAATAGTCCAATATTCTTCTGGAACAAATTTTCGGATTTCTTTTTCTCTTTCACTAATAATTTTTAAAGTTACAGATTGAACTCTACCTGCAGATAAAGAACCTATCTTTCTTTTTAATAAAGTAGACATTTCAAATCCCATAATTCTATCGATAATTCTTCTAGTTTCTTGAGACTCAACTAAAGACATATCAATAGTTCTTGGTTCACTTAATGCTTTTAAGACTGCCGGTTTAGTAATCTCATGAAATTCTAACCTTTTAGTTTCTTTAATAGGCAAACCTAAAACTTCTGCTAGATGCCAAGAAATAGCTTCTCCTTCTCTATCAGGGTCGGTTGCAAGTAATACTTCACTAGCATTATTTTTTTCTTTAATCAATTCTTTAATAATTTTTACTTTTTCTTTGGAATTAACATACGTAGGTTTGAAATTATTACTAACATCTACACCCAATCCACCTTTTCCAGAAGTGGATAAATCTCTAATGTGACCTAAAGAGGCCATAACTTTATAATCTTCGCCTAAGTATTTTTGAATTGTATGACATTTTGTTGGCGACTCTACAATAACTAATTTCATATAACGACCTCCTTTTGCCTTATTATTATGCTGAACAAAAGGAGTAAAAGTCAAACATTTTTTAATCACTTTTTTTTACATTTTCCCTTTATTATTAATAAGATAATAATAAGATTTTTTTATTTTATTTGCTCTTCTATATCTTTTGAACAAATTACTGGTATTGCTCCTTCTAAAATCAATTGATTATTGTATAGTGGTTCAAGAATCGAACAAGGAACAACTAATATATCTTTTCCTTGTTCAAGAGCAAACCTAACTGTAATAAGAGTTCCACTTCTACCTTTACATTCAGGAATAAGTATTGATTTAGATAAAGCTGCGATTAATCTATTCCTCATAGGAAAATTATTAACGCTGACAACTTCTTTATATGGATATTCACTAATTAATAGACCACATTTTTTTATTTTCATATACAATTTAAAATTTTCTTTAGGATAGCATCTATCTATCCCTACACCTAATACTGCTATTGTTTTTAAATCATTATCTAAAGCAGCTTGATGAGCAAACGCATCAATTCCTTTAGCTAACCCTGAAACAATAACAATATCTTTACTTAATCCACCTATCAATTTTTCACAAACCTTACTTCCATAATCTAAGTGATTTCTAGATCCCACAACTCCTAATGAGTACTCTTCATTAATTAAAGAGAAATCACCATAATAAAAGAGAACAAAAGGAGGTTTCATAATATTTTTTAACTTTTGAGGATATTCTTTATCTAAAACAGTTACTAACTTCCATTTGTTATTCTTTAATTCTTTATTAACAAACTCTTCATCATATTCTTCTTTTCTAGTTATAGCATTAAATATTTCATCCCAATCCCCTTTATATTTCAAAGCATAATATATTATTTTCTTTCTAGCGTCTTTAATATTAAATTCTTCCATAAAAAAATCTCCTTACATTAGTTTATAAGGAGAAATTTTTAAAAAAGTCTAGTCATCTAATAAAGAAATTTTTTCTAATGCCGCTAATAGTACAGGTTTATAAGAATATCGATATAATCCTTTAATAGGTCCATATTTATTTAATAATTCAATGTGTTCCTTAGTAGGATACCCTTTATGTTTTTTAAAATTGTATTGAGGATATTCTTTATCTAAATCTTCTAAAATATCATCTCTAGTAACTTTTGCTAAGATACTAGCAGCAGCAATACACATCGCTTTAGCATCACCTTTAACTAAATTTTCTTGAGGAATATCCTTAATTTCTAATATTGGCATACAATCAGTTAATATATAATCCGGCTTTACACACAAATTTTTAATTGCAACAGTCATCCCTTTTCTACTTGCTTCATAAATATTAATTCTATCAATTTCTTCTGGAGAAATAGAAACTATAGAATAAGCAATAGCAACTTTTTTTATTTCTTCAAATAATATTCTTCTTTTTTTGTCAGTTAACTTTTTAGAATCATTTATTAATTCATTTTGATAATCAATAGGTAAAATGCAACTAGCACATACTACTGGACCACACAAAGGTCCTCTACCAGCTTCATCACATCCTACAATTAATTTATATCCTTTTTTATATATATCTTTTTCGTAATCTAACATAATTCATCAACAATTGTTTTAACAATTAAACCTTCTTTAAACTCTTTAAGTAATAATATTTCTGCTTTTTCTATATCGTATTGTCCTTGAGTTAATAATAAACCTCTTCTTTTAGCAATACCTTCTAATATATCAAAATCAGTTTCTGTTTTCTCTAATTCATATCTTTCAACTAATTTATCCAAATGATTTTTTCTTAATATAATTAGTAATTCTGAAACCAAATCACTCACTGAGATTGTTTCTAATTTCATAGAACCAATAAGCGCTAAATTAATCGCTTCTTTTTGTGAATCATAATGAGGAGGTAAGATACCTGGAGTATCTAATAACTCTAACGTTTTATCAACTCTAATCCATTGTTGGGCGCGTGTATGCCCAGGAGTATTCGCCGTACTTGCCGATCCTCTTTTTGATAATCTATTAATTAAAGTTGATTTGCCAACATTAGGAATACCAATGACCATAACTCTAATAGGTTGAGGTTTCATTCCCCTTCTAATATCTCTATCTATCTTATCTTTACCTACTACTTGAATAGCCTTTAATATCGCATTTACATCTTGATTATTATTCAAGTCACAAGGAACTGGATAATAAGATTCATTTTTATATTTTTCCTCCCACTTCTTTAATAAATTAGGGTCAACTAAGTCTTTTTTAGACATAACAATGATTCTTTTTTTATTTTTAGTAAGTTTCTCTAAAAATTTATTTTTTGAACTGTGAGGGGCTCTAGAATCAACAATTTCAATAACTATATCGATCAATTTTAATTTTTCTTCAATTTGTCTCATCGCCTTTTGCATATGGCCAGGAAACCAATGTACACTCTTTTGTTGCATATTTACCTCCTAATAAAATCTAAAAGGAATTATCTTACGATTAAATAGGTAATCTTCTCCACTACTACCACTAGAAGTAATAACTTGTAGTTTACCAGTTATATTATCTCTAGAAATAGGACCATAATATCTAGAATCATAACTAACACTTCTATTATCTCCTAAAACATAGTATTCATTTTCACCTAAAACTACATCATTATATTCACTATTAATTAAGTAAGTACAATCAAGATTTTCGCTAGAAACGTAGCTTTCATTTAATAATTCATCATTAATGTAAACTCCATCTTTAGTAATACGAACATGATCTAAAGGTTTACCGATAACTCTTTTAATAATTTCTTTATCTTCTTTTTCAAAAATAATGATATCTTCTCTATCTATATTAATTATAAAATTTTCTTTTGTTGCAAATCCCATTTCTCCATCAACTAAAGTAGAGTGCATAGAATCACCAACAACCAAAATATCAAATAGAAAAATATTTTTTGCAATCAAAACACATGATAATATTACTACTATCACTGTAAAAATAGTTGAAATAGTTTTTAATAATTTAACTTTCATCTTTTATTCACACCCCATTATTTTTATAATTAAGTTATTTTGATATAAATACACCCTATAAGGTATTAATCATTATTTATTTATACATTTTATACCTTATAGGTTATATTAATTTATCAAATCGTTTCTGAATTAATTCTTTCAATTCTTCTTTTTTCTCTTCTGGTATATAAGAATCATTAATATAATCAAACATTTTTTCTTTTTTAGCAAATAATCTAATAATTAATTTTTCAACAGTCTTTCTAGGTATTTCTAGATTATCTGCAAGTTTATAAAAATCATTTTTCGTTAGATTTTTCTTTTTTCCATTTAAAGTTAAAGCCATATCTTCATTATCATTAATAATTAGTTGAACTGGAAGTAAATCATAAGCTTCACTTAAAGAAAAACCATCTTTAGTTTCCTTCAAAGAAAAATTTTTAAGATGCATATCTGAATTGCCAACAATGTAACAAAATAGTAATCTATAAATTAATTCAACTTGATCAATATAAGGTGTCGAAGAATAATTTTTAATTATTTTACCACATTTTTCATATGAACTATTATACTTATATTCAGTAGGTCGATTAGATAGTTGACAAAAATCTTCCATATGTATTTTATTAACATCGTCTCTATCTATCCTTTTAGTTATATATGCATAATTATTATCACCTATATCAATTAAGGCATTTGGAGTAGTTTTTATCAAACAAATATTTGCTAATCCCATAATTAAATGTTCAGCTTCTGCAATAAATGAATATTGTTCAGAATTTGGTTTTAAGATATATCCTTGTGGATATCCAATTAATGTTAATCTCGTACCATTTTTTTCTTTATCAAGATGCATTGATAATTTTCTTTGAACACCTGTAATACTTTTTGATTCTTCAATAAGTTTTTCGCCTAGTTTTTTCATTTCTTCATCTATCGTTTTTAAATTTACTAGTGGAAGTGTATCAGAATTAAAAAATCTTTTTATACATGCTTTATGCCAAGAATTAATATGATCTTTTTTTATTTCTTTTCCACAACATAAGCACCTCATATTACTTAACCCCTTTCACAGAAACAGCACCAATAGTGTCTTCACATACACTTAATAATAATCCCATTCTATCATTAATATCTACTTTCCATTTTCGATGCGCAATTTCTAAAAGCCATCCTTCAGGAATAATACCATCAAAAAATGGAAAAAGAATATTACTCTCATAAGTTTCACTAGTCAAAGGTAAGGTCAACGAAACAGCTTTAGCATCCTCTCTTTTTAGATACTCTTGATAATATGAAAACAAATAGCTTCCATCTGTTTCAACTATTTCACCACATGGAATGTTATTATAATACACTATTCCTCTTCTATTCATCTTTTTCCTTCTTTCTATATGTTACAACACAATTAAACATACTTAATGCATGATTTACTTTATCAAGTCTAACAGTAGTTTTTCCTTGTTCCAATTCCCTTACAAATCTTAAACCTAAGCCTGATTTTAAAGCAAACTCTTCTTGAGTTAATCCATATTCTTTTCTTTTCATTTTTATAAATTTTGAAATATCATTATTTTTATTCTTTTCCATTTTTTTACACCCTTTATGGTATTATTATAACATACCCATATATTTTTGCAACCTTTATGGTATAATTTAAATAAAAATTATACACTAAAAAAGCCCCCATTTCTGGAAGCTTTATAATCACTTGCATTAAGCTCGAATTAAAGAATTTCTTTAAGACGTGCGCTCTTGCCTGATCTTGTACGTAAGAAGTAGATTTTCTTTCTTCTAACCTTACCATGTTTTAATACTTCGATCGAAGCAATAGATGGGGAGTTTACTGGGAATGTTCTTTCTACACCAATACCAGATGACATTTTTCTTACGATAAATGTTTCGCCAACTCCTGAGCCGCGACGTGAAATGACAACACCTTGGAATACTTGGATTCTTGATTTGCCACCTTCAATAATTCTAACGTTAACTTTAATAGTGTCACCAGTAACGAATTTTGGTAAATCAGTTCTGATTTGTGACTTAGTGATTTGTGCTACTAAATTGTTATTCATAATTGAAACACGCTCCTTTCAAGTCAATATTTGTCGGATTCATAATTTGTAGATATTAGAGGAATCTAACAACATGTTTTACCATGCGTGTTAATAATATCAAAGTATAAAACATATTTCAAGTAAAATTTGCAATTACTAAAATTTAATTTATCAATTAAATAAATCTCTTAAAACACAAAAATCCCAAATTATTATCAAATATATTTCTTTTTAGTCTCATCTATATAATATAGAGAAAAAATGAGAATAATTTATTACAAAAATTACACTTTTTAAACACTTTTTGGGACTTTTTTGATAATATCCTCTTTTTTGCGATTTTCTTTGAAAAATACACTTTTCTCTAATATGATATATTTGTCACTTAGGTGACTAGTCAAAGGAGTGTACGGCATGATAAGGAGCGTCTTCAGGGTACCATAGGCGCGAAAGGAGATTTACTAAGTGGAATTCTACTTAGTAATGTTTACTATTATATTAGTCGTTATCGGCTACATATATACTAGACAAACTACCAAAAATTAGTAGTTAATCTACTTACGTGCCTGTATTATCCTAAAACGAAGCAAAAGGATTAGGGCTGCTACCTAATCCTTTTGTATTTGTGATATCTACTTACATGCTCACAATGTTATTATATTAAACTTTCTTCTATTATTCAACGTTTTCAACGAATATTATAAATATTTCAAACAAAATTATTACTCGATTACATAATATATTTTTACTCAATTTTATAAGAATCATTTTTTTCTGAACAAAAATTCGATAGTGTTTCCATCCTATATTCTTCAATAATTATTAAATACTATTATCTAATGCATCATACATCTTTTTAAACGCTTTACCACAATATTCTTGAGTATTTAAAATAAGTTGTTCTAATCCACTAATTGTTCTTGATAAAGAATTTAACTTAGAAAAATAATCTCTACCAATAGTATAGTCAACATTTCTTAATGTCACATCTAATTTATATGCTATTTCAAAAGCATTATAATCATATTTTTTACAAGCGTTAATGACTTGACTACTATATAAAATAATTTCTTGGAAGTCCTTATCATTTTCTTTTAAATAAATCGATAATACTTGAAAATAATAATATTTATCTACTTCTTTTTTAAAAGATTCATAAGTAGATGGAATTCTATTTTCAATTCTACTAATAAAATTAGATGTTCTATCTACTATTTCAAAACACTTATCTGCAGCTTTTTGATCAATTAAAAGCATACTTACCCCAATCTTTTCAAAATAGTCAACTGCAGCAGCAATATTTTGATTTTTCAATAATCTAAGCGTTTCAATATAATTTCTTTTCATTTCTTTTAAATTTTCTTTAGTCATTTTAGCCATACTATTTTACCTTCTTATTAATTAAATTATAAACAATTCTCCATTATACTTCTATAAATAAATAATTTTATATCTGTTAAGCAAAAACACTTGACACCATTAATATAATAGTTTATTATATCAAAGTGTTAAAAATAGGAGGCTAGAAATATGGCAGTAAAAATTAGATTAACAAGAACAGGTCGTCACGATGATGCATCTTACAGAATCGTAGTTGCAGATTCAAGATCACCAAGAGATGGTAGATACATTGAACAAGTTGGATACTATGCTCCAAAAGCTCAAGGTGCTACTCCAGCATTAAAATTAGAAAAAGAAAAAATCTTAGGTTGGTTAGAAAAAGGTGCTACACCATCTGACACAGTAAGATCAATTCTTTCACACGAAGGTATCTTAAAAGAATTTGCTGATAAAAAAGCATCTAAATAGGAGTCCTATTTATGGATTACATTAGTGCAATTCACAAGTTCATTGATCCAATTGTAGTCAAAAAAGATCAAGTTGTTATTACAGAATTACCAAATGAAAATCCAAAAGATCGTACTTTCTTAATCAAATGTGAAAAAGACGATGCAGGTAGATTAATTGGTAAAAAAGGTATCACTGCTGATGCATTAAGAGAAGTTCTTTCAGTCGCAGGTAAAATGAATAACGAAAGAGTTCACATTAAATTTGTATCAGAAGAAACTGTTAGTGAATAATTAATAAGGTGTGGAAACTCCACACCTTTTCTTTTATAATTATTGTGAGGTAAATATTATGAAACTATTAACATTAGGTAAAATTATTAAAACAAAAGGATTAGATGGAACTTTCAAAGTCAATTCATCTACTGATTTTGCATTAGAACGCTACCAAAAAGGAAACAAAGTTTTAATTAAAGATGAAAAAACAAAAAACATAATAGAAGTAACAGTAAAACGTTACTATTTTGATCAAGGTTTTGATTATGTATCATTTGAAGAAATTAAAACTATTGAAGAAGCCACTCCATATATTAATTCTTTAATTATGATTGATAAAGATACTTTACCTCCTCTTGAAGAAGACGAATACTACTTTGACGATTTAGAAAATTGTAAAGTTACAGTCAAAGGAAATCATATTGGTAAAGTAAGTAAGGTTGAAGATTATAATGGAAGAAGATCTTTAAGAGTAACTCTATCAAATAAAAAACAAATCTTAATTCCATTTGTTGATCAATTTATTAAAGATGTTGATATAAAGAATAAATCTATTGAAGTAGAATTAATTGAAGGAATGATTGAATAATGAAAATTACTATTTTAACTCTCTTCCCTGAAATGTTTGAATCGTTCTTAAATAACTCAATCATTAAAAGGGCTCAAGCAAAAAATCTAGTCACTTTTGAATTAGTTAATATCCGCGACTACACTAAACATAAAAATCATCGAGTTGATGATTATCCTACTGGTGGAGGCGCTGGTTTAATTATGCAATGTCAGCCTGTTTTAGACGCATTAGAAAGTGTTAGGAGTAATTCTTCAAAAGTATTATTAACTTCACCTAGAGGCCCTAGATTTTCGCAAAAAAAGGCACTCGAATTATCTAAAGAAGAACATTTAATATTTATATGTGGACATTATGAAGGTATAGATGAAAGAGTTAATAAATATGTTGATGAATTAGTGTCTATTGGCGATTTTATTTTAACAGGAGGAGAAGTTCCAGTAATGGCAATTTCTGATTCAATAGTTAGATTAATTAAAGGTGTTATTACCGAAGAATCAATAGAAGATGAATCGTTTAATAATGGATTATTAGAATATCCTCAATACACTTTCCCTTATGATTATAAAGGAGATACAATACCTGATATTTTATTTTCTGGAAATCATAAAGCTATCGAAAAATATCGCAAAAAACAATCATTAGTTTTAACTAGAATTCATCGTCCAGACTTATTTAGTAAATATGAACTTACTAAACAAGATAAAAAACTATTAGAAGAATACGATTCTAATATTACCCCTAAATGGGAAACTGACGCCTTAGAAAAAGGACACAAGTTTATTAAAAGTAAAGGAGATAAGTAATATGACTGCTTTCCGTTTAAACATTATAAAAAAAGGATTTGAAGGTAAAGAAATCGAATACGCCGCTTCATTAGATTACAGTTGGGTAGGCACAAAAATCGATTTTGAAGATGAATTAATTTTACCAGAAACATTTCAAGGTTACCCTTTAGTATATATAGGATATCAACAAGATTATGCTCCTGAACATGTAAGAGATCATGACTGGCATCATCCTTCTCAAGGAAGTGATGGATATTATCCTAAGGAATATTATCCAAAAGCACATAATTATCCAGCAGATTTTCCTAAAGATTTAAAGAAAATCTTCATTCCTAAAACTGTTAGATATATTTGTGAAGAATTCTTTAAAGACGCATCTACCAAATACTGTCCAAATTTAGTAATTGAAGTAGACCCAGAAAATCCATACTTAAAAGTAGTAGATAACAAAGTAGTAAGAAAATAAATCTTACTACTTTTTTTCTCTCAATTTTTATAAAATAAGTATCATATCAACAAACATTATTTCTAAATAAATAATCATTATTTTGTGTGAAAATAAAACATTGCTCATCTAAAAATTACATAGGAGTAAATAGGGATTCACACTATTTTTACTATGTTAAAATATATATGTTCTTAGAAGATTTTCTAAGAAATCTTAATAGGAGATAAACATACATGAAACACAATCATTGGTACCGATGAACGTGTAATGGGAGGTGTACCAAGTGAAATACTTGGTAATGACAATAGTAATATTAACATTAATTTGTTATTTGTTTACTATTAAATCTACTTCTAATAAGTAGAAAATCATAACTTATTTTATTAATAGTATTATCTCTATTAGTAATTAAGTAACTCTTCATTGCATGTTCATCATCCGAAAAGAGGAAAAGGACTAGGCCGCCAGCCCAGTCCTTTTTCAATGCCTCTTCATTGCATGTATACTTATATTATACATATATTTTGGTAAAAGGGAATAAAATCGAAATATATTTTAAACTCTGTTTTTAAAATATTATTAACCTTGTGGATAATATTTACATTTTACTTTCGTATCTTTCAATTAAATATATTAGATAATCAAATGTAACATAACCTTTACCAACAGCTACTTTAAAATACTTTGTTGGGAATCCACTGTAGAATTCGTAAGAACAATAAGGTTTAAAGTCTTCATAAGAATACAATCCGTACTTTTCTATATCTTTCTTCTTTAATTCTTCATTATATTTTAAATTTTCATCATATTCAAAAATATTTAATAATCCCAAAATTCCTCCTGGCATTGATAACAAATCTTCTGTAAAGAAATTCATATGTTCCAAAGTAACTGGACAATAAACTTCTACACACTCAATCGTTGTATACGCATTCACTAATTTATATTGTTCTCCATCAATTCCAAAGAATTCATGTCCTATATATTCATGATAATTATTCGCATCAATGTACACATACTCCATTGTAGTCATATCGAAGAATCCATGTTCATAAATTACACCTATTTGTTTTCCATTACTAAACTCTAAATTTACTACTAAATAATCTTTTTTAGGCTCATAATCATTAAATAAGACAATTGATGTATCATATTCTCCAGTTTCATGATTAAACACTAAAACCTCATCTCCTGTTTCTATAGATTCTACAGGTTTTCTTGTTCCATCCGCCATATTAATTAGTGTATTTGGCAATAAGCATTGATCCCCTGTTCCTTCATTTGCCGGATCATGAACCGCTGTTAATTCTACAGTAGCACTTTTTTGTATTCCAAATATATCTTCAATAGAAACTGTAATAGTATATGTTTTGTCAGAAGACCCACTATTTGCAGGAATGGTGTAAATTCTTTCAAACTCGTCTCCAGTAAATTCTAACTCAGCATTAGTAGACCAAGTAATTGATTCAATATCTACACTTGCATTTGTCGGATTAATATTAAGTGAAATTTTTTGTTTATATTCTCCATAAGCATTCGAATCTCCTTCAACCACTTCACCTTCTAATAAAGTAATATCATTTAACATTGTCCCCACTTTTTCGAACGTGTCCGAATAAATATTTATTATTGTACCCTCAAAAGTTTCTGGTATTTGGAAAGAAGAGTTTCCTATACTTTCAAACTCAGATATTGTATCATCCAAAGAAACTAATTCAATTCTATAATAAGAGAATAGATATACATCTGTAATACCCTCTGTAGTAATTGTATAATTATCCAAATTATCACGTAAAACAAAAGTTTCACCAGCAAAAGAAGTTTCTGTAGAACCATTTATTTCATTAGGATTATAAACATTATCTACTAAAGTTCCATAATAGGTAATAGTGATTAAAGGTGTATCTTTCCATTTTGCATATAAAGTTACGTTATAATTATTATGATATCCAACTAATTGAGTGCCATAAATAGTTGTATCCGACAATTTCATAGTGCAGTTTTCATCATAATACCAACCCATAAAATAATATGTAACTCCGTCAATAATAATATCTTCATATTCCTCTAAAACTGTGTTACCAGAAATATTTAATTTAGAAACATTATTATGTCCTGTTAAGTCAGTATTTATTATTGCCTCATTTGTTCTATTCATTACTATTTTTTTATAAGATAAATTGAATTGGCCATCAAATTTATTCCAATATGTTCCGCTAGATAAATATGTAGCAGTCTCTTCTATTAGCGTTTTATTAGAACTACTTCCAACATATGCTTGCGTAGAATTACTTATAGAAGTAGCAGTCGAGCCTTCACCAGCACCGTTACTATCAAATATTAATTCGGTGCTAGTAACAGTAAATGCTTTTGAATTTATACCTAATACCGCATTACTTTGTCTAGTTTCTATTAATCCTCCCACTATTCCGTTTTCTGTTATAGTGACAATTCCATCGTTATAAATCTTAGCACTACCTAACCCAGTAGGATAATTAACATATTCAGCTTCTTGATACGTTCCGTCATATAAAATAACAGATGAAGAAATAGTAATATTTGCTCCTGATAGAGCTTCTACAATACATCCTGGCATTAATTTGATTGTTTTTGATAAAACAATATTAGAACCAGAATGAGCAGTAATATTAAACTTATACGATAGTGGTAAAAAATAGTTTCTTGTATCAATATTCATTCCAAAAGATCCACCAACATTTACTTTTATATATCCAAATTCCAAATCACCATATACATCAATTTTAGTAATGGCTTCTGTAGATTGAGTCGTAATCCCCAACGTTTCTGGAGTATATTTCCATTCCAAATATCCTCTAGTCAATACCAGCAATGTACTTTCAGAAGAGTTACTTAATAAAGTAAAAGTTTTATTTTGAAGTCCTAATACAGAAACTGATAATCTAATTTCACAATCAATCTTTGTACCAGCATAAACTCTCATTTTTACTTGGATATTAGCAATATCAAACATATCAAAAGGACAAATATTTTTACCTGTATAAGAAGAAGTTCTTGTACCTCCTTTATAATCATAAATTATCAAAGGGCAAGATAAAGAACCACTTTTAAGTTCTAACATACTACCATTATTTAAAGAATCAATTTCTTTCAAATATCCATAACATTCTATTGTTCCATCAGATATTATTTTTGCATTCTTTTTTAATCCAATTTCACAATATAAGCCAGTAGTTTGACTAGACATTATTTGTCCTTCTCTGCCAAATCTTCCACCTATAAACAATTTTCCACCATTATTAACCGTTAATGTAACACCTTCACCTAATGTAACAAAAGTTTGTCTATATTGTTTAACATTAGCAGTTGTAGCATCAATAAATGTGCTAATATCTTTTGAAGAAATAGATTTATCATAATATGTAGTCCCTTCAAAAGGAAGACATAATGTAACACCCTTTTTTACAACACAATTTCTATTTATTTTAATTTCTATTGCATTACCAGAACTATCTTTTAATCCCGGAATAACATATATAGTATCACCCGATTGTGCTTTTGATAAAGCTTGTTCAATCCTAGTATATTTGACGTTTGTTTTACTATTATAGCAAACAGCGTTGGCTTGATTATCGGTAATAAATCCACCTTCCGCAACAATAATCCATGTTGAAAAGCCAACAATAATAGTTAATACAAATAAAATTATTAGTCCAAATAGCTTTCTTTTGGTTTTCATATTTATTCCTCCTTTACTTAACAGAAGCAATAACTTCAAAAGTCATGCCAACATTTATCAAATTATCGTAAATAATCTCTTCAAAAGAAGAATCTACAATTAAATTTGTAACATCAATAAAATAAGAAATATTAATTTTGTTATTTTCTACATTAGTATTTATATTTTCAAAAGAAAATATGCTAATAACTTCATTTTTTTTATTATTCAAATAAGAACTTGTTACAAATTCTCCTTTGGTTTCAATATACGATAAATTAATAAAATCATTTATACTTTCAACGTTAATACACTCATTGTTAGCTTTATTTCTAGAACGCATTGTAAAAAAAGCATTAGAAGATAACCCCCAAGTAGTAAACCCTATCGGTAAAACAACAATATCACTACTTATTGAACTATCTAGAGCCTCTTCAATTCTAGTATATTGAGTTTTATTGCTGCTCCTAATAATATAACAAACAGAACTATTAGTCGGTGTTGTACCTACTGTTTCTTCTTTTTCCGCAACAATAATCCAAGACGAAAAACCCGAAATAATTAATAACGGGAGCATAATAAATAGGAGCAATTTCATTAGACGCTTACTCATATTAACCAGCCTCCATTGTTACCACCGCATTAAATTTTGCACCTTTAGCAATATTTAAACCACTAGAAAAAGCACTAAAATTATCAAGTGTTACAGTAAAAGCATAGTTTAAATGTATCGTCAATGACCTATCACTTGTGGAAACATTAGAAACATTGATAACTGAAGAAATAACATTATTTGCTTGAGTAAAAGTACTTGCGGTTCCTTCAGCATAAGTTTTTCCTGGATAATACACACTACTAGGAGCATAGCTTGTTCCTACAGTAGAAGGATATTTTGTTGTCGTATTTAATGTAGAAAGAGAATAAGTATACGTCATACTTTCGTCCATAGTATCAAACAAAGGAGTAGGCGTTCCTAAAATAGTAAGATTTGTTGAACTGAATAAATCAATATCAAATTTAAAACTATTTGTATTACCTCCAGATACTTCGTTTCTATATTTATTTATATCAACAACTACCTCAAAAGTTAAATAACCTGTTTTTAAAGTAGGATTATCTGTATAAACAAAATCTTCGTAGAAACCATTAGTTCCATAGTCTGAAAAAACGAAATTACCAATAGATAAGTAGTCGTTATTATTAACAATGCTGTCAACACTTACTGATCCAGTAACTTGTTGGTTAACTTCTTCAACAATAGTCCATGACGAAAAACCTACTGATACAACACCAATAAGCGCTAAAGTTTCAATTAAAGCAATTAACTTTTTAGTTCTCACGAATACTCCTCAACATTTTGTTATTATTAATTTGGAAAAATTAATAAATAAACTGCTATTTAAAGCACGCTAGAATTCTAGCATATTAACTATAATATAAAAACTATTTGTGTAATTTTAAAAACAAATTGTGTAAAAATAGATTATTTTTGAATATTAATATTAAAAAATAAAAAGGTAGCAATCATGCTACCTAATTTATTATTCGTTTGATGAAGTATTTTCAACCCATCTAGCGTATAGAGTCATATCACTTGAAACAGTTGTCAAATCATTAAACGATCCATTAACCAATAAGTTAGGAGATTTAGTTGTATACCAACCACCAAATGTATATCCATCTCTTTTTGCAACAGGAACTAAAGCATCATTACAGCTAAAGTTAGTTCCTTTTGTGATTGTATGCTTTAAAGAATATTCGTAAGTATCATCTAAATAAGCACCTTCTCCATTTAGATCAAAGACTACTCTGCACGTTGTTTCTGTATCTGGAAAATCTACAATTGGTTCCCCCCATAAACCATCCACTTTAAAATAAATATCGTCATTTAGACTATCGAAATAAAAATCTCCATCTTCTCCTAAACCAGACGAAGGTGTACCTTGTCCTTCATGCCAAGAACTTGGAGCTTGAGGTTTATTAAAATATACTTTAGAAGATTCTTTATTTGGATCAGTAAAGAAAAATTCTACACAATATTTATCATCCGTTTCAGAACCAACAATATAAGAAATTCCATTACCATCCTCTCCTTTTTTTGGTGCTTCGATATCAACCGAAACCATTTCACCAGTTGAGAAAGCAAAGAATAAAGTTTGACTTCCATCCTCATTAGGAACTGCGCCATAGTTAATTAATTTACTACCATCATCTCCCTTAACACCTTTTGGAATTTCAATTGGTTTACTTGAAGTGCCATTAGAATAATTTACTACCATTGTTGTTACACCTGTTTCTTCATTGGTTGTCGAAGTGATTCCTGTGATAGACACGCCGTTTTTTAGGTTAAAACTAACATCTTCTACTTCCTTATCAGTAAAAGAAACAGTAACGATATAGTCGCCATTTTTATCATAATCATACGATATTTCTTTAATGCCGTTTCCGGTTTCACCAACATCTCCCTTGGCTCCTTTATCAAGATAAATTTTTAATGGTTCAACTTCTTCATCGGTATAAGTAATTGTAATTAGTGTTCTACCATCTAATAAAGCTTCACTAGTAATGTTAGATATAACTAAAGATTCATCGTTCATTACAAATCCACCACAAGAGGTTAATGTTCCCAACCCAATAAATATAGAACCTAGGAACGCTAATATTTTTTTCTTCATAATTTTATACTCCTTTCGCATTATTAATTAAATCTTGGACATCTGGGGTTTGATCAAACCAATACCCATTTCCTCTGACGCATACAAATTCAAATGGTTCAAAACCGGTTACGATAGTAACACATTTTAGCATTACTTCCTTCATTTGAGACATAATATTTCCAACATCAGAAGGAGTCATATATTCATTTAGGAAGTTAATCGAAATATTATCTCCCAATTGTTCTTTGTTTTCTAAAAGTGAAATATCAACTGTTGATAAATTTAATCCTCCACCATAGAAAGCAATAGGTACATTAATATATTCGACACCATCGCTAGAAAAAGTACATCCCATACTTCTTGCTTGTTTTAATAATAATGGTTTAATTGGGAAGATTGTATCAATATTGATAGCAGCGGTTTTATCAAATACTTCTTTTGCAATAACTGAAATGTTTTCATTAATTAATCCAGTAATATCTAAATTACTTGAATCTTTATAGTCATAGAATTTTGTTTTACCCACTAATTCAACCTTAACTGGGAAACTAGTTCCTCCAACTTTAGTTGGAGTATAAGGAATTACTGATTTTCCTTCAATTGTCATTGAAGATAAGATATTTGTAACATCTTCTGGTCCTGGTTTATAAAGGAAAGGTCCATTAAACATTGATTCTAATGCAATCGCAGAGATTCCACTATTATAGAAATAAGTATCTTCAATAATAATATTTCCTTTATAAATATCTTTAACGGCTTCTTGATTGTTAAATGCAGATTGAATACTCTTTAAACTATTTCTCATTTTCTCAGGATCAGTAAAGCTTCCTAATAAATATTTTCCCATCTCTTTATCACCATAAGAATCTTTACCATTAAAGTATTCAGAAATACTGTTATTAATAATAGTGCCCTCTTCATTTATGAATTCATATTTAGAAAGTTCATCATATGCAAGATATTCATCTGATCCAACCTCTAAAAGGAAGTTTCTTGCATTACTCAATAATGAGTTTTCTAACTTAAAATTTTCTGTTGAAAAACATCTTAAGACATTTTTTCCATTTTGTAATCTAGAATTTTTTATAGTAACATTATTACCATTAACCTCTACAACAGTACCAGTATAATCTAAAAATGACATTGAACCCGTCAAATCCGCATTTTTAATATTTACATCATTAACAGTAATATTGTCGCCATCAATATACATACCTACGTTATCTTGCCCAAAAGCTGTAACTAATGGTAAACCGTAAGGATCTCCTAAAGTATAAAAAGGCAATGGACCTCTAAAGATATCATTCAATCCTAATGTAGGAATATCAAATGAATATCCTTCTGGTCTACTAACTTCACTTGGATAACATAAATTATGTAAATTAAGAGTATATCCATTTCCATAGAAATCTTTTTGAACTCTTAATCCTGCGGCTAAGTAATTAGATAACGAAGAATATTTATTATCAGTCTTAACAAATTCATTCCATTGAGTAATATATTCTTGATTAAATGTTGTTTCAAATCTATATACTTCATCATCAAAACTGAATTTATTTGTTTTATCAGAAAGATGGCCAAACATTTCAACATTATTCGATTCATTTTGTTTCATAAACTCTTTTGATTCAAAAGATTTACGTAAAACTACGATTTCACCTTCTTTTGAATTATTAGTACAATATAGCAAATCATCATATGTATAAACATTAATTCCTTCATCAACTACTTTAAAGTTAATAACCGCTTCACTTACACCTAGACTTGGACTACCAATTGTAAAACTCGCATCACCTTCATCTAAAATAGTTACAATCTTCTTATTTAAATCAACATCAATATTTGATGTTTTATTTTTCACAAGTATTTCAGAGGCAATTTGACTAGGAACACATCTTATATTAAATTCGAATTTAGCATTTTCTTTGTTTCCTTTAACTAAATCATGTTCCCCATAATAGATTATACTATCAATATTATTTTGTGAACTGGAAATTACTGGTGTAACGATAATAGCTCCCTCTTTATAAATCATTGCAGTCATAGTTCTAAAAATATTTCCTTTTAAATTGCTACAAGTTACTGTAACTTCACCGGTAGAATTAGTTTTTAGGTAATAATTTTCGTTTTCATATACAATTTCCGCAATCGGATCTTCAATAGTAGAATCTTTATTGCTAACCTTCCAAATCAATGTATTACCATTATCTAGAGGCGCATTATTTGCATTATACGCGGTAGCTTGTAATAGATATTTGCTATTTGATAATTCAAATGCTTCAACATCTTCATAATCCCATTTAATAGAAGTAATGTCACCATAAAATGTGTTAATAGATACGTTAATTGTAACAATACCTAATAACGAAATAATAAATGGTATTAATAATAAAATAATTAAATTCTTCTTTTTCATATTAATTCACCACTTCCAAATCTAAGAAACGATTAATCGTCTTCTTTTTAAAATTAATAACAAAAGGTACACCTAGTAAAATAATTACTCCTGTACTAATTAAATATGCAATTCTAATATCTAAACCAAAGAAACTTAATACTAGAGATACTCCTAAGAAAGCAATTGGTAATAAATAAGAATATAAAGATGACAAAAATGTCGATTTGTTTTTACCCATTTTAATCGTTAATTCTTCCTTTAAGGATACTAATTGGAAGACTAAAAGCAAAACAATAGTAATTAACGTTCCAAAAATAAATGTTTGGAAGGAAATCACCTTACCAATTAATAAAGCCAAAGTACTGATAATTAAAGATATACTAGAACAAACAAATGGAACGCCAACTTTAATTAACAATTGAGTAAATACAGAAACTGGAATTGTTTTCATAATTCTCATAGTACTTTTTTCACTTCCAATATAAGTGTTTGCACCAGAGTTAATAATAACAGTAAATAACATAATTAGAACAATATCCATAACTGGCATAAAATAAGGCAATGCAATTAAATAATATGCAAATGTCCCACTCGAAAAAACTCCATTTAGTGCAGAAACAACTAAATATAATAAAAATGGTTGAACGATTAATAAGCCTGCAAATGTGAAAATATTGTTTGAATCTTTGAATAATAAAATCAATTCTTTTTTCATCAAATTTTTCTTAATTGATGTGACTTTTAAAGTTTCTTTTAATTCTTTAGAAGTGTGATGAACCACCATATTTCTAAAATAGTTAAACGCAAAAATAGAAACTGTAATCCCTACTAAGAAAATTCCTCCACTAATTAATAAATATTGCATAATACGTCCACTTGTTGCCAAAAACGATTGAACTAAAAAGTTAATAGGAATTAAACTTTTTACGAATTTAGACAATTTGTCTAACGAAGATAATGTAAACAAAATATTAATATTATTATTAACAACTAAATCCATAAATAAAGTTAAAATTTTAGAATATAAGAAACATGCACCAAACATCACTATCAAAGATACAATGAATTGAACCAAAAGATGTTTCTTCAAATAATCAATTAATAATTTAAATGGATAAACCAAAATTAATGCCACCCCTCCTTCAAAAAGGAAAGATAATATTGGATAAAATAGTACAATAAAATAATATAATGGTGCTCGTCCCATAATTGTACCATATGCTAAAAATAATGGATAAGTAAACATCATAGAAGTAAAAAAATGAATTATTATCATAAAAACAAGTTTAGACAAAATAATTTGTTCATTAGATATTGGATATCTAGTTAATTGTTCAATGTCTTTTTCATTAAAGAACAATTTATGTGCACACACAATATTCAATACAATCATAATGCAAGAAATTATCGCTAAAAACAAGGTTAAATATATTTGAGCAGCCCCACTATATACTTTAACTTTTCTTATTACCATGACAAACAAGTATGTTTCAATCGTGACAAAAATAGCTAACATCAAACCTGTGAATATTAACGCTAATATTTTTTTGACGACACTTGTTTTGTCTCCCCAAAATAATAATTTAAACTCTTTTACTAAGATGTTTAACATTTACTATCCCCCAAATGTATCCAAAAAGATTCTTGCTAATTGCAATCTCTTGTTTGGATTTTTATTTAGATCATGGATTTCTTTTACAACACCATCATTAACAATTGCAACTCGATCACAGAGTTTGGATACGAGGTCAATATTATGTGATGTAACAAATACGCATTTACCATGATTAGCGTATTCTCTCATCATTTTCTTTAACTCTTCAGTGGCGATAATATCTAATCCAACCGTTGGTTCATCAAGAATCCAAACATCTGGATTATGTAATAAACTTGCCGCTAAACACAATTTTTGTTTCATACCATGAGAATAACCAGAAATTACATTGGTTAGTTCATTTAAATCTAATTTCAATCTCGTGCATAAGTATTTAAAGTTAGTATTAAATTCCTTTTCAGTTAATTGATAAATACTCGCTACAAATTCTAAGAATTCATAACCTGTCATAATATCATAACAAGTTGGTTCACTAGCAACATAACCATAAGAAGCTTTTGCAAGCAAAGGTTCTTTTGTGATATCAAATCCATTAATTTTAATAGTTCCTTCTTGAAATCTTTTAATTCCAATCATACAGTCAATTGTTGTTGATTTACCAATACCATTCCTACCAATAAATCCAAATAATTCTCCTGGAAAAACTTCAAGATTTAACCCTTTAAGAACTTGTTTTTTTCCATATGCCTTATGAAGATTAACAATTTTAATCGCAGGAACAACTTCAACAGTTTCTTCATTTTTAAGATCATTAATTTTATCAACCATTAAAACTTCCTCCTTAATCTATTAAACCAAATTGTATCTCCATTAGTTCCTTTATAGAACGTATATTTAGATTTACAATGTCCGCAAATATATTTTCCATCTTTATTGATTTCAATATTCAAAGATTTACAAGATGGACAATATACAGAATAAATCTTTTTACTACCTACAACTTTTCTTATCTTAGATTCAACCCATTCTTTCATCATTTCTTTTTCAGGAACAGGATTAGAATATAGTGTCTTAATGTCTTGATGAACAAGACCTAAATTCCAAAGATTTAAAATTTCCACAGTGTCATAATCTTCAATGTCTACATCGACGACAACTGTTGATATATCTTGTTTAGAATCAAATAATAGTAAGTGTTTTGATTTTTTTAATTTTTTTGTTCTAACGCCTTTATTTTCTACATCTAAAATTAATCCAAAGTATTTATCAATTTGATGAATAGTTAAAATAAAGTCATTTGATTCAAAACTAACCTTAGGTATTACAAATTTTCTTACTCCCTTTAAACGAATGTTTTCCCCGTTAATTGGAATAAAACCCATTTCTTTAATAACCTTAATAAATTGAACATAATAGAATGATCTAATATCTTTTAAACGACTATATTTATCGGTATATGTAACCATTTTACGATAAAACTTAAAACAATAATTATATAGTCTATCTTTCAATAGAATGTTAGTAGGATGAATAATTCCTAAATTAGTATTTACTTTACTATTAATTTCTTTAAAGAAATAAGTATTTTTAATGTGTTTAATCTTATTAATTAAAACTCTCATTTTTTGAAGTGCTAAATCCGAATTATCACGATTAACAGACAAACTATCTTGATTGTTAAATGTAAGAATAGTTGAAACATAAAAATCACTATACTTTTTAATTTCTTGTTCAATCTTCTTAATCAACATAACTATAAAAATATTTTCATAAATTTTTAGTTCATCTATTTGTTGATAATAATAAACATGTTCTGGAATCATATCAAGACCCTGTTTCTCTTTCCATAACAAAGAATCCCTCAACGTTTTTTGAAACATATCATGTGAAACGTAACTTGCTTGCTCAGATCTAACAACAATTTCTTCGCCAGTACTTAATAAGTGTGGGCGAGAAATAATAGATACAATAACATTTAAAATAAACGAGATCTCATTGAAAAAGTCAATATCCGATTTAAACGATAAGTCTTGCAAAGTTTTATCCATCACTAAATCGATATTAAAAAAGAAATCTAAAAAGACTCTATTCTCTCTAGAATATTTATTTAATTTTCTAATTTCTCTTTTTAAATATCTTTCTTCAATGATTTTCATATACTATAACCTTTTAATCATTTGATTAATTGCTTTTTCTGAACGTTTAAAGACACCTTTACCATAGGCTTTTTCTAATGCGCCTAAAAGTTGTTTTAAAGCACCTTTAACATATTCTTCAAATCTTCCTTCAATTTTAACTAAAACTTTTCTTGTTAATAAGAAATCCAATACATCTTCTTTTTTACCACCACAAGCAATAAATGTTGGAACTAATACTTCTATTTGATTTAAAATACGGTTACCAAATGTAACATCAAAATGTTCGTAAATCAAATCAGTTATAGATTCAAGTTTCTTATAATCTTCTTTAGTCATTTTGTTTTCTATTTTATTTTGAGCTTCATTATACAAACTATGGAGCTTTGATTTACTTAATGAAATAGGTTCACTACTTCCTTTAACTTCAAATGGTTCATTACGATAATCAAAATCTATCGTAATCGCACGGTCATAAACTTTATCTGCAATTGAGAATGTTGAATCATCCTTATTTGCTGTACCAATGAAGTACGAGTTATTTGGAATTTGAATTAAACCATCTTCTAATCTTGCAGGTGGAATAAAGTTATGAGGTAATTGCATTAATCTTAATTTCCATTCTTCTTCAGGATATTCAAGAACAGACAAGAAATCTGCAAAGTAATACTCTACACGAGAAATATTCATCTCATCTAATACAAATACATGTATTTGATCAGGATTATAATTTGCGTGATAAAGATTTAATAAAAAGTCAGTTTCTGAATATGTTTTAGAGAAATCATTAAAATATCCAATTACATTAGTTTTATCTCTCCAAGTTGTTTGAACTGGAACAAAAAACAAATTAGCTTTTACAAATTTCGCAAAATAACGTGGTAAAGAAGATTTACCTGTACCTGACAAACCTTCAAGAATCATAAAATGAGAAGCTGCAAATGCACTTATGAATACCCTGATAGTATCTATATCAAAATATAACTTTTCTTCTTTTGCTAGATAGTTTCTAAATCTTTCGCATAATTCCTCTAATGATAAATCATCACTTGGAACCGACTCAACAGAATATCCGCCATATTCAATATCCATTTTAAATAACGCTGGGAACACTTTTTCTCTATCGTCAAGTTCTTCAACCTTTTTGATAGTAGATATTCCATCTCCACCTGTTGCACTAACTACGCCACCACTAGTATTTACACTAGCGGAACCCTTAGTTTCTAAATCAAATGAGGAAGTAACATCCACTTCAACATCATCCACTTCTTCAACTTTAACTTCTTCATTTTTATCCCAGAATTTAAATGGTTTGTCAATGAAGAAAAAGTTAATCACTAGCATAGCAGCAAAAGCAAATAAACCAAATACTGCTAAATAAACCAAAGATCCTAAAGCTAAAGTTTGAGATAAAAATAGCATTAATAATCCAATGTTTTCGTGACGATTAACAGTAATCAATATACCTAAACCTAAAGATAATAAAATACTTAAAATTACAATCGCAGCATAAATAAGTATCATTTTCCCACTAAAAACTTTAAGTTTGTTTACTTTTGCATATCTTCTAGCATAGCATAGCGCTGCTACTGTCAATACAATATAAATTCCAATTAACAGTAATGTAACAAATCCTACTATACCTGCTGCAACGCTTTGGAATCCTAAGTTAGTTGCAATTACATTTAAAATATTTTTCTTTGAAATAATTGCATGATTACCATCGATACATACACCAGTAAATACTATTACCAATGCATAAAAGAACGATAGTGCAATGACAATTAAATTCTTTCTTGTGAAAAAAGGTTTAACCATACTACTTCCCTCCCTTTACTTCATCTTCTTTTTTATCTATTACTTCTTTAGAGACAATTTTCTTTTCTCGTCCATCATCTATAACTTTAATAATTGAAGTATTAGATTCTTCTAAATACGGTCCATCTACTAATTCTTTTTTTTCTATAAAGCCTAATTCATTAAAAGTGTAGATAAACCCTCTATAATAAATATTTTCGACATATTTAGCTTCCATAATGCCTTTTTGTGTCTCAGAAGTAAAATCAATAACTTCTGATAAAATTTTCAATCGCTCATCTTGAGCCTTTGTTATCTTTGCTGAATACCTATCTGTCATAAGTAAACAATATATCAAAGACACGATTGTAATCACCCCAATATTAGATTGCATAAATAATACAAACACGCCGATATATGGAATATGTTGTCCTGTATATTTCCCTTGAATATCTTTCAAAGTAGGATGATACGTATCATTCGCGTTGTTAGAATCGCCTCTAGTTACATATTGAATGCCTGTAGAAGTATGTTTTATTTCTACTATTCTGTGGATAACGTTCTTCCCTTCGTCATTTATATACGAAATAACATCAAAAGGTTTAAGATCATTATCACTATCAACTTTTTCTATAACAATTATTTCGTATGCATTAAATTGGTTATTAAGATTATTTTTAATCAAGTAATCATTCACTTCATGCTTTTCACTCATTGATCCAGTAGCAACAACTAAGATACCAGTATCATTAATCATTGTTACATGACCTGTGAATTTATTGACGAGTGCTACTATAAAAAAAGGTATTATAATAACCATTAAACCATAAAATCCTATGGATTTTATGGTTTTAATAATTTTTCTATGCTTTTTTACGTGTTGTAAATTGTCATGAATTTTTTCATCTATTATCTCAATATCTCTTTTTCCAGTTTTATATTCAATAATAGCAGATTTACAATATGAGGCATACAAAACAGTAAATAGAGTGGCGAAACTACCTACACCTAATATAGATACAATTAGGCCAATAATTTCAATCTCACTCATATTTATCTACGTCCTTAAATATTTGCTGTTGCTACTAACGAAATAGTATAAACTAAGTTAGTACCTAAATAACTCATAACTTCTTCTGCAGGAACAGTATCATCTAAATCAAACATTGTTCTTCTAAATTCAACCAATAAAGCTTCTTTTTCTTCAAAAGTATAAGCTTTGCCCGTTTCTGGATTTGGTGTTAATGGATCATCCAAGTATAAACTTGGATTTTTATTTCCAAAAACGCTTCCCCAACCAAATTCTACAGTATATGAGAAATTCACATCACTTTCTTGAATACTAATTTCAGGACTTGCTTCGGTTAAAACAACCGGATTATCATAACATGTTGGTAATGTAATGTACCCCGCATCTGCTGCTGCAATAACACCAGCTGGAATGTCGTCTTTTTCAATTTTAACAGTTAATTCTTTAAAATATTCCTTTGGAGTTACCGTTCCAGAAATTGTAACTTTTAGATTCTCTGCTGTTAATTTTGGATCAACTGGTTCTTCACCAACTTGTTCTGGTGCTCTATGAACTATGTGACCATCACTATCACCTAAAGCAGGATCAAATCTAAATGTATCAGAAATTGATATATCTCCTTTGAATGCAATGGATCCATCTGTAATAGTTCCTACTTGAATATTACCTTCACCATCTTTATTCGCATTTTGAGACATTACCCAAGTTGCAAAACCTGTTGACATTAAAGCGATAGATAAGAACATAACAATACCGAACACATAAATACGTCTATTATATGATCTTTTTGTTAATTTCATAATTTTCTTCCTTTCCAAAAATAATCAACTATTCTGCTTCAATAGTTAAACTAAATGTTAATCCACTTAATGTGTCATATAATTCTTGGATATGTTCCATAGCGTGTGCATCTGCTGTAGGAGCATCTTCTCCAGTGCCAATCTTACTTGAGATACTCATACCATTATAATAAGCGTATGGGTTTTGACCACCAAAAGTATCGCCCCATTCATAACTAATTATGTAAGTTTCTGTTGCAGGAGCAGAATCAGAAGTAACAACTAAAGTACCAGCTGTAACTGCAGGTGTAGTTTCATTTCCAGCTACTGATTCAGTTGGAATAGCTGTGCCATCTAACATAATACCAGTAATATATCCTGCATCAACCGCTGCTTTATAAGCAGCTGGATTTGAAACAGAAAAAGTTAAAACATATGAAGTTACTGAATCATTTCCGCCAATAGCAACATTTAATTTCAATGATTTTCTTTCAATTTTTCCACTTGTATTTCTTAACCAACCAGAAGCATCTTGGCTAGAAGAACCAAAACTTAATTGAGAATCATCTGCATCAACTGCTTCAGTATATAGTGCCTCTTCATCTTCGTTTTTCATTCCTTTTTGCTCTTCTGTTAATTTTTCACAAGTATAATCTTCATCATTATCTGCCCAATTTGCTTCAATAGAAATATTTGTTTTTGTAATTGTTTCTACATTTACAGAACCTTCTTTTTGTTCAGAAGCACCTTGAATGATTACCCACGATGCAAAACCAACGCCTACTAAACTTACTGCTAATAAACCGCTAATCAAAGTAGCTAAAGATTTCTTTTTCATAATACATCCTCCAAAAATCTTCCCCTAAGATTAAAATCTTAAGCAAAATAATTATATCAACGAAAAATATTTTGTCGTAATTTGTGAAAAAATAGTATTTTTTTGTGAAAATTTATTATTATGTTTCCTGTTTTTTCTAATTTTTGTCTTACTAAAAGTATATTCATTTATTTTTTAATTATGCTATAATAGTCCCAAGGAAAGGAGTTTACATTATGAAAATTACTTTATGTGATGATACTAAGTCTGATCTAGTTTTAATTACCAATATTCTTGAATCCTATGCAAAAAAGAATAATTTCCCTATTGAAATAGAATCTAACTCTGATCCTGTTTTACTTCTAAATAAAGTAAAAATGAGACCTGAAGAATATAAAATATTCTTTTTGGACATCGTAATGGGTGACTATAATGGCGTCGATTTAGCTGCTATTATAAAAAGATATTGTCCTGATGCAGTCATTGTTTTTACTACAACCAGTAAAGAATTTGCCATTGATGCATTTGGTGTAAGAGCCTTTGATTATCTATTAAAACCATTAAATAAAAAGAAGGTTTTCGAATGTATTGAAAACATTGTAAAAGAAATGAAAGTTTCATTACAAACTGCATTCCAAATCAAAACAAAAGATCATTCAATTATCACTGTTGATATTAAAGACATTAGTTATATTGAATCATTAAATAGACGTATTGTATTCCATAAAAAAGATGGAGATACTATCGATACAACAAGCTTAAGATCAAAATTTATAGAATCAATTCCTTTTGATTATAAACAACTCAATTTTATAAATTGTCATGCATCATTTATTGTAAACATGAATTATATTAAAGCAATTAATGAAAAAGCTTTTGTATTAAAAGACGAAACAATTATTCCAATTTCTAAAACTTCTTATCAAGAAGTAAAAAAAGCTTACATTAAGTTTTTGTTAGGAGAGTAGTATGACTTTAAAAGATTTATTAATTTTACTTCCTTCATTCATATTAATAGTTTTTAGTATGATTACATTTTTATCAGCATCCGGATTAAAATATTCAAAAAGAAGAACAGTGTTAATTGTTATTCCTTTCCTTTTAGTACTATTAGGATTAGACGTTATAATATACAAAAACGTAAAATTTTCAACTTTTGACGCATTATCTGAATTTATTTTCTTTATTCCGGAATTTATATTAACTATATTCTTAGCAAAGAGAAAAGGTATTTCTTTAATTGTTTCAATGATAGCAGCATATGTCTCATTCTATATGATAATCTTATTAACTAACATTGTCGGTATTTATATAAAAATTCCTTATATACAATATTTTGTTTATATACTATTTATTCCATTTATTACATTATATTTACAAAAATTCTATAATCCATTCCACGATGAAATTGAAAAATTAATTCCAAAATTTTTAATTCTTCTTGGTGTATATTCAATCTTTATCTTAGTTGAATTCTATCTATATAGATTCCTAATTTCAGACACAACTCAAAGAGTATTAAGACTTGAAATCTTTGGAGTCGCAATTATTTCTGTATATATTATTTCGTTGTCATGTTTCTCATTATTACTAAAAAATTATCGTAACACATATATAAAGGCAAACAACAAAGAATTAGTAGATAAGCAATTAGAATCCATGCTTAAACAATATTCAATGATTGAATCTAGAGAAAAAGAAGTAACAATCATGAGACATGATTTAAAACACGTCTTAATCACTGCTTCTACACTAATACAAAATAAACAATACGATGAAGCTTTAGAAATCATTAATTCTCAAACAAAACAAATTGATCAAGCTAAAATTATTAAATATTGTCACGATCCTATAATCAATGCGATTATTGGTTATTATAAAAACTTATGTAAACAAAAAAATATTGGATTAAAATTAAGAATTAAAAATATTGATAAAGCACTTAAATTAAAGAGTTCTGATTTAGCAATTCTAATTTCTAACTGTTTCGATAATGCGATTAATGCATCAGAAAAATTAAAATCTAATAAACTTATTGACTTTAAGTTTATCAATACTAATGATAACTTAGTATTACAAATAAAGAACAATTACGATGGAAATATCACTTTAGATAAAAACAATATTCCAACAAGTTTAAAACAAGACCATGGAATTGGCACTCAATCAATTGCTTCATTCTGTAAGAAAAACAAGCTTATTTTAGATTATGATATTACAGATACTACTTTTACTCTAAGTATTCTATTTTAAGCGAAAAACTCCATTATTTTGGTTCTATAAATAATTCGTCGGTTTAGCGTCGGTCCAACAAAAAACTGTCAAAGAATCGTCGGAAAGAACTATCAAAAATTAGTCGGTAAGACAAAGGATATCAGGCTCGTTCGATCTGATATCCTTTTTATGTGTGTACAGTACTAAATTTATTAATTATTTTCTTCTTTTTCTATAGAAGTTTAGACTTTGTTTGGGAGTATTAGAAATATAAGTTTTATCATTAACTATATACATAATTCTATTTCTAAAATGAAAGAAATTAGAGTATCCATAAGATACCTTTTTAATGGTTTTAATTCTAGAATTCATACCTTCAATAACACCATTAGAGTATCTCTTATTGTTGTAATCTCTAATAAATGAATTAATAATAGGTTGTTTCCAGTTTTCAAATAGTGAAGCAAGTTTATTAAATTCTGGAAGGGTAGAACTTTTAAAGGCATTTATATAAAAGGTTATTTTTATTTCAGAATCAAATTGAGTAGTTTTTCTAATATCTTTTAAAAAGTTATCTTTAAGTAAATAAGCTTCTTTAATTGAAGGATCTACATTACAAGCCATTTTAGTTATTTCATGAATAGTGACTAATCTATCTAATTTCTTACTATAGAATTCTTTAGTTGAGATATCTAAAGAACATTTAGATAAATTTTTCCAATATTTTTTGAGTAGATAATATTGTAAAGAAGTTGTGTTATAATGTTTTTGGATACGAATACGGACTGAGTTAAAAGCATCCATAACGTATCTAATATAATGGAAGGCATCTACAATAAAAGTAGCATTAGGAAGTTGTCTACCCGCGAGATGTTTATATCCATCGTACATGTCAGATACTAAGTATCTGACGTGTTTTTTTTCTTCTTGAGGAATATTATTAAAGTAGGATTCTAAGAAGTCTAGACGTCTAGATTGAATAACATCAATAATTTCTCTAGAGTTATGATCAAGAAGAACACAAGCATATTTATATTTATCTAATTTAGAGTATTTAAATTCATCAATACATAAGATTTCAGGTAATTTACCTCTAGGACAATTAACATATTTTTCAAAAACATTTATTACAGATTGAGTAGTAATGTTACATCTATCCGCGACATCTTTAAAAGATTGAGTTTTCTTTAATTCATCTAATATATAGATAACTGTTTCATTGGTTAATTGGAAATATTTAGAAGAGAAGTTATTTTTTTCTGTAAAATATTTAAAACAATCATTACATTGTAACACTCTTTGTTTTAAATGAATTAAACAATTAAGATTAGTGAATCTAGCGTGTTTGAGTACTTTTTCTCTATATTTATTCAAATGGTTAATAGTAGAACCACAGTAAGGACAAACATTAAATCCTTTTTTTCTTTTAACAATAAAAATATCTACTTGTTGAAGAGTTTCAACTATACTTATAATTTCAAATTTATCTTTATTTATACCGAGTGTATTATATTCATATTCATACATATTTGTTAATCCTTTCCTGAATACTGTACACACAATAAAAGCATAACAAAAAACTCTCAAAGTTTAATCGGTTTTATACCCGACTAATTTTTGAGAGCTTATTTTTAAACCGACGAATTATTTATAGAACCATTATTTTTCAAAATAAAAGAGGAACCTATTTCCTCTTTTTTATTTAATTTCTTTAATTACTCTACAAGGATTTC
>SVBA01000007.1 GCA_015059095.1 Erysipelotrichaceae bacterium
ATTGTAGACCCCATTAGATTCTACAGTTTTTTATTTTGTCGACCCCATAAAACCCCATCAGATTCTACAGAACCTTAATTTCGATTTCCTTATCCTTACATAATTTTATAATTGATAATACAATATCTCCACTTGGAATTGATGTTCCTGCTTCCCATCGATAAACCGATCTAGGAGCACAATCTAGTAATTCACTAAATTGTTCTGCTGTCATTCCTAATGACGCTCTTGCTTTTAATACAAATATTCTTGTGTTCATAATTTTCCCCTTTTCTATATTCTATCCACAACAGAAAAGCGTCATATAAGACGTTAAATCAGTTGTAAATAAAATAAGAAACGTTCAAAGAAAATTTTTGAACATTTTTATTATAACACTATTTTCATTTATTGCAAGTTCTAAAATTTAAGAATTCATTAGATAACATTTTATGATTTTTTGTTACATAATCATCTTTTTTATTACCTTTCCGTTCTTTCATGACTATCATTTTCCAATGCTTAAATATGCTAAAACCATAGAAATGTTAACATCTTTTTCATTGTACTTTTTTATAATTTTTATTTCACAATATATAAAAGCTATAAGAAATCAAAAGAATTAATAATCCATTTGCCTTTTTTTTGTGAACCCTCACGATAAATAATTCCGTTTTCTCTCATTTTTTTAATACTATATTTTATAGTTCTCTCGCTTTTTTTCAACTTTTTTGATAGTGCTTTTATTGTAATTGATGGATTCATTTTTATTTCATGGACTATTTCTGGTGCAATTTCTGGTGCAATTTCTGGTGCAATTTCTGGTGCAATTTCTGGTGCAATTCTCTCATTCTTTATATAATTAGAATTATATAGAGTGACACTAAAATGTGTTTCATTTGCGTGGAACTCTACATGTTCCTTATCATCATTAAATAAAACGTTTGTTCTATCTCTTATTTTATCTAATCCACTCCCACGTCTATCCATATAATTCATTCTTGCAAAAATATCTGCTAATATTGGATTTCTTCTAAAAGATGGAATTTTAATATTAGGAATAGTATCAATCATCATTCCAGAAACCATACCTCCTGGAGAAGTCACTACAATTCTATCATCATAAATATCTACCGTAACTTCAGATCCGACTATAGTATATTGACGATGAATAACCGCATTTACAATCGTTTCACGAATGGCTATATCATCATAATCCGGCATTTCAATTCTACCCTTAGGCCCCTTTTTCCATTTCTTTTTATTATTTAGTTTTATAAAATTTAACGCAGAATCTAATATCCTTACTATGCTTCCACTATATTCCGCATCATTAGATGCCTCTTCTAATGATGTTTTATCAATACCATTCCATCTAGTACAAAAGATTCTATTATGTCTATAAATATTTTGATCTGCCATTAATACGCCCGCGTTAGTTAAGTTACCTTCCTTATTCATCAATGAAAACGAAATAAAATCATTTTCTGTAAATCTAGTATGAGTTTCTTCAAGAAATGTAGCTTCTAAATAAGAAAAAGAATAATCATTCTTCATTTTAGTTGTGATTATTGAATCATATGTTTTACTCTGACCTTTCAAAATTAGCTCCTCTAAAATGTATCTAGGCGCACTAATACTTTGATTTCCACTTCTATAATATACTTCTCTAATCCCATCAGCACAATAATAATATGGAGTCGATAAACCCGAAAAGACTTTTAATATTAAAAAAACTAAGTTGTTTTCAATATATGGCTCCAATATATAAGTAGGTACTGGAGAAATTCTAGAATTTATTAATTCAGATATCTTTTCACACACATATTGAGGATTACTAATACCTACCAATTCTTTATTATCTGAAACCCCGAAAAATAAAGTACCACCTAATCCGTTACTAAAAGCAGATACTGTTTTAAGCCAACTTTTTGGCTTTTTAATTTCTAATTGCTCTTTAAAATCGTAATCTGTACATTCTGAGATTAATTTTAATAAAATGCTAGATTTATTAATTAGCATATTATTTCCAATGCGTTTCATATATTTTGCATTACTTTCATCCAATTTTTTTATATCTTTTTTGTTATTTTCTTTCACCACAAATAAATTCTCCTTACATATAGTTAATACGCAAGAAATAAGAAAAGTTCTGTTTTAAATTTGTTTTTTCGTCAATTTAATTATATGACAAAAAAGTAGCGCTCCCGCACTACTAATTATAAATCATAAATATCTCTTCTATGTCCTATTCTTAATACTAAAACAATTAATTCTTCATTAATAATGTGACATATCAATCTATAATCTCCAATACGATATCTCCATGCTCCTTTTAAATCACCTAGTAATGCTTTCCCATGAATAAATGGATTAGTTGTATTTTCTAAATTCTTTTTAATCCATCCTAAAATAAGTGCAGCAGTAGGTTTATCTAATTTTTCTAATGTTTTCAAAGCTTGTTTAGTAAATCTTACTTTATAAATCATAATCCTAATTTCTTTTCTACTTCAGATAAAGAATAAGTTGTATTATCTTCTTTTAATTGGTTCATCGCATCTTTATAAGCTTTAATATCAAACTCATTCTCAATCTTTTCTAATACTGCTTGTCTTACTAATTCAGATATTGATAATCCATTTATTTCAGCATACTTTTTAATTAATAAAGCATCTTGTTCACTTAATCTTAATGATATAGTCATACTTACCTCCTTTGTATTACAATGTATTACAATATTATTATATGTAATTTTAATTTTATTAACAAGTGTATTTTAATTCCTCCTATATATTTAATACGCAAGTAAATAAGAAAAGTTCTAGTTTATATTTATTTTTTTATATGCCAAATTTAAGTTTTCACCAAAAAAGTGCATTAATATGCACTTATCTTAATAACTATAATTTTTAATACTATTACAATCTTTAACCATTCCCTCTATTTTATCAATCATAGACTTAAGTTTCTTTAAATTAACATATTCGTTTTCTGAATGCGCACTATAATAACATACTGATATATTACATATCGCTTTATTTAAAGAAGGTCCTAAATTTGATACATCAGAAAATGAGCCAACATTATAATCTAAATGATATTCATTTATTAAAAAGTTAATAAACTCTTTATTACCACACCCATAAAATACAACTTCATTAAAACCTTTTCTATCTAATCCCATTAGATAAGGAGAGTCTTTAGTAATTTCTATTAATAAATCTAAATGATTATCTATTAACTTTCTAACACCTACTCTACCTACTTCTTCTTTTTCAGTAAAGATAATATTAGGTCTATAACCTCTATCTAATAATTCTAAAATTACTAATACTCCACATCTATCATCTCCACCAATACCAGTTTTACAATAAACAGTATTTAAAAAAGATAATAATTTCTTTTCTTTATGATCAATATTAATAATAGGATGAATATCCATATGAGAAACTAAAGTAGCTTTATCTTTACCTTTAACTACAATTCCTCCATCTAAAAGATAGATACTATCTAAAGAATAATATCTTTGTAATTCACTATATAAATAATTCTTTAATTCTTCTTCAGTTAAAATAACTAAAGATTGTAATCTATCTTTTATTTTCATATTTTTGTTATACGCCTTTTTATATTCAATTACACTACTCTAAATAAGCATTCTAAATTAATTATTATCGAGAAACTTTTAAAAAGTTATAAACAATTATAGATTGATCAATATTATTTTTCTCGTTTTTATAGTTAATAACCATATCATATGTACCCTCTTCAAAACGATAATTTAAACTCTCATTATATTTATAAGTTCTTTCTATAACTTGCCCTGTTTCAATAGTAAAATCTGCAACTGCATCCAATTCTCCCCATTGCTCATAAAATATCTCATTCCTTCCATTTTTAAAAATGACAGTTGCTCCATCCAAATACAACGTAGGATTAGTATAAGAAAAAGTTTTTCCTAAATAAGTCATTTTAACATCAATTGTAAAACAAGGCATCACATAAGCTTTTTCCAACAAAACAGGAAAATAAATTGTATTTTCGTTAATAGTAATATCTACACTATATAGTTTACATTCTTTTGTAATATTTTTATTTTCAAATTCATATTTAGAAGTATTTAAAATTGGTGTATCAAAAAGATTTGTTGCTAAAGAATAATACTTACTATCCAACACACCATTACTTAAATCGTCTTCAATTGGTAAAATACCATCTGCATTATAAATACACAGTACACCTTCATTATTCTCTTTAAAATAATTAACATTATCATAATCAGTAGCGGCAATATAAGTTTTTAACTTACTATCATATACTTTCAAAAACGAAGTACAGTAATAGTAATCCCCTCGATTTTTAAAACAATTTACCGCAGAATAAATTTCAATATGGCCATCATTATTAACATCTGAAATACCAATATGAGTGATACAATTATTATTTTCTTTACTTAAACTAAAAGGAGAAATTTCATACATTGAATCTTCATATTTTATAAAATAGAAAGAGATAGTTTCATATTCCACACTAAACAAATCAATATTAGTCTTTTCCTTATCATCTTTAGAAATATGATTAAATATTTTATATTCACCAAATGTAGAAGAATAATCCAGAGAAAGACTTTCTAAATATTCTTCATAAGATTTAGTCAATGATTCAGAATTAACCTCTTCTTTTTCACACGGAAAAAAGGCATAATTACTACCTTTATAAATATCTTGATTAATATTATCACTCTGTCCATTATTTATAGGATTACCACATCCAATTAATGAAATAATAAGTGAACCAATTATTAAAATCTTTTTTTGCATATTTACCTCAAATATTAATATCTACCAATCATTTTCTTCTTTTAAAATAAACTTCCATCTAAGTTTCTTAGCTTGAATATATTTATAATCTTTTACTTCACTTTCTTTTAATCCATCTTCAGCATCATTTACCCAATAAATATGTTCTTTACCAATAACAACAGTAGAAGTAAAGATTCTATTAGAAGAATAAAAACCAATATTAAGATAAAGTCCATCTTCAAATTCTACTAAAACATCAAAAGGACCTTGAGAAGTAAATCTAATTTGTACTTTTGCACTCTTCCAAGGATCTATTTCATCTGATACACCTTTAATCTCTACCCAATATTGATCATGGAATCCACCAGTATGATTCAGCATATTTTCTACATCATCTTCAGTAACAACTTCATTCCATTTATCTGGATTTATAGTAGAATTCATTTCTATAGCCTTTTTAACAAACTCTTCAGGAACTTCTTTACCTAATTCAATATTTCTTAAATAATCAGGATCTTTAATAATCCAAGGATAACCAACTAAATGTTCTGCGATTCCCTTTTGTAAAGTTAAATCACATTGAGGAATAAAACCAGACTCACGTTCATCAATTAAACCAACTTGTCTATGTCCATAACCATTATCTCCAAATATTGGAACCATATCAAATTTATTATCAATAGGATCATATACTACATAATGATTTCTATAAAAAACCTCAAAATGTGCAAAAACATAAGAATAATAAGTCTTTCCTTGATATTGAACTCTAGCAATCATACAATTGTCCTCCTGTTATTAAAATCATTATAACATCTAGAAATAATATTTGTTAATTATTCCAGAAATAATTATTAAAGTAAAAGTCCGCAAAAATAATGCTTTTGCGGATTTTTACTATAAAAATTTACTTTTTACTCATCTAATTCTTGAACCTCTCATATCTAAAGACACAAGATTCTTGCTTCAGAGAATAACTAAGGCTATTCTCTCCACAAGCGTAACTTCGGGTAATTCCTACCCTAGATATATTTGATTATTTAATTATGATTTTGTCCATAACGTAAAATATTTAAAGATGCATTATAATCTCTATCTATCTTTAAAGAACAATATGGACATTGATATATTCTAGAATCTTTTACTTCATAAGTATTATTACATCTAGAACATGTTTTACTTGATGGATAATACCTATCTATTTTATGTATTTGTTTTTCATACATCTTTGATTTTATTCGTCAATAAAAGGAATCGCTCCAAATCTACCATTCAAATAGTTTTTTCCAAAACTCAAATCATTTCTAATATTTTCTTCTTTAAAATCATATAAAGAAAAAATACTAGACTTTTGATTAATCTTTTCAACAAACCAAATCTCATCTCTTCTTAAATCGCTTGAATCTAAACAAATTAAGTTATGTGAAGTAAATACTAGTTGTGCTCCTGTAGAATTAACTGACTTATTCGAATAATTATTAATAATATATCTTAAAATTAAAGGATGCAATTTAGAGTCCAATTCATCTATAAATAATATTGCTCCTCTAGATAAAGAATCAATCATAAACACGCTGAAAATTAGCATTTTCTTACTACCACAAGACTCTAAATTAAAAGGTACAGTAATATAGTTACCTTCACTATCATAATGAACAGAATCAATTACATAAGTTTCTTCAAAATTTTTATTTAATTCTTTTCTAATTTCAATTCTGACTATAGACGAATCTATATTATGTAGTAAATTACTCACATTTTCTTGCAATGATTTATCTAAATATAATCTCTTAATTACATTTTGCATTTTATTAGAATCAATATCCCATTCACTCGAATTAGAATAATTCATAACATAACACTTCTCTAGCAAATAAGTATATACAAAAGAGAACATTACATTACCCCTTTTAGAAATATTAGTCAAAAGTAATTCCTTGTTAGATGATAATGAATTAACAAATTCTAACTCTTTCTTTTCTTTAGAGTTCAAAATATCAGTCTTAATGTATTCACCATTTTCACGGTAGAATAAACACCTTTCTTTCAATTTCCTAGTTTTAGAAAAAACTTTCGAAAAGAGCCATTCCTCTTCAATTTTATCTTTATAAATTACAAAACCATATCTATATTCTTTATTGTCATTTTTATCGACTACTGAAATTTCAAATTCAGTAGGGGAATTAACTAAAATAGTATCAAAAATATATGGTTTCGAATACATCAAATCATTATATTTACCAATTACCAAATTACGAAAAAAATCAAAAGACTCTATGTAATTAGACTTACCAGATCCATTTGCACCAAAGATTGCACATAAAGGCAATACACTAGTACCATTAACCTCAATTAATGTTGAACCATGTTCTTTAATTGAAGATGCAACCATACTAATTTTCGAATTTTCAACAAATGATTTATAGTTTTTAATATTAAATTCTAATAACATAAAACACCTTCTTTCTAATACTAGAATATCACATTTCAAAAAAATTATACATGTTTTTGAGTTTTTTTCTCATTTTTAGTAATATTTTTTTGATTTTATTAACAATTGAACTTTTCTAATAATTTTCTAATCTTCTCTATATACTCTTCATTTTTAAATACAAAATAATTTTGTAATTGAAGAATTCTTTCTAAAAGATAGGTTTCATTTTTGGATGAATTTGTAATTATTTTAACTATGCTTTTATTATCCCACGTGTAGAAATATAGATATGTTTCAATTATGTTAGGAATAATTTTATCTAAATCTAAAGGGACGTTTAATATAAACTTTCCTTCATTTCTATCTACATATACATTATTTTCTTTACTCGCTTTTATGAAATTATTTGAATATACTGTATTCTCAAATCGATCTTTATTGGAAAGATAAATTTGATATCTTAATTTTTGGTGAATATCATAACATATCTTTGCCATATTAGGAGCATTTTGACTATATATTCCTGTTGTTGTTCCTAGTGATAATCCATCATATTTTTCTTTAATCTCAGCTAAGATATTTTCAATTTCTTTTATCATTTTTTGATCAAATAAATTACCAACTGAAGTTAAATGTGAAAATTGTCCCAAATATATTCTTGTTACAAATTCACTTATTTCATTTAAAAGTACTAATTCATCATAAGATAAATCTATTTTTATATATTGAGTAGATAAACTTCTTTCTATATCAACATTACCATCTTCATTATATTGAATTCCTTTATCTATATAGAAATTATAATATTTTGCATACCATTCTTTTAAAAATTTTTCTTTTCTACTTTTTAATACCTTATTAGCATGTTTAATAATATTTTTTAAATTCATTGGAGTATAATTAATTTGATCCATTGATACACAAAAATAATTATCAAGCTTAAGAGTTGATCCATGTAAATGACCATGAATATTAATCAAATATGGATTATCTAAAGCTTCTTTCAAAGGCTCATGAGATAAAACTATATTATTTTGTAAATAAATAGGGACACTATATACTTCGTCAAATCCAATTCTTTTAAAATATTCTTCACCTTTTTGATCATGATTTCCTCTAACTAATATCTTATATCCATTAAGTCTATGTATGATTCTTTGAAAATCTCCTTTACCAAAAAACACATCTCCAAGATGATATACTTTGTCTTTTTTAGTAACGACAGAATTCCATTTTTTAATTATAAATTCATCATGTTCTTCAATTGTTTTAAAATCGAATCTTTCAAAATCTAATACACGTTTATGCCCAAAATGAGTATCACTTAATACGAATATCGCCATATTTTTTCCTCCTTCATTTTTTTAATTTCCATTTCTAATAAAGAATATAATTCATCAGTAGTTTTTTGATAAAATCCCGTTTCTTTTTTAAAAATTTCATCACTTAGATAACTATCCATTACATATTCAGCAGCATTAGGTAAATACTTTTCTTTTTCATTTACTTTATGAATTAATTCCATAATCTTTTCTTCAATTTCTTTATCATTACTAACTTCTTTAAAAGCATTACTCACCTCTTCAAAATCCAAATCTTCCTTATGGTAATAATTATAAAAGGCGGCCTTAAAATTTACTTTTTTCTTTAAATAAGTTAGATCAACATTATTATATTTTTCTATTGCTAATATCATTTCCACAATATCATAACCATCTACATGAATTTTAAATCCGTCATCATATATGATTTTCAAATCATCATCTCTTAAATAATGATTTATCCACATATTTGGATAATATTTTATATTTACGATACCTTTAGATGAAATGTATCCCCATCTTTTATGGAATCTACCATGTACATACCATTCTGGTAAATCTTCCTCAACAATCTTCGTATTATAGTTAAACTTACTATATAAATATGGAGCGTTACTAACATATTTACAATGTCTTATATCTTCTATAAAATATGCTGGACTATTATATTTTTTATTTTTATTTCCTCTATATTCTTTTTTTATTTCTAGAATATTATCATAGAAGCATCTTTTCTTATTATCAATTATTCTATCTACATGATAATGACCAAAATACCAATACTTGTAATCTACCAATTTATCTATAAAATTTAATTTTGCGTTGCAAATATCTGGTGTATATCCAAATTCATTAGAAACAGTTTTACTATCACAACAATGTGTTAACACATAATCCACTTTGAAATTAACTTTCTTTAAATTCGAAATTGCATTATTAATATCTTCATCCATTATTTCTTCTTCTGGCCAATAAGATAAACCTATCTTTCTATATTTTTTGTCTATTGATATTGCTCCACCAATACATAAAAACTTCAAATCATTAATAGTCATTATTTCTCCACGTAATACGTGATAAACATTATTATCTAAATAATGCATTTTTGCCCCAAATCGTTCTACGATTGGAAAACATTCTAATAAATGAAAATTTTCATGATTACCATCGATGTAAATAACAGTTATCCCTAGAAAGTTAAATTTTCTAATATAATCATCTAATGTTTCTCTACTCCAAACTATTCCTGCATCACCTAAAATAATTAATACATCTTTTTTAGAATAATAACCTGAATTAAAATAATTTAATTTTTCAAAATCAATCAAACCATGTGTGTCCCCAGTAATATAAATCATTTTTAACTTCCCCTCTTTAAGATTTTCTTTTCATTAATTATTTTTTTTAATTCATCAACACTTAAATTATTTTTAATTACATAATTCAAATAATAGGTTCTCAACTTATCATCTTTCACTTTTAATAATTCTTTATAATGTTCCCATAACAAATCCTTATTTATTGAGTCCCAATTTGGAAAAAATAAGTAAAATCTATGCATCAACTTGATGTTCTTCTTTCCAAATCCTCTTCCCATATAATAAATAGCCTCTTTAGCAATTCTAGAATAAATCTCATCGCTACATTTGATATTTAATGTGGCTCCATTTTCTTCATCTACTCTTTTCCCTAGAAGCCATTTTTGATGTAATAATTCTACTTTAACAAAAGTAGAAACCTCATTTGTAAATATTTTGATTCTTTCATTTATTTCACTTTCCACTTCCTCAGAGCTCATTATTTGTTTTATCTTTTTTAATATTTTTTTATATTTTATAAGTTTTTTTCTATATTTATATTCGCCTAAGATATTCAAATAAATATTTAAATACTCTTCAAAATTTTCTTGATTCACATCAAACTCATAAAAAGACCTAAATAATTTGATAAATTTCTTTTTATTTTTTAATAAACACCCAATATATAATTCTAAAATATACTTCAAACTCATTGCATAGTCGATATCCAAATTTAAAAAATAGTTCCCATCTTCTAGTACCAATTTGGAATAATTTAAAATATTAATTTTCCCAGACAAATATCTATCTCTTTTAAATTTTTCATAATCATTTTCATAATAAATTAAAGATAATCTAATATCATAAATTTGAGAATACATATTACTTGACTTTAATTGTGAAACGTCATATTCTCTTTTTCCCTTTTTTATCATCCCAGTAACAACACTACCATATACATACCTTAATCTTTCTTCTTTGGTTTCAAAATACATGTCAATGAAGTTAATTCCACTCCTAATTAAAAATAAAGCATCAAATAATTCTTCGTTCAGAGTATCAATTTCATCTTTTGTCAATAAAATTTTCATTTTAACTATTTTTCATCTTAAATATATATTATAATTTATTTAGTAATTATTACAAAAAGAGGTAAAATATGAAATTTAACGAAACATTAAAAGCATGTAGAGAAGAAAAAAATTTATCAATTAAATCACTAGCAGATAAAATCGGAGTTAAACCTTACACAATTTCAGATTGGGAGACAGGAAGATCCGAACCTTCAATCAATAATCTAATTAAACTTTCCAATTTTTTTAATGTTAGATTAGATTTTTTAGTTGGCAATACACTACCACAAGATGATGAATATGATGAAATTATTAATATAATTAATAATTTTCAAACTCGTGTTTACGATGATGAAATTAATGAATTATTCAGTGGCCTTTCAAATAAGAATCGAAAAAAATTAATCAATATATTAACAATTGTAAAACAAGAACTACTCAAAAAATAATAAAAATATTTAAGACTTATTCTCCTTTCATCTAAATTATACAATAAGTCTTTTTGTTTGTAAATATTTTTTACTTATTATATATCTACTAGTAATTTTTACTATTTATATTATAACAAATTATTGTATTTTTTACTAACGTTTCAACTAATTAATTCTTTATAAAATAATTATTTTATATTAAAATAAAACCAAGAAAAGGAGATATTTTTATGAATAAAAATTTTATTAAGTTACTTCTTGTTACTCTTCTACTAACTTCATGTCAAGTAGAACATTCATCAAGCATTAATAATTCTTCTAATGAACCATCTTCTTCTACTTCTTTTGAAGTAGAAAATAGTTCTTCTAGTGAAAATAGCTCAAGTAGTTCTTCTAGTGAATCTCATTCATCTAGTGAATCAAGCTCTGAAGCATCAAGCGATAATACTAGTTCAGAAGAATCAATTTTTGATTCTTTACCTCCAATTAGTTATGTACAAGTATTTGCTCCTAGTAATTATACTCATGTATATGCATGGATAAATACTAACACAGGCGTCAATGAATTATGTTCTAAATGGCCTGGAACAACTCTAAAGAATTATGATTCAGAATGGAAAACATATGACTTCCCTGGTTATACAGAATTAAATGTTATCTTCAATACTGGTAGTAATCAAGATCAAACCGCAGACTTAACAATTAGTAAAGAAGGTTATTATTGGTATTATGATGGAGGATTACATATGGTACCTCCTGGAGAAGAAGATTCTAGTGGTGGAACTGGACAAGTACCATCAATCCCATCTTATCAAGCTGACTCATGGAAAGAATTTAAATTCTGGAATGAATATGATTCTTCTTATTGGAAAACTATTAATAAATATAATGGTTCAAGAAAAGACTTTAGACAAGAATCTATCTATTTTGCAATTACTACTAGATTCTATGATGGAGACTCTTCAAATAACGTCCATTGTTGGGATGGATCAAATCCAGATTCGGATCCAGCTTGGAGAGGAGACTTCAAAGGGTTAATTGAAAAAATGGATTATATTAAAGCCTTAGGCTTTACTTCTATTTGGATTACTCCTGTAGTTGAAAACTGCTCTGGTTATGACTACCATGGTTACCACGCATTAAACTTCCAAAAAGTTGACCCTAGATATCTTTCAGAAGATGTATCTTTCCAAACAGTAATTAACGAAGCTCATAAAAGAGATATGAAAATTATTCTTGACGTAGTATTTAATCATACAGGAAACTTTGGAGAAGGAAACATCTTCCCAATGTTTGAAAAAGTAGGCGACTTAGGTTCATTTAATTGTGTCAAACTAGTAAAAGAATCACCACTTCCTTCTAACTACAATAGTTTAGATTCAGGAGAACAATATGACGCTAGAATTGCTGCTATGAAGAATACAAGAAATGATGGTTCAGATCCTAATTATATTTATCATCATTATGGCAACTTCTCTTGGGATACATTTGGTGATCAAGTCGCTCAAATCGCTGGAGATTGTGTAGATTTAAATACTGAAAATCCAGTAGTCGCAGAATATATTGTAAAATCTTATGGTGAATTTATTAAAATGGGTGTCGATGCATTTAGAATTGATACTATGAAACATATTTCTCGATTAACACTAAATAATTATATCTTCCCTGCTTTATATGAATTTGCTAATAAATGTGGTAACACTAACTTCTTTATGTTTGGTGAAGTATGTACTAGAGTTAGAGAAGTTTGGAATAGAAACATTCCTGCTTTATCTGCTCCTTTCTATACTTGGAAAGAAGAAAAAGAATACCCTTGGGGTGATACTGAAACTAACTTATCAAGCATCGAAAAAGCATATAACGACAATAACGAAGTAAATAATGAAAGGACTTCAACAAATGCAAAATTAAATGGTGTTACTTATCATGCTCCAGATTATAGTGCATCTAATGGAGTAGGTGTCATTGACTTCCCAATGCATTGGAATTTCCAATACGCTAGAGACGCATTCAATTTAGCAAAATCTACAGATCAATATTATAACGATGCTACTTACAACGTAACTTATGTAGATTCACATGACTATGGTCCAGATGGTATTTCAACAGTAAGATACAATATGGGTACTAGATCATGGGCAGAAAATATGAACTTAATGTTCACATTTAGAGGAATTCCATGTATCTACTATGGTTCTGAAATCGAATTCCAAAAAGGTAAAGTAATCGACCAAGGTCCAAACTTAAAGTTAAGTGAAACAGGTAGAGCGTATTATGGTGATCATTTAGAAGGTTCAGTAACTGCTACTGGATTTGGTGATTACTCTGCTTCAGGAACAGTTAATACCACATTAAGTTCAACTCTTTCTCAACACTTAATTAAACTAAATAAAATTAGACAAGCAGTACCTGCTTTATCATTAGGTCAATACACTACTAATAATGTAAATGGTGAAATGGCATTTATTAGAAGATATACAGATTCCAGTATCGATTCTCTTGCTTTAGTTTCTATATCTAATTCCGCAACATTCTCTAATATTCCAAATGGTAAATATGTCGATGTTGTTACAGGAGACATTAAAAATGTTTCAAATGGAACATTAAGTGTTAGCTCTATTGGACAAGGAAACTTAAGAGTATATGTATTACAAAATACAACAACTGGTACATTAAGTAGAATTGGTGGATCAACTGCTTACTTAAAATAACATAGGTTTTTAGTCAAAAACTCAACATATAACCTTAAAAGCGTATCTAAATATTGATACGCTTTTTTTAATTCAAACATAATAGATAAATTATATATTACTATTAAAAAAGAGTAGTTAATAAACTACTCATAAAAATTAATACTTTCTAATTTTTCCATCTAAGCCATGTAACATTACATAACTACCATCATTTTTATTTTTGCATAATTGTTTAGCGTATTCTAATGCTTCAGCTTGAGTTGGGAATAATTTAATTACTTTTGTAGAACCTTGAATGAATACTTTCCATTCTCTTCCATCGTTTTCCCTTTTAGATACATGATAACAAGTTTTTGCGTCTGCCATATTATAATTTACTCCTTTACTTCCTTTATCTTTAATATAATTATAAATAAAAAATGAAAAAATGCAAATACCTAAAATTATTCATTACTAACTTTTGTAAATAATTGATAATTTCCATTTCTAAAATCTTCATAAGAAACATCAAAAATATTATTATTTAAGAATTCTTCATCAACTTTAACTAATGTATCAATATTATAATTATCATTTCCATAATCATTATTTGTTTTAATATTTTGATAAGTAGATGGATCAGAGATAATAAATTGTTGATCATCCTTTTTAAATCCAATTAATAGATCATTTTCAAAGATAGCATCTTCTTTAAATAATCCTATTACTTCTCTTCGATAAATAGATAAAACCTTTTTATTATTTTTTTCATATAAACTATATGATATATATTCACGAATAATTAAATAATCATTAATAACATATGGATTTTCTTTTATAGTCCAAGAGAATGAATTTTTATTATATCCTCCTGCTAAATCTATATAATATTCCCCTTTTTCAAATGTACAAATATAATACTTAGGATAATTATTACCAGTTTTAACTAATACTCCATATACCTTATTATCTCTAATAACCATATTAGAATGATTGATTGTATATTTTTCTACATTTGATCCTTCATCTCTATCACTCATATCAGTTGTATACCAATAATGATATTCATGTAGATAATATTTTTTAACTTCTTCTATAAAAGATAAATATTCTTTATAAGAATATTCTTTTAATCCTACCTTTAAATTATTATTACATGAAGTTATTAAAACTTCTTTATCTTCTACTATAGTATATAATTTCATACTGTTCTCCTTACTTAACGTTGATCCAATATCTTTGATTGATCTTTCCTTTTTCATCTACAAACTCATTTTCTAGAACTCCACCATTATTAATAATTGATTTTCTAGAACCGATATTATCTTTATCACAAACCATTAATACTTTTTCAATACCTAGTTTTTCACATTCTTGAAGTGCTAAAGAAATCATTTTAGTCGCATATCCTTTTCTTCTTTCACTAGGTCTAATTCCATCACCAATATGACCAGCATACTTCAAAAGATAATCATTTAAGTAATGTCTTATATTGACTGCCCCTAAAAGAATATTTCTTTCTTCATCTAAAAGAAAGAAAACTGAATCAGGAACTTTCCCTTCTCTAGTTTCTTTGTGTTCAAGATTATCTAAATAATAATCAAAGTCCTTATAATCATTTTTAAATATTGCCCAAGGAGAATGATTAGTATTATTTTTCTTAATATCCTCTTTCCATTCATCAATCATTTCTTTTAATTGAAGATAATATTCTTTAGTTAATTTAATCAATTTCACTTTCATTTTAAACACCTATTAAAATTATACATAATTAATTATTACAATTTCTATCATTTTAATATATTATTAAAGTAATAAGAAAAAGGAGAATGATAATATGTTAGAAAACCCAATTAATGAAATCCCAGAATTAGATGAATCAGAATTTGCTGATGATGATATTGTTACACTACTAACTGCAGATGGTGAAGAAATTAGATTTATCGAAATCGCAGGTATTGCACATAAAGGTAATTTCTATGCAATTCTTCAACCAGAAGAATTAATCGAAGGAATGAACGATGATGAAGCTTTAGTATTTAAAGTATCAAGAGGAGAAAATGGACAAGATAAATTTGAAATCGTATTAGACGATGAAATTATCGATGCAGTATTTAAAACTTATAATGAATTATTAGATAACGCACAAAAAGACTAATAACTAAAAATAATGTCTACATCAAATAGACATTATTTTTTTTATCTAAGATATCATTTTTTTCAAATCATCATAAACTTTTTGAGCGCTAGGATATTTCTTTTCAATCGCTTTTTGTAAATATAGTAGTGCTGAAGAATAATTTTTTTCTACACCAATACCGTTTTTATAACAGACTCCTAGATTATAATAACCTACACCTTCACCTTTATCAGCAGCTTGACGATAATAAGAAACTGCAATAGTTTCATTTTTCTCAACACCATATCCATTTTCATAATAAACACCAATATTACTTAAAGCAACAGCATCACCTAATTTAGCAGCCTTTAAATACCATTCAAGTGCTAAATTATAGTTTTGAGTAACCCCACTACCCTTTTCATACATATATCCAAGATGAACCATCGCAGTACGATGACCTGCTTCGGCAGCTTTTCTAAACCAATAAAATGCTTTTTCTAAATTGATGGAAGTTCCAATCCCATCTTTATAGAATAAACCAACATTTCTCATCGCGTATTTGTCCCCTTTTTCTGCTGCTAGTTCATACCAATACAATGCTTGTTTAAAATCTTGAGCAACACTAATACCACGATCATAGAAGAATCCAACATTAGTCATTGCAGTTGCCAAGCCTTTATTAGCAGCCTGAAGATAATAATCAAATGCCTTATCAACATTTTTTTCACATCCATAGCCATTTTCATACATAAATCCTAAAGAATTTAGAGCAACTTTATCTCCATTATTTGCTCCTAATTGATACCAAGAGAGAGCTTGATTATAATCTAACTTAACTCCTCTACCTTTTCTATAGCACAAAGCGACATTAGTAATAGCAGCACTATTTCCTTTTTCTGCTGCTTTTAAATATAATTCAAAAGCATATTCAGGATTTTCTTTACAACCAATACCTCGATCATATAAAAATGCTAAATTATTTAAAGCAGCATCTACTCCCAAATCACTAGCCTTAGTATACCAAAATAATGCCTGATTTAAATCTTGTTGAATTCCACTACCTTTTTCATACATTAATCCAAGTTCATACATTGAATAACCATGCCCATTAGTCGCAGCTTTATAAAACCATTCAAAAGAAGAAGATAAATTCTTTTCTACACCTTCTCCATATTTATATAAATATCCTAATAAGTTTTGATATACAACATTTGCTTTTCTTGCATAAGCATATTCAAATAAATCTTTATATAGCTCATTATCGTTAAAATATAAAATATCATAACGATAATTTAAGTCTATATAATAGTGTAAAAATTCATCAAGTGTATTAAATTTCATAATATTGATCTCCTTTATATTTTAATTAAACTACATTATTTTTCTTTTTTAAACTAATTAATAAATAAATTCCATAACCTACAGATATTAAAGCAATCACTAAACTTTCAATAATATTAATTTTAATATTATTAGTCGATATAGCAAATGCACTTAAAGCATTAAATAATCCATGAGTCACTATACAAACAATTAAACTATCACTTTTTAAATAGATCATTACAAACATGAATCCTGCTCCTATAGCATATACAACTTGTAATAGATTATTAATTAAATCCACATTAGATCCATTAAATAAATTAATAATATGACCTATTCCAAAAGTCACACTAGAAACAATAATCGCAGATACTAACCCACTTTTTTTCATCTCATTAAAAAGTAATCCCCTAAATATAACTTCTTCTAATAAACCAACAATAAACATTGATAAAATATAAAATACTGTTTCTAAAATAGTGAAATTTAAAGTGACACCTTTCCACACATTTACACCTAACAAAAAGATTAGTGGAATATAAAATAACATGGATTTAATAGAAACATCAGATTTTTTAAATCCATAATATGATAACAACTTATTTTTACCTAAAAAGTCCATTAAAATGAAAGATAAGACTATCCCAATAGGTAAAGTAATAACCTTTTCTATACCAATAAGAGAAGACAAATAATCACCAAGAGAAAATAAAACACAATATAAAACAATCCATATAACAGTAAATAAAATAACACTCTTATCGTATACTCTTTTTAATAATTTATATTTCATACTTTCCCTTCCCATTTTTTAATTATCTAATTCAACAGAAACTCTACCTCTACTATTATCTTCTACTTCAATAATAATATATACTTTTTTTCCACCTTCAACATATCCACCATTACCTTCAATAGTTTCGCCTTTTTTAGCGTGTGCCAATTCTTCTTTAACACCATAAATATCGTAATATAAATATATTTCGCCTTCTAAAGCTTCTATATAATAGTGAATATCTCCTTCTCCTTGCTCACTCTTTTTTATATTAAATACTATTCTTCCTTTCAAAGAATAAAAACTTGTTTCACAACTATGTGAATCACTCATTCTTACTAAACCTATCGCACTATATGAACTAACATATTTTGAACAAGAAAATAATGAAAATGATAGTGATACCATCATTATTAATATAAATAATCTTTTAAATAATTTCTTCATAGTCATTCCTCTTAATATTTAAGTCATAAATATTATAACATGTTATTTAATAAAAAGAAAAAGAACTGAAATAAATTCAGTTCAATTAATTAAAAATTTGGTGCTCGCGGTCGGACTCGAACCGACATGCCTCGCGGCGATGGATTTTGAGTCCATTGCGTCTACCAATTTCACCACGCGAGCAATTTCTAAATAAATATATTTTATTTACAATTAAAAGATTACCAAATATTAAATAATTTATCAACATTAATTTAAAAAGAAAAATGGGACTAAGCCCATTAATTCTCTTTAATATCTTTCTTTTTATAGAAGAATAAACATGGTGTCATTAAAACAACAAACAATAACATAAATACACCAAAAGAAATTAAACTATCTACTTTTCCATCAACTACAAGTTGGTATAATCCCGTACCACAGAAAATAAAGAATAAACTTCCTAATATTCCAATACTAGGCATAATGAATCTTTTGAACACATTATATTCTTTAAAATTCTTCATCATATAAACATACATAAAGATATATACAGTATAAATTAAGGCACATACAATCTCATCCATACTACCTAAGTAAGCAAATAACCATACTCCATTCATTACTAAATACCATATAAATAAGAATAATAATGTACATCCTACCCCATAAACACAAGATAATAAGGAAACACTTTGATTTCTACCTAATTTAGAAAAATGTTTAGGAGCAATACCTCTTCCTCTAATTGACATTGTATACATACCTCTACTAGAAGATATTGATAAACCATTAACTGTACCAAGACACGATATCATAATAAATAAAGTAAAGATTGCTCCACCAACCTTACCCATAATAGTTTCAAATACTGCAATTGGTGCATTTGCATCTTGAACGATAGTACCTTCATTACCTAAGAATGCTGATAAAGAAATATAGTAGATAATATAGAAAGCTAAAATAGCAATTGTTCCTCCAGCTAGGGCTCTAGGAAGATTTTTCTTAGAATCTTTCAATTCAGCATTAATCGAAGTAGCACATACCCATCCTTCATACGCAAAGGTAGTTTTCTTAATTGCTTCTCCAAAATTAACTTCATATCCCGAAGCAGCATTACCAAATGCATTAGAAATACCATAATCTCCACCAACAATTAAAGAAGCAAATAATCCAAATATAGCGATTAATCCAATAGGAATCAATTTAATTATCGTAGAAGAGATTTGAAATTTACTTGAAATCATAGGAGATAAATAATTTAATACTCCCATACCAATAATAACTACAAAAGCAAATAAGAAATTTTGCCAATCTGTTAAACCAATATTTGTCCCAATCAATTTAAAGAAATAAGATCCAGCAAACAAAGCGATAATAGATGCTACTAAAGGATAATAAATAGTAGTAAATAACCAAGCCATACCATATCCAACTTTTTCGTTAGTAGCATGTTCGACATAATCTACTACCCCATTAAACTTTGTAACTTTACTAGCAAATACTGCAAAACAAAACCCAGAAGCAACCATAATAATACCACCTATTAACCATGCTAATAGTGATATTTTTAAATCTCCTCCAGATAATGCTAATACTCCACCAGCTTTTAAAAATACTCCAGAACCTATTACAATACCAATAACCATTGCAATACCAGTCCATACCCCATATTGTTTTTTTACTTCCCTCATATTTTACCTCGTAAATAATATATTAGTTCTATTATACCTATTATTTATAAAAAATAAATAAACAATGTATATTTATGATAAAAAAAGAAAAGAACATCATTAAGATGTTCTCAATTAATCGAAATGGTGCGGGATAAGAGACTCGAACTCTTACTCACAGGAACTAGATCCTAAGTCTAGCGCGTCTGCCAATTCCGCCAATCCCGCAGTGTATATATAAATCATATTGGAGCGCCCGATACGATTTAAACGTACGACCTTAACCTTCGGAAGATTCTGCTCTATCCACTGAGCTACGGGCGCATCGTCTAAATTATAGTATCATATTTAAAATAAGAAAAAAAGAAAAAATTATGAAAAATTAAAAACCACCCACAACTAATTAAATTACATTAGTAATCAGGTGATTTTTGTTTGTCTTTTGATAATTATTCTGCATCTTCGATTGCTTCAACTGGACATTGAGCTTGACATGAGCCACAGCCGATACAGCTAGAAGCATCAATTTCGCATTTTCCATCATCTGTGAAGCTAATACATTCAACTGGGCAAACGCCTTGGCAAGAACCACAACCGATGCAAATATCTGCATTAATTTTCTTAATCATAGACAATCCTCCTATTTAAAGATTAAAAGTAATTGCTACTAAAGTCAATAAAATAATGATTATTTACGACTTAATTCTTCATTTTTCTTAGTTAGTTTTGACTAACTTTTCTTAAAAAAACAAACTCTCTTAATAAGCAAATTAAAAGTCCGTTATACGGACTTAAATAATTATGCTCTTTCTTTAGCAAAATAGAAGAAAGCAATTGTTCCTGGACCAGAATGAACACCAATAACTGGATCAATATAAGTAACTCTATATCCTTTTACTTTAATTCTTTCATCAATTAAACGGATTGCAAATTCAACATCTTTTATACAATCCCCATGTCCAATGTAGATTTCTTGATTTTCAGGATCTTCAATAGTTTCTACTAATCTTTCAACCAAACTTAAAATAGCTCTTTTTCTTCCAATTACTTTACCAGTAGCAACTAATCTACCTTCATTATCCATATGCATAAGAGGTTTAATATTTATTGCCTTTGCTAAAAGATAAGATGATGGTTTTACTCTCCCCCCTCTATAAAGATAAAATAAATCTTCTACAGAGAATAATGCGGTTGCTTTTAATTTATTATCATTTAAATATGAAGCAACTTCTTCAATAGTTTTTCCTTCTTTTTTTAATAATCCTGCTTGATAAATTAACATACCTCCACCATAAGAAGCCATTAAACTATCAACACAAACAATTTTTCTATCTGGATATTTTTCTTTTAAATCATTACTAGCCATCACACTATTTTGATATGTTGCAGATAATGCACTAGAAAAAGAAACGCTTAATATATCATTACCTTTTTTTAATTCTTCTTCAAAGATATCAATAAATCCTTGATAGTTAATACAAGAAGTAGAAGCATTTTCTTTCTTTCTTAATTCATCATAAAATAATTGAATATCATTAGTTGAATTAGATTTATATTCTTCTCCTTTAATAATAAATGATAATTGAACTACCTTAACACCACATTCTTTTATTTCTTGATCAGTTAATGAACAGGTAGAATCTGTAATAATAACATATGACATAACTTAGCCCTCCTGCCTTAATATAAATTAAAAATTGTTAAAATAATATTAAATTCATCTTTTCATAACTCTAAAGAAAAAATCCTCAAAGTAGAGTTTGCTTTTACAACTCTACCCACAGTAGAAAAGTGGGGTTTTTGCTTGACTATGGCACCTATAAATAGTAAAATTAGGCCATGGATAAAGAAGAACTATTACGTCGCAACTTAGCGAGAAATATGATACATTACCGTAGAGAAAGTAACCTTACTCAACTTCAATTAGCTGAAAAGCTAAATTATTCTGATAAGGCTATTTCAAAATGGGAAAGAGCTGAAAGTGTTCCAGATATTTATATCTTACAATCACTTGCAGATTTTTATCATTGCAAAGTTGATGACCTACTTTCTTCAACAGTTAAGAAAACAAGATTCTTCTATAAAAATAGATTTATCGTTTCATTAATGGCAGTTGCATTAGTGTGGCTAGTTGCAATCGTCACTTATATGGTTTGGAAGATAATTGGTGACTCATTAGAATTAAGTAATGTTCCTTATTGGTTAACTTGGTTCTATGCTCTACTTGCATCATTTATTGTCGCTGTAGTATTCTCTAAAATTTGGGGACGAAGATGGCAAAGATTTTTCTTTGTTACTGGAATAGTATGGAGTGTAGGATTAATTGTTTTCTCTCATCTATCATTAATACCAATTAAAGGTGCTTGGTTAGTATGGTGTATATGTGCAGCAGTACAGGTTCTAGTAATCCTTTGGTATTGTTTAAAAAGAAAAGTAAAAGATATCGAATAACTTAGTTTTTAACTAAGTTATTTTTTTATTAAAAAAGGATGCTAATGCATCCTTATTATCTTTCAAATTGAGCTTTATATAATTTTGAGTATGCTCCATCTTCAATATTAACTAATTCATCATGAGGACCATGTTCAACAATTTGACCATCTTCAATAACATAAATTTCATCAGCATTTTTAATTGTAGAAAGGCGATGTGCTACTACTAGAGTAGTTCTCCCTTTAGTTAAATCATCTAATGCTTTTTGAATTAATATTTCAGTTGCATTATCTAAAGCAGAAGTAGCTTCATCTAGAATTAATATTGATGGATTTTTTAAGAATACTCTAGCGATACTTAATCTTTGTTTTTGACCGCCAGAAAGTTTAATACCTCTTTCACCAATTTGAGTATCATAGCCATCTTCTAAAGTTAAGATATAATCATGAATATTTGCTTTTCTAGCAGCATCATAAACTTCTTCATCACTCGCGTCTAAGTTACCATATAGAATATTTTCTTTAATCGTACCATTAAAGAGGAATACATCTTGTTGAACTATACCAATATTTTTTCTTAAGCTATGGAAAGTAACATCATTAATATTATGTCCATCAATTAATATTTCTCCTTGATTAACTTTATAAAAATTAGGAATTAAATGACAGATAGTTGTTTTACCTCCTCCTGAAGGACCAACAAGTGCGATTGTTTTTCCTTCTTGGATATTTAAAGAAACATTCTTTAATACCCCTTCATATTCAATATTTTCCTCTTTATTTTCTAAATAAGAGAAAGAAACATTTTTAAATTCAATATTGCCATGTAACTTATCAATAGAAATAGCACCTTCATTTACACTTTCTTCATCTTGATCCATAATTTCTAAAAATCTAGAGAAACCAGTAACACCATCTTGATATTGTTCAACAAAGTTAATTAATGTATTTAAAGGAGAAATAAATAAGTTAACAGAAACAATAAAAGTTGTATAACTTGATAAATCAAATTGATCACTAGTAATAACTAAAATACCACCTACTACTAAAATAATTACATTAAATATATCAGTAATAAATGAAGTATATGAATGGAATTGTCCCATCGCTTTATACATTCTTGATCTGGAAGAAATATACTCTACATTGCTTATTTCAAATTTTTCTGATTCTTTTACATCATTAGTAAATGCTTTAGTAACTCTAATTCCAGTGATTGATGATTCAAGTCTAGCATTAATTGAAGCGACCGCTTTTCTTGTTTCCATTGAAGTATTTTTTAATCTTCTTCTAAAGAAAATAGCAATTACTACTAAAACAGGAACACAAGCAAAGATTGCTACAGTAAAAATCCAATTGATAGTTAATAAATAAACAAACGATAAAATAATTGTAATGCCACATATAAAAAGATTTTCAGGACCATGGTGAGCTAATTCACTAACATTTTGTAAGTCATTAGTCATTCTAGACATAATCTTACCTGTTTCATTTTCATCATAATATGAGAAAGGAAGTTTTTGAAGTTTATTAAACATATCTCTTCTCATATCCCCTTGCATCTTGACTCCAATTACGTGTCCATAATATTGAACAAAGTATCTTAATAACATTCTGATGATATAGCAAACTAATAACCCTATACCAAAAAGAATAATCCATTCAATTTTACCTTCATGAACAAATTCTTTTGTAATCTTATTGGTCAATATTGGATAAGCCATACCGACTAAAGAAATAAGAAGACTTGCTAACATATCTAAAGCAAACATTTTTCTATAAGGCTTATAATAACTAATAAATCTTTTTAACATATAAATCACCACACTTATGTACATTTTATATTAATTAAACTAATTATTCATTAGTTTTGTTTCCGAACTATCTATAATTTGCTATTTACTAAACAAATGTGTTATAGTTGTAAAAGAGGTATTATTTTATGAAAAAATTAACATTAGACGAAAGATTACATAATCGAAAATTAAAAAAGGCCCCTTTTGGTTTATATAACTTATTAGGTAGAGTTTGGCAATTACTTTTCTTAAAAAAATATCATGTTGATGTAAAATACAATTATGATTTTAGAAAAGAAAAAGGACCACATATCTTAATTTCAAATCACGCTTCAAGAATTGACTACGTATTTAATGCTTTATGCTTATTACCAAATAGATATAATTTCGTTGTTGGCTATAATGAATTCTTTAGAGGACACCTTGCCCCTATTTTAAAAATGTGTCAATGTGTTCCAAAACAAAACTTTACTCCTGATATTTACACTATTAGAGAAGTAAATAGAATCATTAAACAAGGTGGAAGAATTATCATTTTCCCTGAAGGAATGTCATCTATTAGTGGAGCAAATCAACCAGTTGCAGTAGGAACTGGTAAATTCATTAAAAAGTATAAATTACCAATTTACTACTCAGTTATTAAAGGTGGTTATTTAACTTCTCCTAAATATAATCTTCAAGAAAGATTAGGTCATGTAGAAGTAGTATTCGATCGATTATTCACTCCTGAAGATTTAGAAAAATTAACTCCAGAACAAATTGAAGATAAAATTAATGAAGCAATTTACCATGATGATTATAAGTGGAATTTAGAAAAAGGATATAAATTCAAACATAATGGAGAGATTGCAACTAACTTACACCATTTACTATATCATTGTCCTAAATGTCATCAAGATTTAGTAATGAAAGGAAAAGGAAATAAAATTATTTGTACAAATTGTGGTAATGGAGCAACTCTAGATGATACATATAAAATGCATCCATTAAATGAAGATTGTGTAATTCCAAACACTCAAACTGAATGGTTTAATCTTCAAAGAGAATTAATTAAAGAAAAGATCAAAGATCCAGAATTTGAATTAATTGAAAAAGTAAAATTAGGGATGTTACCAAAATACAAAAACTTAACTAACCAAAAAACTTCAGAAATAGTTGGTGAAGGTATCATCACTTTAAATCATAATGGCTTAACATATAAAGGAACAAAAGATAATGAAGAATACTCTTTCCATCTTCCATTAGAACAAATTCCAACTTATGGTATGTGTACAGATGTTTCAAGATTCTACACATTCTATAAAAATCAATTTATGGAATTCTACCCTGAAAGAGAAATTGTTGAACTATTCTTCTTAGCCACTGAAGAATTACATAGATTACACAATGGAAAGTGGCAAGATTTTAAATTTGAAAAATAAGGAGTAGCTATGGAAAAATACACATTAATTACTGGCGCCTCTAGTGGACTTGGTAAAGAACTTGCTCTACTATATGCTAAAGACAATAACAATTTATTATTAGTCGCAACAAATGAAACAAAACTAAAAAAAGTAATTGAAGAAGTTAAAAATACTAATAAAGACGTTAAAGTGGAATACTTATTAGCAGACCTTTCTAAACAAGAAGAAAGAGAAAAAGTATATTCTTACACGCTAGAAAAAAATTACTTCATTAATAATCTAGTTAATAACGCAGGATTTGGTGATCAAAAAGACTTTAAAGATATGGATGTCAACTTCCAACTTAAGATGTTAGAAGTAAACTCAGCAGCAGTCTTATACTTCTCAAGAGTATTTTTAGATAATATGCTTCAACACAATGAAGGACATATTATTAATGTTTGCTCAATCGCAGGCTTCTTGCCAGGACCATATATGTCAACATACCACGCATCAAAAGGATATGTATTATTACTTGGTGAAGCATTATCGTACGAACTAAGAAAAACAAATGTTAAATGTTTAACAGTATGTCCAGGACCGTTCATTTCTGACTTTGTAGAAAAAGCACATAATGATTATACTTTCAAAAAGATTAAACCTCTTCCAGCTTCTAAAGTAGCTTTACAAACATATAAAAAATCATTAAAAGGAAAATCATTACATATCGTTGGACTAAACAATAAATTAACAATATTCGCTACTAGATTTGCACCTAGATTATTTGTAACTAAATCAAGTGCAAAAACAACAAAAAAAGAAGATTAAAAAAGAAAGTGAACCTCTTGGTTTATGCCAAAAAGTTCACTTTTTTCTTATCTTTTAACAATTCTGTAATTGCTATTTTCAAACATTGGTTTAAAACTTTCAACAATCATATGATCATATTTATATGTTTCAACTGTATTTAAATTTTCCTCTAAAGTTTTATTGTTTTCTTTAGTTAATAATTCTGCTAATAAACGATGATAATCATCTAAACCTTCATAAGTAGTTAAACATGCATGTAAATTTAATACGCCATCATCTTTATAGAAGGATGGACCATATTCACCATTAGGATCTAAACATTTAATCTTATCTTTTTCAAGTGGTACATATCCATTAGCAATATAGAAAGCATTCCATCTTAAATGTTCTTGGTATGCTAAAGAATGTACTGGTTTAAAATTGTTAGTCTTATAGAACAAATAATCTTCATAACTCTTCTTAGTAAATTCAACTTTACTTTCTATTTCTTTTAACATTATAGAATTATCTACTACTTTATCTTCTCTAATATAATCATAGCCAAGAAGATTTAGTTTTAAACGAATATTCAAACTAGAATATACATTTGAAGCTTGTTTAATAGTTGATAAAGTATACCAAGGAGAATCTTTTAAGCGTTTAGAATGATATTTCTTATTAACTAATTTTGCAAGTTCATATAATCTTTCATTAACAATAACATCATGGTTGAAGATTGAATCTATATCACCAATAACATTAACTCTCTTATCTTCTAATAATTTAATTGCAGATGGGAATTTTCCTTTTACTTTAACGTAAAGTTCATAGTTCTCATAACCTTGTTCTTTTAATAATGCAGATACCTTAATTGCCATATCAATATTATCGATATCTTCCCCATAAGAAATAATAAATCTGTTATATGATTTTTCATTTTTATTCTTTTTAATAATATTTAATATTTCACTAATAATTGTATACGACTCAATATTTACCACTTGGAAATCTACATTATCAAGTTTATCAATTGATGGGAGATATTTTTTTGTTGAATATTTTTTAGTATTTTCATCGTAACGTTTAAAGAAGAAAGACATAGTTTTATCTTCATTAGCCTTTTCATCTTTATCAAAAGCATAATAAGAGATATTATATTTTTTCATTACATTATCTTCAATAGTAGGAAGATTATCATTCATTAATTGAACTCTATGTAATGTTTTAGCTAGCTTACCAAACCCTAAATAAATTACATTAATTGACATATCATGTTCCACAATTCCTAAGTTCTCATTAATAAAACTTGAAGGTAAATGTTCAGTAATAGGATTTCTTTCAATATAATTTAGCGCGAATAATTCATATCTAGTAAAACAGTCAATAAATGCTGCAATACTTCTATTTTCTAAAATCTTATTTTTAATAGATAATTGATTATTAAAATCAATTTCTACCTTTAAATAACAATTTTTATAATCTAATACTTTATCTTTTTTAGTAATATTGCAATTTAAGAAATCTTCAAATTCCTTTATATATCCTAATGAAATTGAACTATTTTGGAAGGAAATAAAATTTAATTCAATTCCTCTTTTAATATGCCATTTAAAGTTTTTCAATAAAATATTTTTTAAAAATTTTGCTTGAATAACTGGAATCTTTTTAGAATAGTATTCATTCATTTTATCTGATTTAAAAGTATCAGTAATAATAATTACGTTTTCACTTCTTTCATAGTAAGTGAAATTATAATCATTTTCCCCAATTAAAACATCACAATTTTTTCTTAAAGCATATTGAACTCTAACCATATTAGTAATTGTATTAATCGCTAAACTGATTAAAGAAGTATAAACACATGCTACTGATAAACCAACTGCAATTCCATAAGCAATTTTAAATATCACATTAACATCCATTAATGCAGAAACATAATCAATCTTTAATTCAAATACTGTCGCAGAAATAACACTCTTACAAATTCCCATGTAATCAACAATACCTAAAGTCGTATTATTAATTGAGGCTGCATAATTTGCACCTAAAGTATATAACGCAAATAAAATCACGCTTGTTGGAACAAAATAAATAATTGTACCTTTAGAAATAAATTTTTGAGTTTTAATCGCATAAAAAACATAAAATCCTATTAGTAAGATTTCAACGACTAAAATGATTATTGGTAATACTGTATAAATCATAACAATTCTCCTACTCTTAATATATTCTCATTTTACTATGAGAATAAAGTTTTTTAAAGATAAATTAGCCAAAATAAAAGGTGTCTTGTTTTAGACACCTTAATTTTAATCATTTAAATAAGTTGAACAAAGTTTAAATACATCAGTATTATCCCAATATGGAATTCCTTCTAAAGTAGAAAAATGTTCTCCATACTTACTTACATATTCACTAATATCACCATATACTGCAATATCAACTCTTGTTCTAGAATGATTCATCGATAACCATTTAATATCATCAATGATAGTTTCTTGAGTTGCTTTATCTCTATCATAATACAGTCCACCTGTTTCATGATCTGCAGTAACGACGATTAATGTATCGTCTCTACTATCTGCCCATTCAGTTGCAGCCTCAACAGCATTATTAAAGCCAATCAATTCATTCATCATTAATTTAGTTTCATTAGAATGAGATTTCTTATCAATATTAGAACCTTCAACCATTAGGAAGAAACCTTCTTCATTATCTAAATAATCTAAAGCATATATCGTTAATTCTTCTAAAGTTGGAACTCTTGGATCTTCTTTAGATGCTACTAAATCAAATAAGCCTAATTGGCGAGAAGCTTCTTTATTTAAAGCTTCTTTATTATATGCTATATCAAATCCTTTGGATTTAAATAAAGATTCATAACTAGCTTTATTATCTTTAAAATCGCTGACATTTTGCGTTAAAACTAAATCTACTGGAGAATTTGCAACACCTTTAATTATTTCATCTGCTAAATGCCTTTCACCAACATGAACTAGGAAATCAGAAGGAGTTGCCCCTACTATATTATCTGAAGTAACTACCCCAGTTTTCTTTCCTAAACCTGAAGCAATCTCAACTAGATTTTCTATTGGATCACCATTAATATCCATACCAATTCTAGAATTAGTCACTTTTACTCCACAAGCTAATGCTGTTCCTCCAGCCGCACTATCAGTATAAGTAGTAATATTACCACCCGTTCCTAAAGTTCCTCCATAAGGAGAAGGAGTTCCATCATATAATGAAGGATTTAATTCTGGTCTTAATAAGGATTTAGTTGTATCTAAAGTAAATCCTTCAGAAGTCAATGAATCAGTATTTGAATAAGCGTGATATGTCCATTTATCATTAGTTACATCAAAACATAAAGGTTCACCTAAATAAATACCACCCGCATCAACATGATTTGGTCCCATACCATCACCAATAAACATAATGATATTTTTGTATTTTTTATTTAAAGAAGGGGCAATAGTTTGTGAAGAAACATTATTTGATTCTACTTTCTTAATCGAAATAGAAGCATTTGAACAGCCCACTAGAAATACAACACCTAAAATTACTAATAACTTTTTCATATCCTTCACCTCCTATTCACTATAAGTCCAAGTACCAACTGGATACTTGCCTTGAGAATTTTTACCATCACTAACATAATAACCTTGATTATTTCCTACACCAACTAAAGAAATATCTACGGTTTGTTGATTACCATTATTTACAGAGAAAATAATTGAATCGTATTTTGATAAATCTACATCTATTGTATAAATACTTTGACCATAACTATTTGTATGAGAATATTTCATTGCTTCTCCTGGCCAATTGGATTTAATAGAATCAGTAGACTCATTCCAAATATAAGCATAAGGAGTATAAGTTTTCCAAGAATCTCTACTATTAGTAAAATAAATTGTAATTGTTTTAACAATTTCACTAACATATACATGTCTAGAACTTCCTTGATTTGTCCATAATTTATCTTCTGAAAAATAAATAGAGTATTCTGCTTCTTTAGAAATAGTAAATGTTTCATAAACTATCTTCTTATCTAAAGATACAATCTTATAAGTTCCGCTTTTCAAATTAATATTTTTTAATTCATATTCATAGAAATCATAATTATCATAATTCCAAATTAATCCATCAATTACAGTGTTACTACTATTTATTAAGTAGTAATAATCTCTAGTATAAATGTCACTAGGATAATTCCATTTTGGATAGAATACCACATTTTCATTAACTGTATATGGGAATGTAACCTTATTTTTAAGTCCTGGTTCTAAATACCATCCACCAAAAGTTCTTATTCCATCACCTTCTAAAGTAATAGAATTGATTTTACTTCCTTTTTCTACTTTAGTAGAACCTTGGCTAGATTCTAAAAAATAAACATACGCATATCTATCTTCTTCATTTTCTTCAAGTACATAATTAATATTAGCTTTAGGAATACTCCAAGAAGATTTTATTCCATTTTCATAAACACTTCTAACTGAAATATGACTAGATTTATTAAGTGTAATTGAATTAGAACTAGTTTCAACAACATTTCCATTATCTATAACTACTTCATACTTAATCGCATTATTATCTTTTTCCCAAGTTGCAGTATTTGAAGTATTATCAATATTTACTATAGGAGTTTTAATATTATTACTATTTTGTAATCTATTTAAATAAGATAAACCAGTATTAGTAGATTGAACAGTTAATCCATGAACATTTTCTGAATATTGATGCTCTAACGAGAAATAAATCTTATATGTTCCATCAGATTTAATTTTAAAATCTTCTCCATTATTCTTCCAATATGTTCTACCTGGATTATCATCAAATCCATCCATAATCAAAAAGTATGCTGGATCAGCTTCACTTGCTCCACTAACCGTAACAGTAGTATAAAATTCTTTAAAACTTGATTGTCCTTCATTAACCTTTAAAGGAATAAATCTCCAACCAGAACTAGAAGTAGTACTACTAATTATTGAACTAGATATTTTTGGAGATGCTTTAACCCAGAAATAAGTATCTTTAATTAAATTATTAGGAATATAGTTTGCATAAATAACAGTTTTTCCTTCAATAGGTTTAGAAAAGTCAAACTTATTTTGATAGAAAGGATCTTCATACCAATCATCAAAAGTATAATTTTCTTTACTAGGATTACTTGGTTTAGTAACTGTATTTCCAGTTTTAATAGTAACACTATTTAAATTTGTATTATGGAAATATACTTTTACATCTTTTTCTTCTTTAATTACTATGTCACTAGTATCATAATAAGTTAACGCTTTAGAAAACTCACTACAAGAACTATCATTAGTAGATTGAACACTAACATTTTCTTTATCTTTTAATTGGATAGTGGTTGAACTAGTAGTCAATACTTCACCATCATTAATAATATAGTTGTATGCTATCGCGCCATCAACTTCATCCCAAGATACAACACCAGTTTCTTCATTGATTTGAACTATTGGTGTATCTAATTTAATAATTTCTTCTTCACTACTAGAGGAACTATCTTCAAAAGAAGCTCCACTTGAAATCTCTTCATTAGAACTACCATTTGAAGAAGAATCTTCACTTGAGCTCTCTTCATTAGAACTACCGTTTGAAGAAGAATCTTCACTTATAAAATCGTTGCTACTTTCAACTAAACTACTAGATGAACTATTTTCACTGGAATTTAATTCGCTAGAAGGATTAGAACATCCAATTAATAAAAAAGTCAACAAAACACCAATTATTGCAGTTTTTTTCATATTTTCACCTTCTTATACTACGTGTAGTATAACATATTTATATAATGATGCAAATAGTAGACTTTTGTCTACTCCAAAAAAATAAGTATAAATTTATTTGTTTTCATATATTTATGTCTTATAATTTTTACTATAGAAAGGAAGTGCTACTATGTTAGTTTTATTTACTGATACTGATACTGATTTAACTCCAGAAGAAGCCATATATTATGGATACAAGATGATTTCTATGCCATACATTGTAAAAGGAAAAGAAATAAAACCATATGTTGATTTTAAAACATTCGATTCTCATAGTTTCTATAACTCTTTAAGAGAAGGCCTTTTACCTACCACATGCGCATTAAATTCAGAAGAATACAAAAAATATTTTGAAGAAGAATTCAAAAAAGGTAATGATATTCTATATGTCCACTTTTCAAAAGCAATGACTTGTACTTTTGATTCAATGAATATCGCTTTAGAAGAATTAAAAACAATGTATCCAGAAAGAAAATTTTATACAATTGATACAAAAGCAATAACAATTGCCAGTTTAAATATTGTAAAAGAAGTAGGCGATATGTATAAACAAGGAAAAACAATTGAAGAAATTTTATCATGGGCAGAAACAGAAGTAGATCATTTTGCTCAATATTTCTACGCCGACAATTTAAAATTTTTTAAACGTAGTGGAAGAGTCTCAAATATCGCAGGTGTTATGGGAGATTTAATTGGTATTAAACCAATCATTCATATGTCAAGCGAAGGCAAGATGGTAAATGTAGCAAAAGTCAAAGGAAGAATAAAGGCTCTACAAGCTATTATTTCTTACATGGAAGAACTTGGTGATGATATAGAAAATCATCGAATCATTATTGGACATACTGATGCTTTAGAACTTGCAAATAAATTAGAGGAAATGATCATCGATAAATTTGGAAATAACTTAAAAATTGAATATGCCGTTGTTAATCCAACCGCTGGATCACATTGTGGACCTGATGGAGTTGGTGTTTCCTTCCACGCAAAACATAGATAAGAGGAGATAGCTCCTCTTTTTATTTTCTTTTTATATATTTGGTATTTTATCTCCAAAAAATAAAAAGATGGGTTGTACCCATCCTAGTCGCAGCATTTATAGTTATATACAGGTTTAATTATTTTTACTACTTCTACAGTATCTTGAATATTATCAAGTATAGATTCTATTGGTTTATAAGCAAATGGTGATTCATCGATTGTAGAATAGTTTACTGAAGTTGTATAAATACCTTCCATTGACTTTTCATAATCTTCTAAATCAATTGCCACTTTCGCATCAGCTCGAGATAATAAACGTCCTGCTCCATGTGGTGCAGAATAGTTATATTCTTCATTACCTTTTCCTTTACAAATTAAACATCCATCACGCATATTAATTGGTATTAAAACTAATTGATCTTTATAGGCTGCTATCGCACCTTTACGTAAAATCATATCTTTCATATTTATATAGTTATGAACTGTTTCAAATCCATCTAAAGAAGCGTAGTTTAAGCCTAAAAAGTTAACTATTTTTTTAGCAATTATCTCACGGTTTTTTTCTGCAAATTTTTGACAGATGTCCATATCAAATATATAATCGTCAAACAATTTTCCTTCAACATAACATAAATCAGAAGGTATAGGTAATTTAATAGTCATCGCATCAATTTCTTTTAATTTTTGTTCGATATATTTAGATTTACCTTCCTTTTTGTATTGTTTAATAACATTTTGTTTTTCTTCAAATTTATTATAGACCTTATCTTGATGATACATCTTTGCAGCGCGTTGATAAAATTTTGCTACTTGATTACCCAAGTTACGTGATCCAGTATGAATTATTAAATATAAATTTCCTTCATCGTCTTTATCAACTTCAATAAAATGATTTCCTCCACCTAAAGTACCTAATGATTTCTTTAAATAAGTTGTTTTCTTTAAATATTGAAAACATTTTAATTTAGTTATGTCAATTGAATGGTCTACGATATGCTCGTTTACATTCATTCCAGAAGGGATGTTATCTTTAATAAAGTTATCTAATTTTTCATAGTCTATATCAATTTTGCCAAGATTAACTAATTTCATTCCACAACCGATATCGACACCGACTAAATTAGGAACAACTTTATCCTTTATAGTAATTGTAGTTCCAATTACACATCCTACTCCTGCATGACAATCAGGCATAATACGTACTTTAGCACCTTTAATAAATTCTTGATTTAATAATTCTATTACTTGAGAAATAGTATTTTCACCTATGATATCTGCATATATAGTAGCTGCGTTATATTTTCCTTGTACTTCAATCATACTTTTTCCCTCCTTACACCTATATTATCTTATACTTTTTAATGAAAATAAATGTGCAATATAAATTATTTTTTGGACCCCGGCCATTTGACTAGTTAAAAATAATAGTATATAATGATTAAAAAAGACCCCTTTTTAGGGTATATGAGGTATATTTATGGAAGAAAAAATTAAAATTCATCTTTCAAAAGATGTCTATGATGTATTAATTAAAGATTGTGAAGCATTTGAATTTTATAAAACTAATGGTCAAATAAATAAAAATGCTTTTTTAACTAAACTCATCAATAATTATTACAAATCTTATCAAGAAAAAGAAAACATTTTAATTAGCCTAATAGAAAAAGAATTAAAAGAAGAATTATCTACTTATAAAGAATTAACTTTGAGAATAGTAAATAAATTAAACAAACTTTCTTCTTCACCTAATAAAGAAAAATTTTCTTCTTTAATATCTTTAAAACCTACTAAAGAAACTCAAATGGCACTTTCTTATATAGAAAAATATCTACTAAATCAAACAGGCATATCTGAATTCTTTAGAAATATGTTCACTTCTTATGCCTCTTTACCTCAAGATCAAAGAGAAAAAATCATTTTTAAAACTCAATATGAAACATTGATTAAAGCAATTAAAGAAAATAAAAAAGTGTTCTTTACTACTAAAGCTGGAAGAGGTCAAACTCATGAATCTTCACCATTTAGTATAACAACATCAAAAGAAGAACTTCATTGTTACTTATTAACTAAATATAAAGAACAATGTAAAACATATCGATTAAATAGAATTGAAGAAGTAACAATTATTAATGAAGAAAGAGAATTTAATCAATCAGACATTGAACAATTTAACAAAATGATTGAACATGGTCCTCAATTCACTTATGAAGAAAATGAAGAAATAACAATTGTCAAACTAAATGAAAGAGGTAAGGCACTATATAAAGCCCACTATGTTCATCGCCCTAATGTAGATTTTATCGAAGGAGACTATTATTATTTTTCTTGTTCTCATTCTCATATTAAAACTTATTTTAGAAGATTTGGTAAAAACGCTTATATAGTTTCACCTTATTCCCTTCAAAAAGATTTTATTAAATTTTATAAGCAAGCTCATGAATCTTATATAGAAAACGGAAGACTCAAAAAAGGAGAAAAATAAAATGTTAAAAGCAGTACTATTTGATTTAGATGGAACTTTGCTTCCAATGAATGAAGAAACATTTATCCCTAAATATTTAGATTTACTTTCCACTCGTATGGAATCTAAAGGATATAACAAAGAAACCTTTATTAAGGTCTTATGGTCAGGAACAAAAAAGATGTATTTAAACGATGGAACAAAAACAAATGAGGAGGTTTTTTGGGGAGAATTTGCATCTTACTTTGGTAATGATGCATTAAAAGATAAAAATTATATTGATGAATTTTATACAAATGAATTTCTTCAAACTAAATCTGAATGTCAAGACAATCCACTAGCAAAACAAATAGTTAAATTTGTTAAAGAGAATAATTTGCTTTGTATTTTATCTACTAATCCTTTATTCCCTCGAGTCGCGACTAAATCTAGAATGGGATTTGTAAATTTACAAGAAACAGATTTTGATTATTATTCATATTATGAAAACTCGAAATATACAAAACCTAATCCATTATATTTTCAAGACATCTTAGATAGATATAATTTAAAACCAAAAGAAGTTATTCTATTTGGCAATAACACTTATGAAGATGGAGAATGTGCCTATCAATTAGGAATGAAAACATACTTAGTTAAAGGTTATATTATTTATAATTCTAAAGCCGTTCATACATTCCAAGAAATCGAAATGGAAGAAGTAATCTCTACAATAAAAAATCATTTATAGAAGAATAATTCTTCTATTTTATATAATTTCGACTCTATTTATTTTTTAAAAATTTTTTTATTAAAAATTAGAAAACTTTTACTTGTATAATATTTCTTGACTATGCTAGAATATTGCAAGGTTAGGTATTAACTAATCATTATTATATTAATATATAAAAGAATTTAGGAGGTTAGAGTTATGAAACTAAAAGGTCTACTAACACTAAAAGATTTATCTACAAAATCCATTATGGATATAATTTCCTATTCTTTAGATATCAAAAACGGGTTGAGTGTCTCTTATTCAAACAAGAGATTCGCAACCCTTTTTTTTGAGAACTCTACAAGAACTCATTATTCATTCATTATGGCATTAAAAAAATTAGGAATCGATGTAATTGATTGTAATGTAGGAGTTTCTTCCGTTCAAAAAGGAGAATCGCTATATGATACAATTAAAACTTTTGAATCTATTGGAGTTGATGGAGTAGTTGTTAGACACACTAAAGATGAATATTTTAAAGAATTAGAAGGAATCAATATTCCAGTTTTTAATGGCGGAGATGGAAAATCAAATCATCCTACTCAATCATTACTAGATTTAATGACCATCTATGAAGAATATGGAAAATTTGAAGGATTAAAATGTTGTATTATTGGTGATATATCGCATTCAAGAGTTGCCCATACAAATATCGAAGTTATGGAAAGACTAGGAATGGAAGTATATATTTCTGGACCAGAAGAATTTAACGATGGATCTGCTAAATACTTAGATTTAGATACTGCAATTGAAGAAATGGATGTCATTATGCTACTAAGAGTACAATTTGAAAGACATACAGAATCAATGTCAATGACCAAAGAAGAATATCATTCTCGTTATGGACTAACTATGGATAAAGTAGAAAAAATGAAAGAAAATGCAATCATTCTACACCCTGCACCATTTAATAGAGAAGTTGAAATTGCTTCTAGTGTTGTTGAATGTAGTAAATCAAGAATATTTAAACAAATGACAAATGGAGTTTATGTCCGTATGGCATCGATCTCTATGGTATTGGATGGTAAGTTATGATTTTAAGAAACGGTTATATTTTATTAGACAATAAATTAGTAAGAAAAGATATTGAAATTACTAATGGAATAATCACTAAAATTGAAGATTCTATTGATTGTAAAGAATATATCGATTGTAAAGAGGGTTGGATAATTGAAGGAGCAGTTGATGTTCACGTTCATTTAAGAGAGCCAGGATTCACTCATAAAGAAACAATTCTTTCAGGAACAAAAGCAAGTGCAAAAGGCGGAGTTACAACTATTATGTCGATGCCTAATCTTAAACCATGCCCTGATTCAATTGAAAATTTAAAAGTACAAGAAGATATCATTGCTAGAGATGCTCAAGTTCACGTTTATCCTTATGCTGCAGTTACTAAAGGTCAATTAGGACAAGAAAATTCTGATTTAGAATCTTTATGTAAAAAAGTTAAAGCAATTACAGATGATGGAGTTGGAGTAAATAACATTGACTTATTAATTAAAGCGATGGAATATGCAAAAAAATACAATATTGTAATCGCAAGTCATGCTGAAGACTTAGTAGATTCAAAATTACCTCAAGGGGAATATGTAGCAGTCAGAAGAGAAATCGAACTAGCAAAACAAATTGGTTGTAAATATCACTTCTGTCATATGTCCACTAAAGAATCATTCGATGCTATTAGACAAGCACATAAAGAAGGATACACAAATATTACTTGTGAAGTTTCACCTCATCATCTTTTACTAAATGAAAATATGATTAAAGATGCAAATTGGAAAATGAATCCTCCTTTAAGAAGTGAAGAAAATAGAAAAGAAACTATTAAGGCCCTATTAGATGGAACTGCTCTTATGATTGCTTCAGATCATGCTCCACATGCAAAAGAAGAAAAAGAACAAGAATATTCTAAAGCTCCAAATGGAATTATTGGAATAGAAACTATGCTTCCACTTATCTATACTCACTTTGTAGATAAAGGAATCGCTACTCATTCAGATTTTTTAAACTGGTTTGTTTATAATCCAATTAAAGTATTCTCTCTTCCTGAAAGAAAACTAGAAGTAGGCTATCCAGGAGATTTAACAGTTTTAGATATAAATACACTAAGAAAATATACAAAAGAAGAAATTCTTTCATTAAGTACAAACTCTCCATATATCGATATGGAAATGAAAGGATTCCCTCTATTAACATTAGTAAATGGAAAAATTGTTTGGGAGGTTAAATAAATGAAATTAATTTTGGAAAATGGAAAAGTATATTCCGGTCTAAATTTCGGATCAAATGAAAAGAAAATAGGTGAATTATGCTTTGTAACTTCAATGGTAGGTTATCAAGATATATTATCTGATCCTTCATACTATGGAAAAATTGTTTGTATGTCATATCCTCTAATTGGTAACTATGGTTTATCTGATGATGATTATGATTTCAAAAACATTCATGTCAGAGGTTATGTAGTAAAAGAAAATAATGATTTACCTTCTAACTTTAGATCAACTAGAACTCTATCCGAAGCAATGGAAGAAAATCATGTAACAGGTATTCAAGGTATTGACACTAGAGAGTTAGTAAAATTGCTAAGAGATCAAGGTTTACAAAAGGCGATGATCACTTCTGATGAAGATGATTTAGAATCTTGTTTAAAAGAATTAAAAGAATATCAAGAAGTAGAAAATCAAGTAGAACAAGTTTCTTGTAAAAAGATTTGGTATAGTAGAACAACTAATCCAATTAAAACTCTTGTAATTGTTGATTTAGGTATTAAAACATCTTTAGTAAAATATCTAAATAGTTATGGATTGAATATTATTGTTGTTCCATATAACACAACTTTAGAACAAATAAAAAGATTAAAACCAAATGGAATTATTATTTCAAATGGTCCTGGTAATCCTAACTACTATAAAGAAATTATCTCATTAATTAATGAGATAAAAGGTACTTATCCTCTATTAGGATTAGGTTTAGGATCACAATTAATCGCATTAAGTTATGGTGCAGAAGTCACAAAAATGAAACATGGACATCAAGGAAGTAACTTCCCAATTAGAAATGTTTCCCTAGATAAAATAGAAATCGGTTCACAAAATCATTTCTATTCAATTAAATTAAACAATATTAAAGAATTACAAATAACTCATGAAAATGTTTTAGATAGAGATGTTGAAGGATTTATCGACCCCAAAAATGAAGTAATAGGAATTCAATACTTAATCCAAGAAACATTAAATAAAGACGAAGATGTAGTCTCTAACTTCATCAAATTATTAAAATAGGAGGAATCAATATGCCAAGAAGAACAGACATTAAAAAAATCATGGTAATTGGTTCAGGTCCTATTATCATTGGTCAAGCAGCAGAATTTGATTATGCTGGTACTCAAGCTTGTCTAGCATTAAAAGAAGAAGGATATAAAGTAATTTTAGTAAACTCTAATCCTGCGACAATTATGACTGACACAAAAATTGCAGATAAAATCTACATGGAACCATTAGATTTGGAACATGTCGCAAAAATTATTCGTTATGAAAGACCTGATGGATTAATTTGTTCAATGGGTGGACAAACTGGTCTTAATTTAGGTATGCAACTACATACAAAAGGTATTTTAGAAGAATGTCATGTAGAATTATTAGGAACATCATTTGATGCAATTAATAAAGCAGAAGACAGAGAAGCATTTAAAGATTTATGTTTAGAAATTGGAGAACCAATAATCGAATCAGAAATTGCTACTACATTAGAAGAAACAATCGCAGCAGCAGAAAAAATTGGTTATCCTATCATCTTAAGACCAGCATTTACTTTAGGTGGTACTGGTGGAGGTTTTGCAGACAACCTTGAAGAATTAATTCCACTTGCTAAAAACGCATTAAAGTTATCACCAGTAAGCCAAGTATTAGTAGAAAAATCAATTAAAGGCTATAAAGAAATCGAATTTGAAGTAATTAGAGATAAAAACGATACTGCTCTAGCAGTATGCTCAATGGAAAATGTCGATCCAGTCGGCATCCATACTGGTGATAGTATCGTAGTTGCTCCTTCTCAAACATTAAATACCAAAGAATATTCAATGTTAAGAAATGCAGCCTTAAAAATCATTAAAGCATTAAAAATTGAAGGTGGATGTAATGTTCAATTCTCTTTAGATCCTCTTTCATTTAAATATTATGTTATCGAAGTTAACCCTAGAGTTTCTAGATCATCTGCTTTAGCTTCTAAAGCAAGTGGTTTTCCTATCGCTCGAGTAAGTGCAAAAATTGCATGTGGATTAAGACTTGATGAAATTAAAATTTCCTCTACTTATGCATGTTTTGAACCAACTATTGACTATATAGTTGCTAAACTTCCTAGATTCCCATTTGATAAATTTGCTGATGCAAATAGAAGTTTATCTACTCAAATGAAAGCAACTGGCGAAGTAATGGCAATTGGTCGTACTTTCGAAGAAGCTCTATTAAAAGGCGTTAGATCATTAGAAAATAAAGTTGACCATTTAGAAATTCCTCACTTTAAAAATAAAACAGTAGAAGAATTATTAAATATCATTTCTGAACACACTGATGAAAGACTATATGCTATTGCAGAAGCATTAAGACTAGGTGCAACAGTAGATGAAATTTATGACTTAACAAAGATTGATAGATTCTTCTTAGATAAGATTGTAAATATATTAAATATTGAAAATGAAGTTAAAGAAAATCATTGGGATTTAAAAATATTTAAAAAGGCTAAAGCTAATGGCTTTAGTGATTCATATTTAGCGAAAATCTATGGTGTAACTCCTGTTGAAATCTATAATTTTAGAAAAGAAAATAACATCTATCCAGTATATAAATTTATTGATACATGTGCAGGAGAATTTGATTCATATGTTCCTTATTTTTATTCAACATATGAAAATCAAAATGAATCTATTAGAACAGATAAAAAGAAAATTGTTGTACTAGGTTCAGGACCAATTAGAATTGGCCAAGGTGTTGAATTTGATTACACTACTGTACATGCTATTTGGGGAATTAGTGAAAAAGGTTATGAAGCTATCATCATTAATAATAACCCAGAAACTGTTTCTACAGACTATACGGTTTCAGATAAATTATACTTTGAACCATTAACATTTGAAGATGTAATGAATGTTATCGATTTCGAAAAGCCAGAAGGTGTTGTAGTTGCTTTAGGTGGTCAAACTGCGATTAACTTAGCATCTAAACTAGATAAAGCAGGAATTAAAATTTTTGGTTCTTCATCTCAATCAATTGACCTAGCAGAAGATAGAGACTTATTTGAAAAAGCTATGGAAGAAATTAATATTCCAATGCCAAAAGGTTATGGAGTCTATACATTAGAAGAAGCATTAAATGCCGCTAGAGAAATTACTTACCCTGTTCTAGTAAGACCTTCATTTGTATTAGGCGGAAGAATGATGCACATTGTTTATGATGAAGAAGATTTAAGAATCAAAGTTCAAGAAGCTCTAAACTTTGATAATGAACACCCTATCTTAATAGATAAATACATCTCCGGACAAGAATGTGAAGTAGATGCGATTTGTGATGGAGAAAATGTATTTATTCCAGGTATTATGGAACATATCGAAAAAACAGGCGTTCACTCAGGTGACTCAATGAGTGTCTACCCTCCATATTCACTATCTCAAAAAGTTATCGATACAATTATTGACTATACAACTAGAATCGGTATTAAACTTCAAATGATTGGTTTATTTAATATTCAATTCATTGTAGATAGTAAAGACAATGTTTACATTATTGAAGTAAATCCTCGTTCTTCAAGAACTGTGCCATTCTTAGGTAAATCAACAGGATACCCTATTGCAAATATTGCTACTAAAGTAATGCTTGGGGATAAATTAAAAGATTTAGGTTACGTAGGATTAGGTGAAAAACGTAAAAGATGGTATGTTAAGTCGCCTACTTTCTCATTCTCAAAGATTCATGGAATGGATGTAGTATTATCTCCAGAAATGAAATCAACTGGTGAAGCAATTGGTTATGATTATTCTTTAAATAGAGCTTTATATAAATCTTTAAGAGCATCTGGACTAAGAGTATCTAACTATGGAACAATTTTTGTAAGTGTTTCGAATAAAGAAAAAGAAAATATTCTACCAATTGTTAGAAGATTCTATGATTTAGGTTTCAATATTGAAGCGACTAAAGGAACTGCTAACTTCTTAAAAGAAAATGGTATCAAAACTAGAATTAAAAAGAAAATCTCTGAAGGATCAGACGAAATCTTGGAATCAATTAAAAAAGGATATGTTACTTACGTAATTAATTCTCCAACAACTAATGATTCAGTAAATGATGGAAAATTAATTAGAAGAGCTGCAATTGACAATAACGTTCCTGTATTCACTTGCTTAGATACAGTTAGAGTATTATTAGATGTATTAGAAGAAATCACTATGAAGATTTCAGTCATTGATGAGGAGTAAGCTATGGAAAAAGTTATATTACAAATTTCATCTAACACTCAAGTTGGAAAAGATGTCTATTTAATGCGACTTGAAGGAGACCTTTCATCAATTAAAAATCCAGGTGAATTTGTCGAAGTAAAACTAGACAAGTATTATTTAAGAAGACCTATATCAGTATGTGATTATTCTTCAACTCATTTATCTTTATTATATAAAGTTTTAGGAAGAGGAACTAAAGATATGTCATCCTTAGAAGTAGGAACTATGTTAGATGTAATCGTAAATTTAGGGAATGGATTCGATACTAGTTTATCGCAAAATCCCCTACTAATTGCAGGAGGAATTGGTATTGCTCCAATGATAGGTTTAGCTAAGGAATTCAACTCTAAAGGAATAAAACCTACCCTAATATATGGAGCAGCCAAAAAAGAAGATATCGTATTACTAAATGAATTAAATAAAATTAGTAATGTAATCATTTGTACAGATGATGGTTCATTAGGATATAAAGGCAATACTGTATCTTACTTAAAAGAACACAAACTAAATTATGATAAATATTATGCTTGTGGACCTCAAATAATGTTAAAATATCTTGCTCTATTTGATACAAACGGTTATGTGTCTTTAGAAGCAAGAATGGGTTGTGGTTTTGGAGCATGTATGGGTTGTTCAATAGAAACGACAAATGGTCCAAAAAGAGTTTGTAAAGAAGGACCAGTATTTGAAGCAAGTGAGGTGATTTTCTAATGAGTTTGGAAGTTAAGTTTTTAGGAAAGACATTTAAAAATCCAATTATCCCTGCTTCAGGAACATTTGGATTTGGTTATGAATTTGCTTCATTCTATGATATTAATATTTTAGGAAGTATATCATTAAAAGGGACTACTTTAGAACCTAGATATGGTAATCCATTACCTAGAATTGCAGAATGTCCTTCTGGATTAGTAAATGCAATTGGATTACAAAATCCAGGAGTTGATAAAGTAGTAAATGAAGAACTACATAAATTAAAAGAAGTCTATTCTGATTTAGTAATCGCTAATGTTGGTGGACATAGTGTTACTGAATATGTAGAAACATGTAAAAAATTCAATGACGCTGAAACTGTGTTTGCAGTTGAATTAAATATTTCTTGCCCTAATGTTAAAGGTGGCGGTATGGCTTTTGGTACAGATCCTGAAGTAGCATCACAATTAGTAAAAGAAGTAAAAAAAGTTTTAAAAAAGCCACTTATTGTAAAACTTTCACCAAATGTAACAGACATTGTAAAAATGGCAAAAGCTGTTGAAGAAGCTGGTGCAGATGCAATCAGTTTAATTAACACTTTAGTTGGTATGAGAATCAACTTAAAAACAGGAGAACCAATCATCTCAATTAAAAAAGGTGGTTATAGTGGACCAGGTATCTTCCCTGTCGCATTAAGAATGGTATATGAAGTAAGTCATGCCGTTTCAATTCCAGTAATTGGAATGGGTGGGATTTCAAATGCTTATGATGTACTTGAAATGATGTATGCAGGAGCAAGTTTAGTCATGGTTGGTGCAGAAAATTTAATTAATCCTTACGCATGTAAAGAGATTATAGATAACTTACCAAAAGTTATGAAAGAATATGGTATTAAAAATTTACAAGATATTATAGGGAGGACAAAATAATGGGAAAAGATGTAATTATTGCTTGTGATTTCAAAAATAAAGAAGAATTATTAAACTTCTTAAAACCTTTCCAAGGTTTAAATCCATTTTTAAAAATCGGAATGGAAATCTTCTATAAAGAAGGACCACAACTTGTTAGAGAATTAAAAGAACAAGGATGTAAAATCTTCTTAGATTTAAAATTACACGATATTCCAAACACAGTAGAAAAAGCTATGCGTAATTTATCTGAATTAGGTGTAGAAATTGTTAACTGTCATGCTGCTGGTGGAATTGAAATGATGAAAGCTGCAAGACGTGGTTTAGATGCTACTGAACAAGGCAAAAAATCAGAATTAATCGCGGTTACTCAATTAACTTCAATTTCTCAAGAAAAATTAGAAAAAGAATTATTAATTGAAAAACCACTACCAGAAGTAGTTAAAACTTATGCATTAAATGCTAAAGCGGCTGGTCTTCAAGGCGTAGTATGTTCTCCATTAGAAGCGCCAATTATTAAAGAATTAGGATTAATCTCAGTAACTCCAGGAATTAGATTTGCTGATGGTTCTAAAGATGATCAAGTTAGAATCGCTACTCCAGACTACGCTAAAGAACTAGGTTCTACTTATATTGTAGTTGGAAGAGCTATTACAGGCGCTACTGATCCAGTAGCAGCATACAAACGTTGTGTAAAGGAGTTTTGTTAATATGAAAAGTTTAGAAGTAAAAGTAGCAGAAAATTTATTAAAAATTAAAGCGGTTTTCTTAAGACCAAATGAACCATTCACTTGGGCATCTGGAATTAAATCACCAATCTATTGCGATAATAGATTAACACTATCTTATCCAGAAACTAGAAAAGTAGTTGAAGAAGGGTTAGTTGAAGTAATTAAAACTTACTACCCTACTTGTGAAGTAATTATGGGTACATCAACTGCAGGTATTCCTCATGCAGCATACGTATCAGCGATCTTAGACTTACCAATGGGTTATGTTAGAGGTGGCGCAAAAGATCATGGTAGAGGAAACCAAATTGAAGGTGTTGTTCCAGTTGGCAAAAATGTTGTAGTAATTGAAGACTTAATTTCAACAGCAGGTTCATCAATTGAAGTAGTAAATATCTTAAGAGAAGCAGGATGTAACGTATTAGGTATTGCATCAATCTTCACATATGGATTAACAAAAGGTACTACTCGTTTAGCTGAAGCTAATGTAGAAAATCATTCATTATCTAATTTCGAAGTATTAGCTAAAGTTGCTGCAGAAAACAATTATATTGCAGAAAAAGATTTAGCTAAAGTATTAAAATTCCAAAAGAATCCTTCTGATCCAAGTTGGATGGAATAATTGATTGTATAGTAAAAGGCTGAAATTCAGCCTTTTTATATTGAAGTACAGTGTTGCATTTGCAACATTTTATTTCAAAATGTTTTTATAATTATCTCTTATCAAATCCAATTGGGATTGTTGAGGTTTGATTCTTTTATGCTCATATATTCTTTGAATAGCATTTTCTGGATCCAAAGTATGATATGGACCATACAATGAAACTATTTCACTTCCTGGAATAATTTTATAAATATTTTTAGAAGAAAGATTATATGTATACGCCCAATATCTATATATGTAACCAACCCAATATAAAATATCTTCAGATATTTTAATTCCCTTATTTCCACAATTATTTATTTCATCAAAAACATCATCTTTTTCAAATAAATAAGTCATATTATCCAGTTTATTACAGAAAGTAGAATTCATATATCTACGTATAAATAATAAACTACTCCCTTTAATTTTATTTGTACTTTCTGCAAAAATTTGTCCTTGAATTTTGCATAATTCTAACGCTTGTTCATTAAACTTTCTCATAAAATATTTCCTCAATATATTTTCCTTTTCCTGCAAATTCACGTTTTGCAATTTTTACTTTTTGTATTCCTGTGATATTTTCTTTATTTTTTTGGTCTAAATAATATTGTTTTTCTTCAGAACATAAATAGCAATGTTCTAATAATTCTAAGTTCTTCAAAGAATTATCATTTAAAAAAACGTATTGCTTTCCTAGATTAGTAGCACTTAATGCGTGTTTTGTTTGCTCATCTGTTAAATTACCAAATAGGAAATCATCAATTATTTGGTACATTTGATTATCTGCAATTGGTGCAATCACTATATCACTTGATTCCACTTTTTCCTTTATTTTTAAAATAATTGGATGATTAGCATATTGTTCCAACTTTTTTCTATAATAGGCGATAGCAAGCATCCATTCTTGATCAACATAAAACTCTGTGATCTTCAATTTGGGATTATGTTTATATTTATAAATATATAAACTAGAGTCATCATAAGAACTAACAAATGAAGCAGACTGAAATAAACTTTCCCCTACATAAAAACCACGACCAAAATCATTATTTTCACGTCCAACTTTTGAACTTAATGGTCCTTTAATCGAATTTTTAGCTCCATGAAATAGAAGTTTTTCATTTTCCTTACAATATTCATTATACAATTGCGATTTTAAATTATTTAAGTAAATACCCTGTTCATATATATAATTATAGAAAATCTCTAAATAATTTTTTGAAATTTTACTTTCACTTTTTTTCCATCTATATAAAGTGCTTCTTGGAACATTTAAAGATTTTGATAATTCGCTTTCATTAATGCTCAATATACTTTTAATATTTTCAATATCAATGTCAACTCTATAACTCATAAAGATACGTCTCCTTTACAAAATTATATTAACATATCTAATTATAATTTGTAAAGTACAGTGTTGCATTTGCAACATTTTATTTGTTGCATTTGCAACACCCTACTTTTTTAATAATAAAAAAATGGCGTCCTAGACACGAGTCGAACGTGCGACCTGCCGCTTAGGAGGCGACTGCTCTATCCATCTGAGCTACTAGGACAACATCAATAAAATTATAACGCTGTCCCAATAAAAATTCATTAATTATTAAATAGATTTAACGTGTAATCTTTGAATTTTAAAACTATATAACTCAATTCTCTAATAATCTTTTTAATTACCATCTTAATATTATCTGTAAAACTATCTTGACAATTATATAATAATTCAAACAATTTAAATTCTTCCGTCTTTAAAAAATACATCATCTCCATACAAAAAGAAAAATCATCTTTTTGTCTTACATTCATTTTTTCAATAATTAATTTAAACTCTTGAGATTTCTTTAATTCAATATCTAAAAATATTTTCGAATTTAGAATCTCTTTTTTTAATTCATTATATCTTTCTGTAATAATGATTTTCGCTTCATTCATCATCCCTTTTAATAACTCTGTACTAATCGCCTCACTATATACATCTAATAATTGATTCATCATTAATACTAAGGAAGTTAATTCCTTTAAATTCTTATTTATTTTATTCATTATTTTTCACCTATTATAAGTATGCTTCAAAAAATAAAATGTAAACAAATAAATAAAAATAATCGAGTTTTTAGCAAAAAACTCAAATAAAAAGACCATATTTCTATGGTCTATCTAGCTTTTCTTAAAATAACAACATATGTGTGATTTAAATTAGCATAGAAGATTTTTGGATAACCTTGAGATAATAATCCTCTTTGATCATTATGGTCATAAATAATACAATCTTGATATAAGAATCCAGCATCTTTACCAACTCTTGCTATATCACTATGTAGTTCCACATATGGTTCATCATATTTAATATTACGATAATCTGTAACTACAAACGCTACATATCCACCCATTTTAGTAACTCTATATAATTCATTCATTACATATGACATTCTTTCTAAATATGGATCATAAGGCAATTTATCAAATTCACCATTATAGTCATCTACATATTTATTAGATGGAATAGAAGGAGAAGTAATCGTTAATTGAATCGATTCATCTTCAATAGAGTTTAATCCCTGAACACAATCAACATTCCTAATTACATATCCTCCATTAACTAATAAGTTTAAAGAGTTTTCTATATTATCACTAGCAATCTTATGAACTTTAGAATCAATTTCAAAGCCATAACAAAATCTATTATTTCTAATCGCAGAAATAACAGTAGTTCCACTACCCATAAATGGATCTAAGATTTTATCTTCTTCTTTAGAATAAATATTTACAATTCTATCTATTAATTCAACAGGTAAAATAACCATTCTTTTTAATCTTGAATCTTCTTTTAAAGTAGGAAGATCTTTCCATACACTTCTTGAATGTTTAGCCCATTCAGATGCACTCATTCCATTAAATGATTGATTTCTTTGTTCTTTCAATTTTTCATATTCTTCATGATTTAATAAATAATCACGATTCTTCATTAACATCAACTCCTAACTTACTTTGTTAAGTCTAATACTTTTTCTTTTGGTTCACTAATTCTATCAATACTAATTGGTTTTAATACCAATTCTTCTTCGTTGTATTCTTCGCTCCACTCATAATTAATCTCAGCTTTTAAATGAATCCATTCACGATCTTTTAAATTCATTCCTAAAGTAGAATCTGCTAAAAAACCAAATAATTGAATATCATCTGCACAGCAATTCATAATAAAGCGACCTGCAATAAATGAATTAAAAGGAAGTTTATCACTTAATACTACCATTGTATCATATTCTACAATTTTACCTTCATATCTTTCTTTATGATCGAATGTATCAATATAGAAAGTTCCATAATCTCTTTCTTCAATTTTAATAACATCTGCTTCTATATCATATGGTAATGGTTCTTCAAAAGCATCTTGCGCTCTTAAATTTTCATCCATTAACATATATTCACAATTATTATTAATTAATTTTAATGCTGTTTGATATGGTGCTAAAGATTCTGATGTTTCAACTTTAGTAAAACAAACAATATGACTCTTTTTAATGATATCATTAAATTTTTGACGCATATTATTAAAATAAATGTTGAATGTGCTTCCATCAATAAAAGTAATAACTTGTACAATTTCTAATACGCGAGGAAATTGTAATTTAGATAATTCCCACATACCATTCATTTCAATTACTACTCTATCTGGTTTTTCATTTTTTATTAACTTATCAATAAATTTATAATCGAATTCTTCAATAGAATCAAATACATGCTTATATGTATTTGTTTCTTTTAATAATTCTTCACTATATTCGACTTCACCTTCTTCACATACTAAAAGTAAAGTTTTCGCTTTTCTTTCTTTGTTATCATTTGTTAATGTATCAATAATGAATGTAGTCTTTCCAGAATCCAACATTCCATTGATAAAAAATACTGGGATCTTCTTCATACTATTATGCCTTTTTATTAAATAAATTTTCTATTTTATTTGTATCTAATTTAGAACCAATAACAACAATTCTACCTGTATAATCTGGTTCACCTAATCTAATTTCATAATCACCAGCAACTAAATCAAAATAATACCATTTTTCATTATCGCTTGCTTTTAAAATACCTTTACTTCTTAATACCATTCCTAAAGAAGAATCTTCTTCACATAGTATTTTTAAGAAAGAATCAAGTTCTTCGTAAGTAAATGATCTAGGAGTTTCAATCCCCCAAGAAACAAATACTTCATCGGCATCATGGTGATGATGTCCACAAGAACATTCTCCTTCATGATGATGGTGTTCATGATGATGTCCACAACAGCATTCATGTTCTTCACCTTCATGATGGTGGTGATGATGGTGTTCACAACATCCTTCTTCATGTTTGTGATGTTCCTCATTACAACAGCATTCATGTTTTTCATCATGATGATGTCCACAACACTCATGTTCTTCATCTTCATGATGATGGTGTTTATGATGTTCTTCATGACAGCAGCAATCTTCTTTATGTTCATGTTCATGATGATGTCCACAACAACATCCTTCTTCGTGTTTATGATGATGGTGATGTTCATGTTCAACTTCTTCAATTAATTTTTCTCTTAAAGAGGCTTTTTCTTCTAAATAAGATACTAACTTATCTCCATCAAATGAAGAAATTGTTGTAGTAATAATATTAGCATCTTTATTAACTCCTTTAATTAATTCTACAGCTTCAACTAATTTATCTTCTTTAACTTTATCAACTTTAGCGATAACTATTGTATCTGCTGCTTCAACTTGATTATTAAAGAATTCACCAAAGTTCTTTAAATAAATTTTAGTTTTACCTGCATCTACTACAGTCGCTAAAATATTAAGTTGTAAATCAGCATCAACCTTTTTTACTGCATCAATAATATCTGATAATTTTCCTACGCCAGAAGGTTCAATAACAATTCTTGTTGGTTCAAATTTTGTTATTACTTCTTTCATCGATGTTTCAAAATCACCAACTAAAGAACAACAAATACATCCAGAGTTAATTTCTTTAATTTCTACTCCTGCTTCTTTTAAGAAAAATCCATCGATACCAATTTCACCAAATTCATTTTCAATTAAAACAACTTTATCATTTTTATAAGCTTGCGATTCAAATAATTTTTTAATTAATGTTGTTTTTCCTGCTCCTAAGAAACCAGAAATTACATCTACTTTAATCATAATTAGTTACCTCCTTTATTAGTTAACTACTATTCATCTATTATTTTATACAAAATAAAGATGAAATTAAATTAATTATAATATTTTTTTAATATTCTAACAAATTATTTAATAATATTTTTTAATATGGTAAAGTATTTATAAATTTAAAAAAAGGAGATAATTATTATGATTTCAAAAAAATTAGCTATTGAAGTCTTAAATCTTGCTACTGCGACAGGAGCAGATTTTGCAGAAATCTACCTAGAAGAAGATAAAACAATCTCTATCAACATCGATAATTGTAAAGTTGAAGGTTGTTCAGACGCTCTTACTTATGGAGCAGGTATTAGATTATTAAAAGGACTTCAAAGTGTATATGGTTACACAAATGATATTTCTAGAAAAGGATTATCAAAATTAGCTACTTCACTATCAGCATCATTTAATGATAAAAGATGTGTTGAAGTTAATTCAATTTCTAAAGTTAGAGTTTCAAAACATCATCGTCCACAAATTGAATACTCTACATATCCAAAAGATAAAATTATAGGAATGTTAACTGATGCTAGTAAAGTAGTATTAGAATATGATCCACGTATTGTAAGATGTAACGCTATGTTCCAATGCAATTATAAAGAAGTAGAAATCTTTAACTCTGAAGGAAAACAATTTAATGATGTTCGTTCAAGAGGTAGAGCGTTCCTAATTGCAGTTGCAGCAAAACCTGGTTCAATTGAAACAGGCTCAGCAGGTCCAGGTGCTCAACAAGGCATGGAATTCTTCCTAGATGAAATTTCTTTAGTTGATCAAGCTAAAGAAGTAGCAAAAACAGCATTAACTATGTTAGATGCTAAAGAATGTCCTAGTGGAAAAATGCCAGTAATCATTGGTAATGGTTTTGGTGGAGTTATTTTCCACGAAGCTTGTGGTCACTCATTAGAAGCTACAAGTGTTGCAAAAGGATTATCAGTATTCTCAGGCAAAAAAGGAACAAAAATTGCTTCAAGTATTGTTTCCGCAGTTGATGATGGAACAATCTTAGGTGGTTGGGGATCAGGCAATATTGATGATGAAGGTAATAAAACTCAAAGAAACTTATTAATTAAAAATGGTATCTTAAATTCTTACTTAGTTGATAACTTTAATGGTAGAAGAATGGGTGAAAAAGGAAATGGCGCTACTAGAAGACAATCTTATAAATTTGAACCAACTTCTCGTATGTCAAATACTTTCATTCTACCAGGAAAATCTACTCCAGAAGAAATTATTGCCGCTACTAAATTTGGTTTATATGCTAAATCAATGGGTGGTGGTTCAGTTAATCCAGCAACTGGTGAATTTAACTTCGCAGTTAATGAAGGATATATTATTGAAGATGGAAAAATTGCTTACCCTGTTAAAGGCGCAACTTTAATTGGTTCAGGCAAAGATACATTATTAAAAATTGATATGGTTGGTAACGATTTAAAACGTGCTCAAGGTATGTGTGGTTCTTCTTCAGGTTCCATTCCAGCAGACGTAGGTCAACCAACAATTAGAGTCAGTGAAATGACAGTAGGTGGAAGAGGAGGTGCTATCTAATGAATTACAATAAATTCTTTACTAAAGCAAAAGAAGAAGGTTTAGAAGCTTTAGAATTATATATCACAAAATCTAACCAATTATCATTCTCATTATTTAAAAATGAAATTGATTCATACTCTATTTCTGATTCATTTGTATTATCTGCTAGAGGTATTTACAATGGTAAAATAGGATACGCTACTAGTGAAAAATTAGATGCTTCAACTATTGATTATGTTATAAATAACATAAAAGCAAACGCAAGCGTCATTACTAGTGAAGACAAACAATTCATTTTCCCAGGAAGTGAAAAATACTCTAAAAAGAATGTTTATAATAGAGCATTAGCAGAAACTTCTCCACAAGAAAAAATTGCTCTTGCTAAAGAACTAGATGCAAAAGTTAAATCTTTAGATTCTAGAATTCAAGAAGTAGAAACTTCTTACCAAGAAGAAACAGAAGAAGTAATGATGTTAAATTCATATGGATTAAAATTATCTAGTAAACAAAACTATGCAGTTATTTATTCTTCTGCAGTAGCAACTGATGAAACAGGAGAAACTAAAAATGGTTACGACATGAAAATCTTAACAGATTTAAATGAATTAGACATTGAAAAAGTTGCTAAAAAAGTAGTAGAAAAAACTATTTCTCAATTTAATTCTGGTCCATGTGCATCAGGTAAATATAAAGTTGTTTTAGATCCTCATTGTACTAGTGCATTACTATCATTCTTCATTGGTGGTTTATCAAGTGAAGAAGTTCAAAAGAAATCTTCTCTACTTGCAGATAAACTAAACCAACAAGTATGTTCTAAAAAATTAACTATTCTAGAATCACCATTAACTAAAAACGTCTTCTTTAGATATTTCGATGATGAGGGTGTTGCTACAACAAACAAAACATTAATTAAAAATGGTGTTTTACAAACTTACTTATACAATTTAAGAACTGCACATAAAGATGGTGTCTCAACTACTGGTAATGGATATAAAGGTAGAACTGGTATTGGAATTAGAGCAGTCAATGTTTCAATTAAACCAGGTAAACTTTCTGAAGAACAATTATTAGAAAAAGTTCATGATGGTTTATATATCACTTCAATGCAAGGTATGCATTCAGGATTAAATCCTCAATCAGGTAACTTCTCTTTAATCGCTCAAGGCTTTATGATTAAAGAAGGAAAACTTGCAGAACCTGTATCTTTAATTACAGTCGCAGGTAACTTATATACATTATTTAATGACGTAAAAGAAGTCGCTTCAAACATTGAATTACAAACTAATTCATATTCAGTACCTTCTATTTATGTAAAAGAATTACAAGTTTCTGGTAAATAGTATTTAGATATTATAAAACTCGAGTTTTACGCTAAAAACTCGAGTTTTTTTGTTAAATAAATATTACTAATCAACTTTATCAAAGAAATAAATTCTTGATTCCATATCTTTAACAAGTTTTGTTTTATCATTCCAACCGGTTCCATTAAATGATTGATATACTTCATATCCTTTAGATACTAAGATATCTCCATTAACAACTTGGTCTTCTCCTCTTTCTTTCATCTTAATTACTTTAGCAATCAGTCTATGTAAGAAAGAACCATTTTTAATATGAATAGGTGAAATTTGATTTACAAGTCCACCAAATAATCTAATATCATGATAATACGTTTTACTATGAACCCTATATTTATAGTCTCTATTTAGTCCACTTAATGGAAGAATATCTGTCATATGACCTACATCTGCTCTTTCATAGAAAAGAATTACACAAGCATGTTCTTTATCTTTAGAAACTTGAGATATGATATGCACTCCATCTTTAGGATCATAACGATAATAATCTGAGTCTAAGAAATACTTACGATAATGTTTAAACTCTTCAACTTGTGTTTTAATAATTTTTCTTTCTTCTTTTGGCATTTCTCCTAGATTACATTCATAACCTAGTAACCCAGTAAATGCTACATTATATCTAGTATCAACGGAAGAAGTTCTTAAAGTTTGATGATTTGGAATATCTGATACATGACATCCTAAAGTAGATAAAGGATAACCATAACTATACCCTCTTTGAATCATTATTCTACTCATTGCATCACTATTATCACTCGCCCAAATTTGAGGCATGTAAGATAAAATACCTAAGTCAAATCTATTTCCTCCACCTGAACATCCTTCAAATAAAACATGAGGGAAAGCTTTAACTAATCTATCCATCAATTGATATAAACCTAGAACATAACGATGAGACAATTCATTCATCTTCTCTTCTTCTAAAGATGAAGAAAAGTATTCTGAGAAAATTCTATTCATATCCCATTTTACATATTTACAATTACTTCTAGTAAAAACATCTTTCATCGATTCAAATAAATAATCTACTACATCTTGATTTGACAAATCTAAAATGTATTGATGTCTACCTAGAGATTGAACTCTATTAGGAGTTTTAATAACCCATTCAGGATGTGCTTTATATAAATTAGATTTTTCATTTACCATTTCAGGTTCTACCCAAATTCCAAAATCCATACCTAATTTATTAATTCTTTTAGATAGTCTTTCTAGTCCACCAGGTAATTTCTTTTTATTTACATACCAATCTCCTAGACCTTCAAAATCTGAATTTCTAGTTCCAAACCATCCATCATCTAAAACGAATAATTCCATTCCAGCCTTACTAGCCTTTTTCGCCATCTTTAATAATTTTCTTTCATTAAAGCGAAAGTACGCTGCTTCCCATGAGTTATTTAAAATAGGCCTGGGCAAATCTTGATATGTCCCTCTTACGATATGATTTCTTACAAAATCATGCATAGAGTGAGACATTTTTCTTAATCCACAAGACGAATAAGTCATAATAGATTCTGGAGTTTCAAAAACTTCACCATTTTTCAAAGTATAATCAAATGTTGCAGGATTAATTCCACTCATCACTCTAATATGAGAGAACGTATCAGTTTCTACTGATTCTAGATGATTACCAGAATATACTAAATTAAATCCATACACTTCACCATTTTCTTCACTTACATCTTTATGTCCTAACATCACAAATGGATTACTTCTAGAAGAAGATACACCACATAAAGATTCAGAATTAATAGTTCCAATTACACAAGGTTGATCATATCTTTTCATTTCTCTAGCCCAACCACCATGGAAAGAAATAAATTTATAATCTTTATTAATTAAATCTAAATGTAAAGACATTGCCTTTAAGATTTTAATATCCTCTTGATTATCATTAATAATTTCTACTCTTCTAGAAATAACATCACATTCTTCATAAACACTATAAATGATATTTAATCGAATATTGTTTTCTTCATCTTTTAGATGAACTACTAATTCTTCAATTTCCTTATCTTTAGAATGAGAAGTAGGCAAAGTTTTCATTTCTGTATGTTTTCTTATCTCATAAGAATCATAAACAAAATCTAAATCTCTAGAACCATTAGGAAGTCTAATATCAATAGATGGATTTCTAATATCACCACTACCTCTAGAAGATATTTCAAGTAACATAGTTTCTAAACAAGCATTTTGTTTGTCTTCTCTATATGCCACAGAGTTTCCAATTGTAAATTCACTTCTTTGCTTTAAAGAAGATACTGTATTCTCATCTACTTTAATTCTATTTCCATAGTGTAAATGTTCTAAATGATTAATATCATTGACATAAAAAATATAAGAAGTTGTTTTTGTATGTAATTCAAAAACATTATTATTGACTAAAATCATAAATTTATTCTCCTTTGTAAATTTATTATAACATTAATAAAAATATTTTGTATCTTCTAATTAATCTAATTAGATGTTAAAATTAAATAGATAGGAGATTTACATATGAAAAATACAAAATGGTATGAAAATGCGATAATTTATCAAATTTATCCTCGTTCATTTATGGACTCAAATAATGATGGACTTGGTGATATTCCTGGAATTATCTCAAAATTAGATTATTTAAAAGAACTAGGAGTCAACTGTGTTTGGCTCTCACCAGTCTATGACTCACCTCAACAAGATAATGGCTACGACATTAAAAACTATGTTGACATTTATCCTCCATTTGGTAATTTAGATGATTTTAAATTAATGCTAGATGAAATGCATAAAAGAGGTATTAGATTAATTATGGACTTAGTAGTCAATCATACTTCTGATGAACATAAATGGTTTATAGAAGCCAAAAAATCAAAAGACAATCCTTATAGAGATTATTACATTTGGAAAAAAGGAAAAGGAAAGAAAAACAAAAGACCTAATAACTGGTTAGGTTTCTTTGGTGCACCTGCTTGGGAATATGATAAAACTACTGATGAATACTATCTTCACTTATTTGATAAAAAACAACCTGATTTAAACTGGGAAAATCCAAAAATTATTGAAGAAGTTAAATCATTAATGAAATTTTGGTTAGATATGGGAGTTGATGGATTTAGATGTGATGTAATTAACTTAATTTCTAAAGATCAAAGATTTAAATCCTCATTACAAATTCCTGCAGGAGCAAAATATTATGTAAATGGCCCTAGACTTCATGAATTTTTACACGAAATTAATAAAGATGTATTATCTAATTATGATTGTATGACAGTTGGCGAAACAGCATTTACAACATTAGAAGATGCTAGATTATTAACTGCACCGGAAAGACAAGAATTAAATACTATCTTCAATTTTGATCATACTAGCTCTGATAATTTCATGGGTATTAAATGGCTATATAGAAAATTCTCTCTTCCACGAATGAAAAAATCATTTAAGAAATGGCAAGTTGGTAATATTTGGGGATGGAATACATTGTTTATAGAAAATCATGATCAAAGAAGATGTGTAGGAAGATTTAATACTAACGATAAAGAATTAAGAGTTGAATCTAGTAAAATGCTTGGAACAATGTGTTACTTCCAAAAAGGAACCCCATATATTTATCAAGGTCAAGAAATTGGTATGACTAATGCTTACTTTAAAGATTTAAATCAATACCAAGATACAGAAGTATTCACTATTCATAAGTTATTAACTAAACTTCACCTTCCTAAAAAATTTATCGACTTCACTATTCCAAATGGCGCGAGAGATAACGCTAGAACACCAATGCAATGGGATGATAGTGAATATGCAGGATTTAGTAAATCTAAACCTTGGTTAAGTGTTAATGAAAATAAATCTTATATCAATGTGGAAGAAGCTAAAAAAGATCCTAATTCTATTCTTAATTACTATAAAAAATTAATTCAAGTACATAAAGAGCAAAAAGAAATCATCAATAAAGGAGATTATGTAGATTTATGTATCAACCATAAAAAAATCTATGCATACACTAGAACTTACAATAATGAAACATTATTATGTATTTCTAATTTTTCTAATAAAGAAACAAAATACAAACTCCCAAAACATTTACTAAACAAAGAAAAAGAATTATTACTTAATAATTATGAAGTTAGTAATATTAACGAAGAAACATTAATTTTAAAACCTTATGAAACTAGATTATATAAATTAAAATAATTGAGTTTTTCGCAACAAATAAAGACTAGAGTTATTTATCCTCTAGTCTTTTTATTATTCTTTAGTCAAGGTTATATTAGTATATTTTTTTATAAATTCTTCTATCAACTTCCATTCTTTAGGAAACTTATTTAGTCCTTCATAGATATATTCTTTTCCATCAACTAACAAAGATATCATCCAATAATTTTCACTAATCGGTTTGTCTTTATTTATATATTTTCCATTCCAATTCTCAAATGATATTTTCTTTAAATCTTTAAGACATTCTTCTTTAGTAAAAGTAACAGAACTTTCATTCCATCCATTATGTTTAATTACTAAATTTTCTTCATTAAACAAAATCAATACTTTTTTGATTCCTCCAAAAGAATTTCCCATTTTAAATTCAAATCTATCAATATTCTTTAATGACATATCATTTACCTACTTTTCAATTTGAATCACTATATCACCAGTATCAGTTGTTATTTCACACTTTCCACCACTAGTTGATTGAGGATAAACTTTCTTTCCAGTATTTGTTTCAATAAAGAAAATTTTATCTGAACATAATGTTCCACTAACCCTTCCTGTACTTGTTTTAATGCAAATTTCTTGAGCATCCATCTTAACAAAAATTACATCTCCAGTATTTCTTTTAATATTAATTTTTTCTTCAACAATATAATTATTAATATATAAATCACCAGTACTACCACTTGAAGTAAAATTTTTACTTTTACTGTCATTTAATGTGACTTTACCTGTACTTACTTTAATAAATAAATTTTCTTTACAATCTAATTCTTCACCTTCTACTGTACCAGTTGATACTTCTATATCTATATTATTAGAAGCAATATTTTCTAAAGTTATATCTCCTGTTGATAGATCAATATCTAATGAATTAATTTTACATGAACTAATTTTTAAATCACCAGTTGAAGCCTCAATATCCATACAATTAAAAGTAAATTCTTCTACAATATTAATATCTCCTGTTGATTCATCTATTGTTAGTGAGTTAAATTCTGTATCTACTAAATATAAAGTTATTGAGTAATTACCTATAGTAAATAAATTTTCATACCATTTACTTGTATTATGAGTGATTATTTTTAATGTTCTATTTTCTAAAGTTACTTGATGAATCAATTTTTCCGGACCTTTACAAACCACTTTATTAATTCCATCATTAGACTTACTTATTTTAATATCAGAAGTATCTGAATCAATTAAAATATCATTAATATCATCATTAAAGTCAAAAGTTGTTTCTACTAATCTAGAATTCAATGATTCAAAACTCCAATTATTATCTCCTAGTGCTTTAATAAAAATAATTGATCCTACAATAACTAATACAACCCCAATAAGAGTAAATATTTTACCTATTTTTTTCATTTTATTTTACCTCCTTAAGAAATAAATTCTTAATCCAAACAACGATATTTTTACTAAATACCATAAATAGCTTTGTTAGTTCTTTACATCCAAAGAACAATAATATTCCTAATCCTAAACAAATTATACTTCCTCCTAAAAGAAGAGCTCCTGATCCTTGAAAAATATAAATAACTCCTAAAACTATTCCTCCAAGTCCTCCAGCCACTAATGCTATAAATACTGCCCATAAACTTATTAATAAAGATGCTAATACTACATATAAGGAAAATAATACTACTATTACTGCAATTAATAAGCTTAACCAAATTGGAGATCCTAATACTAATAAGATAATTGTAGCGATATTAATTTTCTTTTTAGGAGTTACTTTTTCTTTAATTAATTTCTTTAATGGATAATTAGCAATTACTTGTCTAGAAACTTCATCTAGTGTCCCAATATCATTAATCGCCTCTTCTTCTTTAAAACCATCTTCAATTCGATCATCAATCATTTCACTATAAAAATTAATTCTTTCCTCTAAATCTTCTTTAGGTAAATTGGATAATTTAATTCTTAATTTATTTAAAAATTCTTCTTTTTTCATCGTCTTTCATCTCCTTTAACAACAAATTGATATATTGATAAGATCTCAAACCAATCTTTTTTAAATTCTTCAATTTTCTCTAATCCTAATTTCGTAATATGATAATACTTTCTTAATCTTCCATCATGTTCAGAAGTTTTAACCGTTAACATATTCGCAAGCTCTAGTCTTTTTAAAATTGTATATAAAGTAGATTCCGACATTTCTATGTATGGTTTCATATCTTTTATTATCTTATAACCATATGAAGGCTCATTTTTAATCGCCCTCAATACACATACATCTAATAGTCCTCTTTTTAATTGTATGTCCATAAATACTTCTCCTTACGTAATACATCGTATCACGAGGTATATAATAATGCAATAAAAATTTATACACTTAATCTATATTTTATTAAAAATTAATTTAATTAATCTTCCATCTATACATACAATAATCTTAATTAAAACATTTTAAATCACTTTTCAAAAGAAAAACGAGTAGTAAACTACTCGTTAATCATTAAATCTTCTTAAGAATTCTTTTGTTCTTTCTTCTTTTGTATGTTCAAATACTTCACTAGGAGTACCACTTTCAAGAATAATACCTTTATCTAAGAATAATACTCTAGTTGATACATCTTTAGCAAACTTCATTTCATGAGTTACGATAATTAAAGTCATACCTTCTTTAGATAATTCTTTAATAACATCAAGAACTTCTCCTACCATTTCTGGATCTAAAGCTGAAGTTGGTTCATCAAACAACAATACTTCTGGGTTCATACATAGTGCTCTAGCAATAGCAACTCTTTGTTTTTGACCTCCAGATAAAGAAGTTGATTTAGCATAACTGAAATCATCCATTCCTACTTTCTTTAAGTACTTATGAGCGATTTCTTCCGCTTCTTTTTTACTTCTTTTTAATACTTTCATTTGTGCTAAAGTACAATTATCAATAACATTTTTATTATTGAATAAATTAAATGATTGGAAAACCATACCAATATGTGTTCTTACTTCATTAATATCAGTATCCTTATTCAATAAAGGAATTCCTTTGAATAAGATTTCTCCACTAGTAGGTTCTTCTAATAAATTTAAACATCTTAATAAAGTAGATTTTCCACTACCAGAAGATCCAATAATTGAAATTACTTCTCCTTCATTAATATCTAAACTAATTCCATTTAATACTTGTAACTCATCAAAAGATTTATAAACGTTTTTTACTTCAATAATCGCCATAATTATAACCTCCTACTTTCTGTTTGAGATTCTTTTTTATAACCTTTATGAATATATTCATTATTTGCAAAACCTTCTGGAGTAGTAACTGATACTGGCTTAGAAATGTAAGACTTAACATTCATTTTCTTTTCTATTAACTTTAATAAATTAGTAAATGATATAGTTAAAATTAAATATAGAATACAAACTATAAAGTAAATTGGGAATTGTTTATACCAAATAACGTTAATCTTTTGTGCACTATAGAACAAATCCGATACCATAATTGCACTCAATACAGAAGTATCTTTAATATTAACAACTAATTCATTACCAATCGCTGGAATAACGTTTTTAATTGCTTGAGGTAAAACTACGTTAAACATTGTTTGACCTTGACTCATACCTAAAGATCTACTTGCTTCAATTTGACCTTTATCAATCGCATTAATACCAGAACGGATAATTTCTGCCATATAAGCAGCAGTATTTAAAGAAACGACAATTATCCCTGCTACAGTTGTAGGCCAACCTCTACCTATAACATAAGATACACCATAGAAAATACAAATTGCTTGAACCATCATTGGAGTTCCTCTAAAAAACTCAATATAGCCATAAGCAAAGCCTTTACCAATTTTCTTTAACACTCTAACAAACTTAGAATCCGTTTTATCTTCTTCCATTTTTCTTAAATATGCTAATCCTAGTCCTAAAGCAAAACCAAAGATTGTACCTAAAATAGATAAAAGCAAAGTAATTCCAATACCACCTAAAAATTGGAGCCAATAATATCTAAAGAAAAACCATACTTGAGGAAAGAAACCTTCAGGTAAAACATCAGGTATTTCCGCTAAAAACCAAATCATTATTCAGTTGCTCCAGGTGCAGAAGCAATAGCTTCTTGCATCCATTGTTGTCTTTGTTCTTCACTAATACCAGCTAAGAATTCATTAATTTTAGTTTGTAATGAACTATCATTTTTTCTAACACCTACAGAAATAGAAACAACGAAATCATCATTACCTTCTAATACTGTATCTAAATATCCAGTTGGATGAGATGCTAAGAATTGTTCAGCTTCTGGAGCTTCACAAATTACTGCATCACAAGCATTGCTTTCTAAAGCCATAAATGCTTCTGGATAAGTTTTAGTATGTGTACCTGCAACAATACCTGCATATGATTCAGAAGTAGAGTCACCTAAAGAATCAATTAAATCAGCTTGAACGGTACCTAATTGAGCGATAAATTTTAATCCAGCAAAATCATCAATTGAATCAAAAGATTTATATTCTTCAACATCCTTAGTAATAATAACCATTTGTGAATGATAATATTCATTACTAAATGAAATAGAGTTTCTTCTTTTTGGAGTATCTGTCATACCTGCTACAATTGCATCAATTGTATTTGATTCTAAAGCAGGAATTAATCCATCCCAAGAAATAGCTTTAATTTCTAAAGTGACATCTAAGTATTCTGCTAATTCTTTAGCAACGATAACATCGTAGCCATAAGCATAACCTTGACCATCTGTAATTTTTACATTATCTTCACTTTGACTTGTTTCTGTCCAGTTATATGGAGGATAAGCACATTCCATACCAATTGTTAAGACTCCATCTTCTAGTGAATCTTGTGCACCACCACATCCTGAACAAACTAATAATGCAGTTAATGCTAATGTTAATAAATTTCTTTTTTTCATATTTTTCTCCTCTTCCATCATATACTCACGGTAGGAAATTAAAAAAGCAATGATCCGGAAACCATTGCTTAATAACATAGTTCACGCACAAAGCGCCATAATATATGTCATCACTCAATAGCTCTCCACTTTTTTCAAAGTGACAGTCAATGACATATTCTGTCATTGCCCAAGAATAGATTTAGCAGTCTATCCTTTCGGCCTCTATTCCTTTTTTAAGTAATCATTATCTTTGCTAGATTCATACTTAATACTCTTAATAGAAGCGCCTCTACACGGTGAAAATATACGATTTATGTGATTATTAAATCACTTATTAATTAATTTGTAAATAGAAAGAATACTATTTAATGCTTTTCTTAATTAAATAGCGCTTACATTATTTAAAATAATTAAACAATTGGAATTAAAGATTCATCTATATTTGTGTTAGAAAATGCATCACTACCAATACTTTCTAAAGTAGATGGAAAATTAATTTCTTTTAAGTTAGTACAGTTATAAAATGCTTGACTACCAATAGTAGTTAAACCTTCTGATAAAGTAATCTTAGTAATACTCGAACAATTTCTAAATGCTTTATCCGGAATAGAAGTAACATAAGGAAGATTAATCTCTCTTAAAGTTGAAGGGATATTATTCTCATTAAATAAATAATATATAGTAGTTTCATTTCTATAAGTATCTTTATATTCTAATTTAGAAATAGTTAATTCTTCTAAAGAAGAAAGACCTTGTAAAGCACCAACCCAAATTATAGTTACACTACTTGGAATAGTTAATTCTTTTAAAGAAGTACATCCATAGAACACACTTGGACAAACTTCTTCTAACTCACATCCATCTTGATAACTAACTTTAGTAAGACTAGTACAAGAATAGAATGTCGAAGAATATAATACTTTAAGTGATTTAGGAATAGTTATATCTAATAAGTTAGTACAATAAGCAAATGCACTTGCACCTAAACTAGTAAGAGAATCTGGTAAAGAAATCTTTTCTAAAGAACTACATCTTTCAAAAGCACTATTACCAATAGTTTCAGTTCCTTCAGGAATAGAAATATTTACTAAACTACTACAGAATATAAATGCTTGTTCACCAATATTAGTTACTTTATTTAAGTTAATAGTAGTAACATTTTTGCAGCTAGAGAAATAACCTTTTGGAACATCTCCAGAAAGAATATTAATCGTAGTTAAATTAGTAGGCATATTATCATATGTTCCAAATAATTGAACAATACCTTGTCCTAAAATAGGCATTGTAATTTCACTAATTTTACATTTAGAGAATGCATATGAGCCTATACTTTCTAAAGATTCTGGTAAAGAGATAACTTCAATATTATTACATCCATTAAATGCATAAGTTCCAATATAAGTTAAATTATTAAATGTAGCAAAATCTACGCTTGTAATATTTAAACATCTATAGAAAGCATAATCACCTATAGAAGTAATATTGTTATTTAAGGTAATATCTTCTAAATTTACACAATTATAAAATGCATAATTACCAATTGATTGAATAGAACTTGGAATATTCATTGTAGTAACATTTTTATTATTGTAGAATGCATTATCGCCAATATGAAGAATATCATCACTTAATACACTAGTTTCATTACCAAATATTAAAGTTTTAGTAGTTTTATCAACTAAACCAAATCCTTCTTCTAACGCTCTATAAGAAGGATTATTTTTATCAATAGATAAAGTTTTTAATTTACCATTAGAATCAAAAATAGTATTCCCAATAGAAGTTACAGTTTTAGAAATAATTACTTCTTCTAAACTACTACAATTTTTAAATGCATTATTTCCAATATATTCAACTCCATCTAATACAGTGACTTTCTTTAAGTTTGACATATATCCAAAATAAGAATCAGGAATATTACTAGAAATAGCAACTTCTTCTAAAGAAGAAACTTTTAATCCACTACGAGCAGGCATTTCTGCATACTTTAATGAACTTAAATAACCAAATGCATTATTTCCTACAGTTATTACACTATTTGGAATATATAAAGAAGTAACATCTCTAAAACCATAGAATTGATATGGATTAATTGAAGTTGTTCCTTCCACAATACTAATACTTGTTACAGGTGAATATGTATTATTATCTTTAAATAAAATTTTGTCTGCAAAACACATTGGAGTAGATTGACTATTACTAAATTCAATATTACTCCAAGAAGTAACATCGCCATTATATTTGACAACTCTATCTTGACTATAATCAATTCCACACTCTAAGAAAGCGTCAATACCAATACTTTCAAGTGATTTTGAAAGGGTAATATTTTTTAAAGAAGAACAACCATTAAATGCATTATCGCCAATTACTCTTACATTATCTTTCATAATAATAGTTTCAATAAAACCATGATTGTAGAAAGTTTTTTCATTAATTTCAACGACTCCACTACCTAATGTTAAATGAAGAATATTATCACAATTAATAAATGCTTGAGGATAGAAATAATAATTCTCTCCTTTATAGAAATCTGGTAAAACTACTGTTTCTTCATTCTTTTTCCATTCTGCTAAATAATATTTATCATCCATTAAAACATAAATTCCATCTTCTTCATAGAATACTTTTTCTTCTTCCTCTAAAGATGAATATACATAATAAACATTTAAAGCCACACTACCATAATTATGATTTTTAGGATAGATAACTAGTGAAGATAAATTATAAACTTTATCGATGTTATAACAATCTGCAAAAGCATAATTTCCAATTTCTACTACATTTTTCGGAATAACAACTGTTTGTAAAGAAGAACACCATCTAAACGCTCCTTCTCCAATAGTCAATAAAGTTTCTGGGAAAGTAGGATTAATACTTGGACAACTATAGAAGGCTAGTCTTCCAATATTCTTTAAATTATCACCTAAATCAATACTATATAAATTTTCACAATCATAGAAAGCCTCTTCTCCAATTTCTTCTAGTTCACTAGGAAGAGTAACTACTTGTAAAGAATTTACATTTTTACAATATTCATCTGGTAAAATTGTTCCACTAGTAAATGTTATTTTTTTAATATCATAAGATAAAACTCCTGAATAAAATAACTCACTTAATTTATCAAATAAAATAGGCATTTCAATTTCTTGAACATTAATAGAATCAATAATCCCTTTAGTTTTTAAATTAATAATAGTTAATTTTTCTAAAGTATATTCAAAAGTATCATGAAAATAAGTAGTAGGAATATCTTCTTCTAAATCAAAACCAATATGTGGGACCGGATAACTTTCATAAGTATATGAAGATGAATCTGCGATTAATTGTTTAAAAGGATAAGAAGAAATTTTTGATATTGTAACACTACTACATCCCTTTGTCTTATTTAATGAATATGGTAGTATTTCATATTCTTCATCATTAATTAATTTTGGCATATTATATGTAGAAGTATTAGGATTAACATTAAACAAATACAATTTGTTTGAATTGTCTCTAACACATTCGTTTTCCCCGAAAATCTCAATTCTACTTGGATCATTAATGTCAGTATTAATCGATATTACACTACTAGGATAAGATGAAGAAAATTTGTTATTCAAATCATAAATTTCTACCATTCTTATACAATCTTTAAACGCATTTTCATGCACACTAGTTACACTAGTAGGCAAAACAATACTATTTAAATTTTTACATTCTAAGAAAGCATTTTCTTCAATAGTTTCTACTTTATTAATATCAATATTTTTTAAAGCTGTACAACCTCTAAACGTTCCATATTGTAATGTTTTTACATTATCTGGAATATTGATTGTAGTTAATGAAGTACAATTAGCAAACACTCCTCCTTCAATAGTAGATATAGTAGAAGGTAATACTATACTTTCTAAAAAATCACAATCTTCAAATGCTCTTGCTTCAATAGTAGATATAGTAGAAGGTAATTCAATACTTTCTAAAAAATCACAATCTTCAAATGCTCCTGCTCCAATAGAAACAACATCTAATCCATCAACATTAGATGGAATAACAATACTAGAATCTTTACAATTACTATTGATCTTTTTAACACTCAATGCTCTACCAGAAGGAGTATCAATTTCTTCTAATTCTACTTTATTATAAACTAATGCATTTACATAATTATCATAATATGTATTATTACACATCGAACAAGTATGTGAATTATAACCTCTTGTAGTATATGTTGGTTCAACTAATACATCATTATAATCACAAGGAATAGTAGGTATTACTTCATAACCTTCAAGAGTTTTATCACATCGAGAACAATAACTACCAACCTCTCTACCTTCTTCTTGACAAGTAGGTTCTTTTTTTGTTTCAAAATGTTCCACTTCGTGTCCTAAAGCAGGAATTTCAGTTCCTCCTGAATGTTTATCACATCTAGAACAAGCGTATTCAATATAATGTCCAGCTTCTTCACAAGTTGGTTGAACTTCTTCACTAATTATAATTGAATAATCGTGCAACAAATAATCACTTCCTATAATATAGTATTCAGTTTGATATTCGCGGTTTTCATGTACGAATTTACCCCTATAATAAGTTTTTGTACCTGTTTCACAAGTAGGGGCTTCAGTACCAATTACTGTACTACTTTCTTGAGGTATTTTAATACTTACTTCACAAAGAGGACATACTCCTTCTAAAGTAACAACAGGATCTTTTTGAAAGTCTTTAGTAATGTGAACATTATAAATTCTTCCACCATAATCATCGATATAATGTGAACATACTGGATCTGGATGAGTTTCAGTGTAAATAATAATACCTGCAATAACGACAACTACTAAAATAGGAGAATACTTTAGTAATTTAAGATTCTCTTTAAATCTAGATCCAAAATCACTACCATAATCATATGAATCTTTCCATTTTTTGCCTTTGAGACGATCATTAAACATCTCTCTTCTAGTCATTCGCTCGGCTTTTTTACGATCTTGATCATCAAAATATCCCATAATTATTTCCCCTTTATAATTATTAATAAACTTCAGTTATAAATAATTATATCACACACAAATCAAAAAATAACAAAAATAAAATGAACAGTCAGTTTTTACTGTCCATTTCATTTAAATATGGATAATATTCAATGAATCGATACTCTCTAATAAATTTTTTTGTTCCATCTTTAAAATATAACATTAAGACTCTTCCTATATTTTTATAAGAGTCGATATATTCATATCTTAATAGTTCTTTATTTTTTAATTTCTTTTTAATCTGTCCATGATAAGAATAGTACATATTCTTATTATTTACTTATTTTTTTATTAAATCCCAATATTCTTTACTTTTTTGTTCAATTTTATTATCTCCATACTCATAATACTTCTTAGTTTTAATATCACTAGGAAGATATTGCTGATAAAGATAATGATTTTTGTAGCTGTGCGGATAAACATAATTAGTCCCATGACCTAATTCTTTACTACCTTCATAATGTGAATCAAGTAAATGGGTAGGTATTTGAACTCCTTTTCCTAATTTTACGTCTTCCATTGCTTCATCAATTGCATTAATCGCCGAATTTGATTTAGGACATGTGCATAAGAAAATAACTGCTTCTGCAAGAGGAATTCTTGCTTCAGGTAAACCAAGTTGAACCGCCGAATCACAACAAGCTTTAACTACACTAATCGCAGTAGGATAAGCTAAGCCAATATCTTCACACGCGATTACTAATAATCTTCTTATTGGAGAAAATAAATCTCCTCCTTCTAATAATTTAGCCAAATAGAAAACTCCAGCATCAGGATCACTACCTCTAATAGATTTTTGGAACGCTGACAATAAATCATAATGAGCATCACCATCTCTATCATAATGCATTCCACTTCTTCTAGTTAACATTTGACAATCAGCAATTTTTAAATAATAAGTACCATTATAATGCGAACAAATATTAAATAATGTTTCTACTGTATTAATTGCTTTTCTAGCGTCTCCTCCACTAGTTCTAGATATATATTCTACAAGTCCTTTTTCTACATCAACTTCTGCCTTTAACTCTTCTTTACAAATAGAAATCGCTCTATTAATCGCAGGAATTAAATCATAATAAGAAATCGATTTAAATTCAAAGACATTCGATCTACTTAACAATGCATTATACACATAGAAATAAGGATTTTCTGTAGTTGATGCAATTAAAGTAATATCACCATTTTCAATATACTCAAGAAGTAATTGTTGTTGCTTTTTAGAAAAATATTGGATTTCATCTAAGTATAATAAAATCCCATTTTGAGCATGTAGTGTTCCAATTTTATTGATAACATCTTTAATATCTTGAGAACCTGCACTTGTCGCATTAATTCTATATAAAGCTTTATTTGTTAATGATGCAATAATATTAGCGATCGTAGTTTTTCCAGTACCACTAGGACCGTAAAATATCATATTCGGAACATTATTAGACTCAATAATTCTTCTTAATACACCATTTGGCCCAACAAGATGTTTTTGTCCAACAACTTCATCTAAACTCTTTGGTCTAATTTTATCTGCTAGAGGTCTCATCTTTTTTTGCTCCTTTCTTTAAGAATTACTTCTTTAAATAAACGAAGGGCTTTTTCGCCACAAATAAGCGCTATAGCACGTGCTTCTTCTGGTCGATATCCTTCTAAATTTCTTTGTCTTATCGCAGCCATAACATCTTCTTTTAAAGCAAGTTCTACTTTATTTCTTGGTTCTAAAGAATATCTTGTATCCATCAATTCTTCTAAAGACAATCTTTTATTAAACTCATACATTCTTTTAAATGTAAGTTCAATTTCTCGATAATATTTATCTTCTATTTTCTTAGTATATTCTTTACTGTCGTACATATTATTCACCTAATAACTTTCTTTTAATTTGATTGATTTCTTCTATAGTTAATCCTACATTAAGAAGATAATTTTCTACACTTTGATATTTTTTAATAAACGATTTATTAAAATTTATTAAATATTCTTCTTTTGCTTCTCCTAAAAATTTAGGAAAGTCTTTTATTGTCTCTCTAACAATAGGTAGTCTTTCTCTAATGTTCCTATCAGAAGAAACATAATCATTTAAAATAATTTTAAAATCAACTCCTAATAAAGATAACATCATGTAAATAACAATTCCTGTGCGATCTTTACCTGCAGTACAGTTAATAATTACTCCTCCATCTACATTAATAAAAGTTTTAAATACATCTCTAAAAACTTCTTTGTTTTCAATCATCCTTAAATATAGAGCGGAAATACTATCATTTTCTTCTAAAGATTTTAAGCTTCCTTCTACTAATGGAAAATTAAAATAAGTGAATCTTTCATCATTTAGTAATGATGATGGTCTAAAACTTAATACTCTACCTGCTCTTAAATCAATTTGTGTTTTAATATTATTATCAAGTAGAAACTTTTTATCATCTTCACTTAAAAAAACTAAAGCATCACTTCTAATTACTACTCTATGCTTTATTTTTCCATTTGGAGTTTTTACTCCTCCTATATCTCTTGAATTCAGAGTCAAATTAAATAATATCTTTTCCATACCTTATCATTTTACATTATAACACTCGGAAATAAAAGTTTTCATAAGAAAAGAGGAGATTTTGAACTCTCCTCTAGTTATTAATTATGCAACTTTTTTTAATACGATAGATTCATTTGGTAATAAATCTAATGATGTTACAATACTACCCACTTCTCTATTTGTATTAGAGAATAAGATTTCATATGAACCACCAAGTTCATGAGTAGCATCTTGTGAAGCATGTACAACATAAATGGAATTTCCACCTTTTGTAGAACAATCAAATTCAAGAGCGATTGTTTTTGAATCACCTTTTTCTGTTACTACAGCGTCGATTTCATCTCTTGTTGAGATAGTTAATTCTGGAGTAGCTTTTCTAAATGCGATTAATGATTTAAAGTATTCAAACATTTCAACATTTTCAGCTTTTAATGACCAGTCCATATGGTTAGTTAAATCACATGAATTATATGAATTATGGTCATATTTTCCAGTTGTACCACGCATATTTACTTTAGTTCTCATAAAGTCTTCACCTTCTTGCATGAACGGAACGCCTTGAGCAGTAAATACCATAGTTTCAGCTTGCTTATATACTCTATTAAAATCTCTACTAGCAGAAGCTTTAGATTCTAATTGATCATATAAAGTATAGTTATCATGACATGATACATAGTTCAATACTTGTTGAGGTTCAACGTTTTTAGCTGCAGTGTTAGTTTCTGCGAATAATCCCTTCATACCAGAATAAATTCCACCATATGAAGAAGATTGACCATATACCCAACCTACACCTGGAGAATTGTCACCTCTAATACCATTTCTAATAATATCATTGAATGCACCAACATATACGCCTGCATCAGCAAAGTAAGATTGACCTAAACTAGCTTGTACTGTTTGTTGATTTTTTATATTAGCAGGATCATGTGCAACTTTTAATTTAGAAGTTCCACCAGTCCAAGGTTCGCCATAAATCATAACTTTAGAATATAATTCACTACAACCTTTATAAACATCGATCATAGTCTTATTATCAACTAATCCCATTAAGTCAAATCTATATCCACCCATATGATATTCATCAACCCAGAATTTAGCAGAATCAACAATAAATTTGTTAACCATTGAACGATCACTTGCCATTTCATTACCACAACCTGAACCATTATAAAGTTCACCAGTTGAGTAACGTCTATGATAATAATCAGGAACTAATAATTGGAAATTAGAATCATTAGTTTTTGCTGTATGATTATAAACAACGTCCATAATTATATTAATACCATAGCTATGCATTGCCATTACCATTTCTTTAAATTCTTTAATTCTATTAATTCCATCGTAAGGATTTGTAGAATAAGAACCTTCTAATACATTGTAGTTAAGTGGATCATAACCCCAGTTATAGTTAGATCCTTCAACTTCCATTGACATATCTGTAGAAACTTTTGTTTCATCAACTGAGTTATAATCATAGAATGGAAGAATTTGGACATGAGTAATACCTAATTCTTTTAAGTGATCTAAACCAGTAGAAACAGTAACATTATCATCATTTGTATAAGTTGTACCTTTTTCTGCTAAACCAGCAAAAGTACCTCTTTTTTCTTTAGTAACTCCTGAATCAGGGTCAATAGTCATATCTCTAACATGAATTTCGTAAATAGAAGCATCTGTTCCATTAGTACCAAAATCAGGTCTAACATCTTGATCCCATCCTTGAATTTCACTATTGACTTTATTGAAGTCAACTACCATACCTCTAATACCATTAATACCAGCAGATTTTGCATATGGGTCAACTACTTCATTAGTTCCTTCAGGATTAGTAACTGTATAAGTATAATATTTGCCGTGTAAGTTTTGAGTTACAGTATGTGCCCAAACACCTTTATCACCTAATGTCATTTCATAACTATTAGTTGGATTAGCTTGTTTTTCAGGATCACCATTATCATAAATGTTTAATACCATCTTTGAAGATGTAGGAGCCCAAACTTTAAATGTTGTTGCAGTAGGATTTAATTTTTTATCAAATGTAACGCCCAAATCATCACCAGTGTATGTATATTTTTCTGCGAAAGCATCACTATTAAATAATACTACATAATTTGGAATAGCAACGTCTGTATGATTCTTTTCAAATTTGTAAGAAACTTTAATTTGTTTTGTTAAATCTAATTCTTTATCAAAGTTTAATACAACGTTTTTACTCTTTGAATTATATTCTTCTGCTGCATAGTTAGTTAAAACTTTACCATCTTGTTCAATAGTGAAGTTTTTAGCATCAAAGTTGAAATCTTTTGATTTAACTAAACCAAAATAGATTTTTAATTTTGTAGTTTCTGTAATTAATGCACTACTAATTGAATGTTTTCTAGTTGCATCTTTATTAGGATATTGTTTTTCTACACCAGAAAGTAAATAGACGTGTTGAATACCTCCTGGAGAAGTAGGACTAATTGTAACAAAACGATCTGAACCGAAATCTTTAGCTTGCCATGAACCACCTGGATCAATTGCAATTAAGAATCCTAGTTCTGTACATGTTTTTCCTTCTGGAGCAACATCTACTAAGTTAACATCACCCCAAACACCATATTCATCATAGTGAGTGAATTGATAAGCAGCTCCCCCTGAACTATTAGAGTTATCCCATCCCCAAATAGACCATGGAGTATATTGTTCATCTGCACGATTGAAGTGGAATCTAACTGTTGTTGTTGGAACGACTTCTAAAGTAGAAGTATCTTCATTACCCAATGTGTATCCTGGAATTTCAACAAGTTCCCATGTTTCGCTTACTTCAATTTCTTCAGAACTTGATGGTTCACTAGAACTACTATTATTGTTTCCACAACTTATGAATGTAGATAAAACCATTAATCCACAAATAGATTTTGTAATAATCTTTTTCATATTAATTTTCTCCTTCTAGTAAAAGATTAGCATATTTTTCTATTTTTTAAAACATAAAAATAAAGCGCTTTCAATTTTGTTTCAAAAAAAGACTACTCTAAGAGTAGTCTTAATCTTCTAACAACTATTTTTCAGCGAAGTATTTAATAGTTCTTACCATTTGTGAAGTATATGAGTTTTCATTATCATACCAAGAAACAACTTGAACTTGATATAAACCTTCACCAACTTTACATACCATTGTTTGAGTTGCATCAAATAATGAACCATATCTGATACCAATGATATCTGAAGAAACTAATTCTTCTGTTGTGTAACCAAATGATTCAGAAGCTTGAGCTTTCATAGCAGCATTAACGCTTGCTTTAGTAACTTCTTCATCTGATTTAACAACTGCTACTAATAAAGTAGTTGAACCTGTAGGTACTGGAACACGTTGAGCAGAACCGATTAATTTACCATTTAATTCTGGAATTACTAAACCGATTGCTTTAGCTGCACCTGTTGAGTTAGGAACGATTGAACAAGCAGCTGCTCTAGCTCTTCTTAAATCACCTTTTCTATGTGGTCCATCTAATACCATTTGGTCACCTGTATAAGCGTGAACAGTTGTCATGATACCTGATTGAATTGGGTATGCATCGTTTAATGCTTTAGCCATTGGAGCTAAACAGTTTGTTGTACATGAAGCTGCTGAGATAATTTGATCATCTGCAGTTAATGTTTCATGGTTAACATTATAAACGATTGTTTTTAAATCATTACCTGCTGGAGCTGAAATAACAACTTTTTTAGCACCTGCATTGATGTGAGCCATTGATTTTGCTTTTGAAGTGTAGAAACCTGTACATTCTAATACTACATCAACACCTAATTCACCCCATGGGCAGTTTGCTGCATCTTTTTCAGCATAAATTCTGATTTTTTTGCCATCAACTTCAATCCAACCTTCTGCTTCATCTTCTGCAGAACATTTTACTGTGTCACCTAATTCATATCTACCTTGAGCTGAATCATATTTTAATAAGTGTGCTAACATTTTTGGTGATGTTAAATCGTTGATAGCTACGATTTCATATCCTTCTGCATTGAACATTTGTCTGAATGCTAAACGGCCAATACGTCCGAATCCATTAATTGCGACTTTAACTGACATAAATATATCCTCCTAGAAATTTATTTGTTTTGTCAACACTATTATTCTACTACAATATTATTTTAATTGATATTAAAATATCGTTATTTCTTAAAAAAAATTAAAAAGAGCTAAACTTAGTTTAACTCTTAATAACTAATTTTAGGGATTTGGTATTTCTAAATCTTCAAATATTTCACTTATATCGATAAATCCAGTAGTATCAACTGTAATTTCATTTTGTTTTTCTTTTAGATAAATTTCTCCTTCGATTGTATTTTCTTTATAAATTAAATTTTCAACTATTAACATATAATTTTCTGATAATTTATATAATTGAAGTTCTGTTTGATCAAATTCCACAATAATATTTCTTTCATCAATTTCTAAATATGAAGAATCCAATATATTCACAATTTCAAATACTATTTCTCCAATAGTAGCGTCCATATCTCCATTGATAATTTTATTGATCTCATTTATTAAATCACCAATAAATGCTTCTAAAGATACATCAAAGTCATTTTCTTGGAAGAAATAATTAAATATTTCTTCAATGTAACTAATAAATGTTTCCATTTGTTTACTACTTAAGATTAAATTAATTGAATAACGGTCTTCACCAAATGATAAATAATATTTATTATTCAAGTATGTTAATTTTAATTTCATTTTAATATTACCAGTGACATCTAATTCTAAAGAATAATCTTCTTTATTCTTCTTTAATTGACCATCGACATCAATTGAAGATGAATTTCCCTTTATATTAACATTAGAAAAATCAATTTGGATTGATTCTTTATTCCAAATACTTTGAACATTATTAATATGTTCTTCAACTATATCAAGTATAGATTTATCATAAATTGGTTTTCCACTAGGAAGAACAATATCACTAACAAATTCATCGATTGAAAGATAAATACCATACTCTACCAATTCAGCATTTAATTTATTGTCTTTATTATAAAGATAAACAGTACAATCCTGTAAGTTTTCATTTAATGAAGATAATATTAATGGGATCGATATGATATTTTCATCAACCATTTCTACTACACCAATTACTTCATATAATATTTTAGACAAATCTTGTTGTTCTTCTTGAACCTCTTCATTAACAAGAGAAACTTCTTCTGTCTCATCATTTTGAAGATATTCTTCAAGATAGCCAATTAATAAATCAATATCCTCTTGATAAATTTCAACCAAATAATTGTCTAAAGACAAATAATAAACTTCATCAAAATAATAAACTTCAATACTTCTACTACTATTTAAATCACTGATTGCAAAAGTAAATAGCATCGTATTTTCATCAACAATATTAATTTCTATATCTAATGGGTGATCATTTAATAAATGATCAATATGTAAAGTATATCCTTGATAATTACTTATTTTAACTAATTCATCAATTAACCATACTGAATTTGATAAATCATTATACTCACTTTCTGCATATTCAATTTTTTTATTAGTTATAGATAAAGTTATTTTACTACCATCAATATCCATATTAATTGATTTTAAAATTGTTCCTTGTTCCATTTCAAAAAATTTAAAATCAAAGCAAACTTCTTTACCTTCTAAATCAATATTTCCTTTAACAGTAACATTATTTCCATCTTTTATTAATTCTAAGTTATCAAAAACATTGGTTAAACTTTCTTCTTGAGAAGGTTCTTCATCTACTAACATTACTTCTTGACTTGTTTCCATTAATGAACCTAAAGAAGTTAATGCTTCATTTAAGAAATTCTCATCAAATTTATAATTATGTTTTAAATAAGATATATATAAATCCTTATCATATTTAAAGAAGAAGTCATCAAATAGTCCAATAATGTTTCCACTCATATTAGAAACATCAAACTTAATATCTAATTTACCTTCTAATGTAACATCTTGAGTAGCGATTTCACAATTGAAAGTTGCACCTTTCAAAATTACATCAAAAAGCACATCAAAAATATAATCTATTGCTCTTTTTTCTTTTTCAACAATTACATTATCATCTACTTCTTCTTCATAGTAAGCAGAAAAATAAGCATGACTTTTTAAAGACTCTAGTAAGCAATCATCATAATAAAATTTTTCGACTAAATGTGTTTCTACAGGTACTGTAAAATTAATTCCCATCTTTACAGTAATATCATATTTGTCTTCAGTTTTAATTTCTAAAACCTTCCAAGATTCATCTAAAGAAATAGTAACTTTAACTTGGCTATATTTAGGATAACTGACTGCATTAGCGTTATATCTAACTTCTCTTTTTGTATTAGAAATTGAAGAAGAATTATCTAAAATAAATTCCATAGAATATGGATAATTTGATTCAACAGCTCGAGAAGAAATAATTGTATCTTCATTGATGATATATGAAGTCATATCAAAAGGGAGCCATCCAATGTTTTGCAATATATATTCGTATGAATAAACAAAAGGTACTTCTCCATCATTATAAACGACTTGATCTTTATCAAACTTTCCAGTTCTTAATAAAACTTTATCTTCTAAATAAAATCTTTCAACAGCAGATTCTACAAAAGAAGATTTAGTAGTATGAGTAACATACGCTTTATCTTTATTTACTACTCTTTGAGCGCTTACTATTTGATTGTTTTTAAGAACTGTTTCACTAAGAGCATTCCCTTCTTGAATAGTTTTAAAATTATCAGTTAAACTTAATACTCCTCCTGCAATTCTAAAATTATCTAAACAACTATGATCGATAGGAGTTGTACCATCAGTTGGCTTTTCTAAAAATTCTGGATCAAGAGGAATATATTCTTCAGAAGATGAAGAAGGAGGATTTATTTGTTTATCGATTAATTCCATAGCAAAAGGGAGCATCACTCCAAGAGTGATTGCTGTTATTATTCCAATAATAATCCCACTTTTTTTCATATTCACCCCTACCAATAAAGTTATTATAAATAATAATACTTTATATTTCAATAAATCACTTTTGACAGTTTCAAACAAATTGTAGAAAAAAAGCACTTAATATCAGTGCTTTTATTCTTTATAAACCTAATATTTTTAAAATATCTTGATGCATTAAATCAGGTTTTTTATTTACTTCTTCACTACTAGTACCTACTGCACCATAATAAAACTTACATTTAGGTTCTGTACCAGAAGGTCTAATTGCAACAGTAGAGCCATCCTCGAAATAATACTTAATCATATCAGAAGATAATAAATCTAATTTTCTAATTAATACATTATTAGGAGTAACCACTTTAGAAGTTTTGTAATCTTCAATATAACTTACTTTAACTCCTGAAACTTCGCTTAATGGATGTTCCCTTAAACCTGACATAATTGAATCCATTTTTACTTTACCATTTTGGCCTTCAAAATAAATAGAGAACAACTTATCAAAATGATATCCATGTTTTTGTTGTAATTCATCATAAACAATATCTAAAGTTTTACCTTGTAAACGATAATAATTAGTCATTTCTGCGACCATCATTAATGCTTGAAGTGAGTCTTTATCTCTAACAAATGGAGCTAAAACATAACCATAAGATTCTTCATATCCAAATTCAAATACTTTTTCTTTTGTTTCTTCATAATGTTTAATTCTGTCACCAATAAACTTAAATCCAGTTAATACAGATTCTACTTCAATACCATAAGAACGAGCGACTTTTTGGCCAAAACTAGATGTTACAACAGAATCAAATAATACCCCATTTTCATGTAATAATCCTTTTAATTTTCTTTGAGCAAATACATAGTTAATTAAAAGAGCACCAGTTTGATTTCCAGTGAATAATTGCCATTCCCCTTTAGAATCTTTAAATGCAATACCGCATCTATCTGCATCAGGATCTGTCATCATAATAATATCTGCATTTTCTTTTTTAGCATATTCTAAAGGAAGAATATATGCTCTAGGATCTTCTGGGTTAGGAGAAATTGTTGCACCAAATAATGGATCATGAACACATTGTTCTTTCACATAAATTACTTCATAACCTAAACGATCAAACAATTGTTTTGCAACTTCTAAAGAAGTACCATGTTGAGGAGTAAATACAATTTTAAATCCTTTTTTATCTAGTTGAGGATTTAATAAAATTGATTCAACTTGTTCAATATAATCTAAATCAATTTCTTTACCTAAAGTAACGATTTCACCTTTAATATCTGCTTCACCAAAAGTAGTATCGATTTCTGAACCATAAGTTTTAATAATATCGATATATGGTTTAATTTTAGAAGGAGTTAATTGACATCCTTCTCTATCATAAACTTTAAAGCCATTATATTCTTTAGGATTATGGGATGCAGTAATCATGATACCACCTACCGCATGTAATTTTCTTACCGCATAAGAAAGTTCTGGAGTCGCTCTTAAATCATCAAAGATATAAACTTTAATACCATAGCTTGATAACATTTTTGCAGATTCTAAAGTAAATTCTCTAGAATATAATCTGTTATCGTGTGAAATAACAACACCATCTTCTTTAGCCTTAGGATCAGATTGAATTAAAAATTCAGCAAAAGCTTTTGATACTTTTCTAATAACATAAATATTCAATCTATTACTACCAGGGCCAAGAACACCTCTAATTCCAGCAGTACCAAATTCTAAATCGCAATAGAAACAATCATTAATTTGTTCTTCATTTAATGATTCTAATTGTTCTTTTAAATCTTGTGGTAAATCTGCTTTTAGCCACTTTTCATATTTTTCTTTAATATATTGTTCCATTATTTTTCCTCCAATTGTTCAATTGTTTTTAATAATGCATGATATTTACTTACTTGTCTATTTAATCCTTTTACTTCTAGCCAAGCATAGATATATTGATTTGATTCTAAATTATGCGCATAATTTATAATATAAAAATCAGAAATCATATCCTTAAAGAAAGTTTCAACATCATCATATTCTTTTTTATTAAAAATTATTCGATCAGATTCTGCTAATAAGAAACCTAATAAGAAATATGCTTTATTTTCATTTTCAAAGAACATCTCTTCTAGTTCTAAAACTTTCTTATATAAAATTGCTTTTCTAGTATCGTAGCCTTGATCGACCATATATCTACTCAATAACTTAAATTTCAAAAAGTCTTTTAAATAAATATCTACCTTAGGGCCAAATTCTAAAATTTGCTTCCCCAATTCTTTAAAAGTTTCAAAAGAATAAGTATGATGTTTTAATCCCATATGAGGGCAGAATAAATATTGTGCTTGAAATAAGAATTCATTAACATCTCTAACTTCATGATTTAATTTTATTAACTTTGTTAATAATTCTTTATTCTCTTCACCTAAAGCTTTTAAAAACTTAGTAGAGGTTAATAACGTTTCACAAGCCTCTGGATATAAATACATGTTTTGTCCAAATTCTTCTAAAGAAGTAAATGTTTTATCTTTAATTACTATTCTAAACATAACTTACCTCCTTAAATAAACATAATTACTATTAATGCAATTAAGCATAATAAAGTAACTATTAGTGCTGTTTTTTCAGCAACGTTCATCTTATCAACTTTAATTCTCTTTTTAAGAATTAAATGTTTTCTAATATATCCAATATATGGATAATATTTTGATAATTTAGTGAATGTAGAAATCTTTTCACTCATGTCACCCATAGTAGCTAATTGAGCATACATATATCTTCTTAATTTAAATTCTACTTTTTCCTTTTCTTTAACAATATCTTCCATCACACCATCACGAGCTTTTTTATAATATCCATATCTAACTCTTCTTACAATCATTGTAATAATAAAAATTAAATCATAAACTAGTGTAAAACCTATTGCTAATAAATAAACAAAGAAATCTATACTCCTAACATCACTTAAAATGTTTTCAAATAAAGGGATTTTTATAAAATAAATTGCTGCCAAAAAGGCATTTAATAAAACTAAGTAAATTAGTTCAATTGTTCTTGATACACTGAACCATTTAATTTTAGGAAGATAAAAGCTATATGTTTTATATTCTTCTATAGGAGCAAGAATTGCTTCTTCTACTTCTTTGATCCAGTTATTAATTCTTTCTTTAATTAATTCATCTTTTCTTTCAAAAGTAAATCCTTCAATTTGAGCTAATTCTCTAATAGTCATTATTTTTCCATCAAAAGAAACATTAATATCACCAATTGTCATTTCTGGATTATCAATATTTTCCATAATAAGAGGATTTATATAAGAAGGTTCAGAAGTAATTTTAACTAGATAACAAATTTTACCATACTCAATCATTGCTTCTTTAATAGTTTCACTTTCTTCAAGAACAACAGATTCAAAGTAAGAATAAAATCTTCTAGCCTTCCAACTTCTCTTATTTTTAAGTAATTCGTATTTACGATTAAAAATGATATATTGTTCTGTCTTTTTAATCCATTCAATAAATGATGGTACATATTTTGATGTATCAACGCCAAAGAATTCTGCTAGTAAGACACCTTTTTCAATTTCTCTCATAATTACTTCTCCTTTCCTATTCTTAATTTTTGAAGAATATCAATTTCTTTTTTATCTAATGGAGCGATAAATTCTTTATTAGAAAGATAAGATAATACTCCATCGAGTTTATCAAACTTAACTTTATGTGCATGTAAGAATTGATTTTCATATTTAAATTTATTTTTAAATTCTTTATTCTCAACAAAATCACCATATTTACTATCACCTAGTAATGGGTGATCAATTGAAGAAAAATGCACTCTAATTTGATGAGTTCTACCAGTTAATAATTCTACATTTACCAAAGTATATTTTTCAAAATTTTCTTCTACATTATACTTTGTAATAGCGGTTTTACCACCATTAGAAACGCTACGTACAGAAACTATACCAGTTTTTTCATCTTTATATAGTGGTTTATTTATAATACCACTATCTTTTATTTTACCATTAACTAACGCTAAATAGAATTTATTAATTGAATTTCTTTCTTTAAATAATTTTTCAAGTTCTTGCAAAGCTTTAATATTTTTACCAAAAATAACTAATCCCGATGTATTTCTATCGATTCTATGTGCAAGTCCAGGAATAAATCCTTCATTATTATCTAGATTATATTCACCTTTTTTTGAAAGATAATTTAAAACAATATCGGTTAATGTTATTTCATTTTCTTTGTTACCTTTATGAACTAATAGACCTGAAGGTTTATTGCATATCAAAATATTTTCATCTTCATAAATAATATTTGGGAAAATATGAGTAATTCTAACTTCATTATTTTTATTAAACTCTTCTAATTGATTTTCACTGATATAAATTTGAACTATATCATCACAAGAAATAACAAAAGATTTATCTACTCTTTTCCCATTAACTTTAACATCTTTTTTTCTAAATACTTTTTCGATAAAAGATAATGGAGCGCTTGATAGATATTTTTTAACAAATTTAAAGATTGTTTGATTCTCTTGAGATGAAGTAATTTTAATTTCTTTCATAGTAAAAATAATCTTTCTATAAAAAGATTATAACATAACATTTATATAAAAGAAAAAGTAATAATGACAAAAATAACTAAATATAGTAAAATAAGTTAACTGCAGAAATACCCAAGCGGTTGAAGGGGCGGGCTTGGAAAGCTCGTAGACTGGTAACTCGGTGCGTGGGTTCAAATCCCACTTTCTGCGCCATTTGAGATGATTAATCTTGATACAATAAAAAGTATCGATATTTTTTCTTTTTATAAGGTTTCAAGTCACCACGTTATGCCTTTTATTTACCCTGTGTGGACTTTTATCTTTTTAAGGCAATGTTTTTAAACTAAAAATAATAAACGAACAGGTTTTAAGTTTTAACTTTTTAGCGATTATTAGGTTAGAGTACGAACTTTTTTAACAATTTACCGATTCCCTTTACACTATTAAGTCACTTGATTAACATCTGTAAAATCAAATGTATAATAAATTGAATTCAATTTAATTGAATAAAATAGAAAGGAAAATACAAGATGAGAATTTATGATTTTAATTTAAAAGATATAAAAGGTCAGGAAGTTTCATTAAAAGAATTTGAAGGCAAGGTTTTACTAATTGTTAATACTGCTACTGGATGTGGATTTACACCTCAATATGAAGGACTTGAAAAGTTATATAAGGAATACAAAAATGAAGGGTTAGAAATACTTGATTTTCCCTGCAATCAATTTGGTAATCAAGCTCCTGGATCAAATGAAGAGATTATAAGTTTTTGTAGTTTAAAATATGATGTTTCATTTAAACAATTTTCAAAAATAGAAGTAAATGGTAAAAATGAGGAACCATTATACACTTATTTAAAATCTCAAAAAGGTGGGATTTTTGGTAAAAATATTAAATGGAATTTTACAAAGTTTTTAGTTGATCAAAATGGAAATGTTATAAAAAGATATAGTTCTACTGTTGCACCTGAGAAGATAGAAAAAGACATTAAAATTTTATTAGGTAAATAGTATAAATAAGTATGATGTTTTAAAATGTCGAAATTGTATTAAAATAGGTAGTGTTTGTAAGTAAAAATGAACTTTTGTGAATAAATAGGGCTCTATAAATAAAAACGAGCATTATCAAAATGCTCGTTATTTTAATACATTTTTAACGAAATACAGGAGGATCCTATCTAGCGTCTAAATCAACAACCTCACACTCTTCATCACGATTAATTGTGATTGCTTTTAAATCAACATGAAGAACACCTTCAACTAAACGCTTTACATCATCAATATAAACAGCTTTAATACCGTCGTTTAATTGATTGATTGTAATAGGTGCTGGAATTTTAACTCCATAACCTTGTGCTTTTACCATTAAGCGTTGTACTCTAGCGTCTGATTCAACAAGAATTGGTATATTGTTTTTAGCGCTCATTTCTAAAAGTACTTTAGTTTTTCCACTTCCTGGATTTCCGAATATAATTTGCATAATTTTTGCCTCCTATAAATTATTGAGTATATTATATACTATATTTAAAAATTGCGAAACCCCCTAATTTCACTTTTTTTCGTATTTTTAGAAAATTTTATCTTTTCTAGCCGTTTTTTTCGAAAAATAAAAAATATGAGATAAAAATCTCATATTCTTTAAATTACTAATTCATAAGCTAATCTAAGTTGATCTTCTTCATTACGATTTAAATCTATAATACCTTGATATGTATATCCATTACTTAATAATAACTGTTGCATAGGTATATTCACTCTATGCGTATCAACCTTAATAGAATCACAATTATTTTCTTTAGCGTAAGAATATGCAAATTCCATTAATTTTTTAGCACATCCTCTTCCTCTATATTTATTAGAAACTGCAATTCTATGAATAACTAAATCTGAAGGAGAAACTTCAATTTTCCATTTTCCTTCAATCATATTTACATAAGTTTTTTCTATACCAATAATTAATGCCGCTACACAAGTCAATTCACCATCAATATACACACCAAAAAGATCCTGGTTAAGAATATCTTTTGTCATAGAATATTCATTTGGATATCCTTGTTGCCATTGTTGTGATTGAAGTTTTAAAAATGCTTTAGCATCATTTATTACTTCCATAACTTTTTCTAATTCTTCCAATTTAACTCTTTTAATTTCCATAATCTTAATTTAAAAGGTAGTCTCTCGACTACCTATTTTCTTTATTCTGATACTAGTTCAGTAGCTTGTTCTTCTTTTTGCTTTTCTTCATTTAGTTGTTGTTCTTCTAAGAATTTACGAGCATTCTTTTCACGTAATTTTTTAGCTTTCGCTTTCTTATCTAAATTATCTTGTCTATTAGCATAAACTGCGATAACAATTAATAAATAAATTACTGAACAAATAACTAACCATAATCCTAAATTACTAAAAGAAGTAATACTTGCTTTACTCCATTCATTGAACCAAGTTACAAATGCATCTTGCCATTCAACTAAGAAGAATAATGGATGAGAATACATATTAGTTGCATCTGTACCAATATTATTAATAACGATACTCAAAATTAAGCAAACAACACCACAAAGTAAAACTAGGCCACCTAAAGTTACCCAAATAATTTCAGCGATTTTTGCACTTAATTCTTTTTTAGATTGAGTTTTCTTAAGTTTATCTAAATTACTCATATTTTTGCTCCTTTGCTAAATTATATTAACATTATAAATTAAATACTTCAATAATTATTTATAATAATTAATTTGCTTTTCCTTGCGCTTTTGCTTGTAATTCTCTTTCGTAAGCAACTAATTGGCTCCAAATCACTGTATGTTTAGCTTTCCATTCTGGTTCAAGTTGTGCTACTCTTTGATACCATGTGCCAACAATTTTTTGGAATTCTTGTTGGAAAGTAGAACCTTCTGGCACTTTTTCTGCTCCTGTAATTAATTTAATACCTCTTTGTAATTCTTCAAACGCTCTATCAAATTCTACATCTACTACTTGTGAATTCTTACGAACAAAATTAATCATAGAGATAAGTTTTTTAATATCGTTTGCAACAAAATTTGATTGAATAGATTCTTGACCGTTATTTTCTCTCATTGCTTTATTAAATTCTTGGAATAAATTATTGAATAAGAAATCAGAGTTTACCAAGAAGAAAATAGAACGGTAAAATTTATCCTCTAATCTAACAAGTTCTTCAACACCTTCTTCAACAGAACCATCATTCTTTTGAGCGTTAATATAAGCATGTAATATATTTACTAAAGACTCTCTTAATGGAACAATGTATTCTAATACTTTTAAATATTGTGCTGCATCAGGTTTAACTTCTTCGCCTTCAATTGAAACAAATGTTTGATCGTCACTATAACATGTATCATAAAAATCTGTTAATTGTTCAAGCATTTTTTGTCCAACTTCGCCATTATTATTACAGAAACCTACAAATGGTGATTTTTCTTTTAATGCCATTGAAACTGTATTCTTTTTAGCAAGGTACATTTGTAATGGATAATTAGGACGTTTTTGAACATATTCTAATGTGTCTCTAATTGCTAAAGCTAAATGATAAAAGCTTAATGTAAAGTGTGTTTTTTGATTCATATATTTCTCCTTCTAATTATTTAATGTAGTTAGATAAATCATCAAAAGATTTCAATCTAACCTTTGCTTTTTGTTTTACCTCTTCAGGTGCTTGTGCCATAACGAAACTATTTTCAAAGTTTTCAAATAATGGAATATCATTACCAGAATCACCAACTACTGCAACCTCATTATAATCAATATTACAGACATCTAATAATTTTTTTAATGATTTTGCTTTGTTAGTTCCTTTTTCCATGAATTCAATTGCAGGTCCAGAATACGAAATTTCATATTCGTCTCCAAATTCTTCTACAAACTTATCATAGACTTTTCTAGCTGTTTCAACTCCTTTTTTTCCTAAACCAAACCAAGGCATAATTTTATAAATTTTCGTTTCAGGATCTTGAATGCCTCTTATAGTTCTATTTTTTCCAAGTTGAAATGGTTCAAAATATGCTCCTTGTAAGTTCAAGCCTACCCAACCAATCGCTCTCATTACTGGATTTAATCCACTAGAATCAACATACATTTTGAAACGATTAGTAAAAAACATCAGACTTTTTATATCCTTATATTTTTGTAGGGCATAGAATAGTTTTAATGCTTTTTCATTTGGAACAGTTTGTTCATAAATAGTTTCTCCATTATGAATAACTCTAGCTCCGTTACAAGAAACAACTGATATATTTTTGTTAATAGCAACTGTCTTAATAACCTTTCCAGGAACAAAAAGATTTCTACCCGTTACAAGAATGACTTCTTTTCCACTTAAAGATGCATTCCTGATGAATTGCCTATTTGCAGTAGAAATTAATCTAAATCTTCTTTTGGGGTAAAACAATGTTCCATCTAAATCAGTAGCAATTGCTTTAATCATAATATCACCATTTGATATTATACATAATTTTCTTATCACTTTCCAACAATAACTTAATTAATTAAGTTTATTTTTATCATTTTCCCATTGTTTTAAACATTTAACATATGTATAAAATACTTTTTTAAGATAATTTGTCTCAATAAAAGTAATTGGCTAGAATTAATTTTAAAGCTAAAATAACTCAACCCTTCTTCAATTTCTTTAATGTAAATATGTGACAATTTCAAAATTTCAAATAATTCTTTTTGAACTTCTTCTTTATAACTAGTAGCAATCATAACTTTATTATTATCCACATTAAAACCTATTACCTTATTATTTGATTTTTGATTAGATATCGTTGTACTTTTATTATTCAATATAAAATTTTTAACTATTATCTTTAAATTATTTTCTTTAGCCTCCAACACCGCCTTTTTATTTATAGGTGAAAATCCAATTTCAATAAGTGCTAATAGTTCATCATAAGACAAAAATTCAAAAGGCTTTATTTTAATTAAATTTATAAATAATGTAGGATATATACCATCTACTTCTTTATATAAAATCACTTCATCTAATTTATTAACTAAAGCAAGTTCAACTGCAGTCAAATCAGAGGTTCCTCTACCTAAAGTAATTATCTCATTTTCGTTAGTGTATCCAACAAATCCAGGAATGACTAAAACATCGTATTTTTCGCTAAAAAGTCCATAGTTTTTATTGTCTATGCAAACTATATTTCCATCATTATAATTATCATTACATTCTATCCCGGTTTCTAAATATGATAAGGCATATGCCTTTATTTTTTTTCTTTTTAAGGCGTTTACTAAAAATAAAGTAGAATATATTTCACCCAGTCCCAATAATCTATCTAATTCTTTATTAGATAAATAATTATCTTTTATTGAATCAATTAGTGTATCTGTGGCAAAAGGAAATCCTTTTCTTCCAATTGCAGAAGCAACTACTATTAAAGGTTTCTCTTCCTTATCAATTATAGAACACACATTATCTACTAACTTAGGAGTTTGAAATGCTGTTCCACCAAATTTAATAACTTTCATTTATTTTATCACCAATTAATTTTATTAATTCTAGCATAAAAAAAGAACAGCACATGCTGTTCTATATATTTATTCTTTACCTTGAATGATACCATATCCTCCATCATATCTTTTGTAAAGTACTGATACACAATTATCTTCTTTATCTTTGAATAAATAGAAACTATGTCCTAAATTTTCAAGTCTAATAATTGCTTCATTTAAATCCATTGGTTCAAGATAAACTTCTTTAACCCTTACCATTTCGATATTTTCATCATCTTCTTCATTTTCAAAATTATCGAAATTAATTGATTCACCTAAACTCATCTTATGAGAACGATCTAATCTAGTTTTTAATTTGCGCATTTGACCTTCTAATTTATCGATTGCTAAATCAATAGCAGCGTATAAATCATCATGCATTACTTCAACTCTAAAGTCCATCATTTTAGTATTAATAGTGATTTCAACTTTTTGAGCAGTCTTATAAGTTCTTACTAATACTTTAGCAGTTACTTCTTCGTTAATGATGAAGTATTTTTCCATACGCGCTAGCTTATTTTCTACTGCAGCACGAATTGAGTCAGTAACGACTATATTTTTACCAATAATTTGAACTTTCATATGCATTCCTCCTGTAAGTTATAATTGTAGTATTCTACTACACTTATATTATACTAGAGTTAGGACATAATTATAAGTCTTGAAAAAATCTAAAAATAGTGTATAATATAAATAGTGGGTCGAAATAAAATCGGCCCATTTTTTTATTTTTTATTTTTTATTTTTTAATAATAAGAACATTTCTTCAGTAGCAAATGCTAACTTTGTAATAACATTTTCTTTAGTAGGATAGATAAAATATGAATCATTTTCTGTATTTATGACAAAACAATCATCTCTTTTAATACGGAAATAATCATATTCTACATGTAGTCCTTCAATTTGTAATGGTAATCTAGTTATTTGATAGTCTTGATTATTATAATGACCATTAAGGACAAATCCTTCTTTAGCATTATGTCGAATTTTACCTTTACCTAATTTATAAAATTTATATGGTTGAGGTAAAGAATATACTTCAACATCATCTTCATAAGAGTACTCTCCTCTAATGATTTCTTCTCTAACTTCTTTTCTTTCCCATTCAAACCAATCAGTAATACTTTCAAAGATAGTTTGATCATTTAAACAAGTTAAAGTTCCATTTTCATTTAAATTCCATGTATGATTACATTTTGAACATGTCAACTCTGTTCCTTTACTAGTCATACTATGTTCATCTTTACAATGAGGACATTTATATAGAATTTTATGAAGGTTTTCTGCTCTATCTTTATTTTTAATTAAGATATTATTTTCTTTTTGGTATTTATACTCATCATATTGTAATGATTCTTGAATAATTTTATTAATTTCTTCTACACTTTTATTTTCGACATCTTCTTTAGTTAATATTTGAGTTAAAGTTGTATGAAGTAGAACTTTCCTTTTCTTTCTAAAATTCCAAAATGGTGATAATAAGTGGTTTCCTCTATGTACAACTGCAACTACAGGAACCTTGTTCATCTTAACTAATTTTCCTAAAGATTCAGGTAAATAAGAAGTAGAACCATTAGGAGAATATCTAGCTTCTGGATAAATACAAACTACATCTTTTCTATTTAAACACAAGTTAATATTCTTAACCAATTGTAAATCAGTAATAAACTTTCTAGTACAGATACTACCAATCCATTCCATTAACCATGCTCTTTGATAATATCCATCATAATTTACTACATTATTTACTCTTTGAGGATATGTTGCTAAAGCAGTTAATTCAAAATCAATAAATGACATATGATTACTCAACATTAAATATGGACCTTTTAAACCTTCCATATTAATTTTTTCTACTTTCTTTTTATTAAATAAAGTCATAATAAAAGATAAAAACCAAATTAACCATGTCAAATAAATAGGTTGCCTAATAGGTTTCTTACCAACATTATATTTTTTTACATTCTTGTAATTCACTTCCACATACATCACCTATTAAATAGTACATTACATGAATATAAATTACAAGTTTAATCTTTTTGTAGTAAATTTGATTATTTTCTAAACTTCCTAAATAAGTAGTCTAATAATAAACCACCAACACAAGAACATATTGTTCCTATAATTGCTAAAGGAAGAAAATCTACTGGATTAAGCGCTCCATAAGAATGTCTAATAGCCATTACTGTAGTTGGTAATAAAGTAACTCCTGCCGTATTTAACACTAGGAAAGTAACCATTTCATCACTAGCAGTATCATCTTTTTCTCTTGATATTTCTTTTAATCTTTTCATCGCTTTTAATCCACTAGGAGTAGCAGCAAATCCAAGACCAAAAATATTAGCAGCAATATTACTACTAATATATTTCTTTGCTTCTTTATCTTTTAAATTAGGCATTATTTTACTTAATAAAGGATCAAGAGCTTTTGCTAAATGATCTATTAATCCTGAATCATACATAATCATCATGATTCCCGACCAAAAGGTTGCTGAGAACACCAAAGTACAAACTAACTTTAATCCTTCATCAGGGAGTGCTAATATAGCATTTGCCATCTCTTCATATCGACCAGTTATAAGACCATAGCCTAAGCATATAAAAATAATGCTGACAAAAATTTTATTCATATTAATTCAATATATGAATTTTTTTAAATTAATAGAATTAAAGATAGATGAATTATTTACTTTTCAATTCAAACTCGAATATTAATGGAGAATGATCTGAACTATCTCTAGCTATTTGAGAATTATCTATTTTAAAACTAGTAGCTAATATTAATTCTTCTTTATTAACAAAAATATAATCGATAGTAATGCAAGGTTGAACTCCTTGATAATAAACTCCATCACTATCATGTTTAGGATATTCAAGAGAACATGTTTCGGAATTAGAACTTTCCAATGCAAGGTTTCTTACATCAACCATATTATTTTTAATCATTTGATAATAAGCATCAGGTCCTTGTTTTGCCTTTTCTCCACTATTAAAATCACCACAAACAATAATTGGAACTTCATATTGAAGATATACTCTATTAACCACATCCATCAATTGTTTAACATTTTCTCTTCTTTGAAGAATATCAACTTCACCAGTATATTTCCACCATAAATGAGTAGAAATAACTACTACTCTTTCTTTATTTTCTAAATTTTCAAAAAGTCCCCATGTAAAAGATTTAGAATCCCAATCATTAAGTCCAGAATAAACAACATATTCACCACAAATAAGTTTAACTTTATTTCTATTATAAAAAATAGGGGTGAAATTTTTATTTTCGTTTTCAAGCGAAACTTCATCATAATTATCTTTCAATAATATAGAAATAGAATTATCTTTTCTACTAGTAGATGGATTACATTCTTGAAAGCAACAAAAATCAGGTTGATATTTTTCTATCAACTGATGAATTAAAAAATTTCTATTTCCTATACATTCTTTACTAGAGAAATTTCCCCAAATATTTTGACTATAAATTCTCATATTAATTACCTATCTAATCAAAGAAAACCATACTTCCTGCTTTAACAAAGACAAATTTTAAACCTTCTACTTCTCCTTTTTCTACTAAATTACCACAACAATCTTTAATTTGGTAATTTAGTTTTTTATCTAAAGAAGTTTGTAAATAAATACCATCTACTCCACTACCATTAATTAATATCATATTATTATTTACTTCAACAACATGTTTATTTTCATAATAGCCAACAATTGTTAACCCATTTAATGAAGAACGACATTCACTATAAGCATTACTACCACCAATAACCTCAAAATCACCATCAATTAGAACATCTTTATATTTTCTTACAAATTCAAGATAATTTTTAACAACTTGATATTGTTCTTCATTTAATTCATTAGGACTTACAGAAAATTGAATGACACCAAAAATTGAATTTGCTAATGCTCCTGCAACATATTCTTTAGAAGCATATTTAGGGAACATAATAGGATCTCCATGAACTGGAAACTTTAATGAAGTGAACTTCAAATCAGCAATACCTAATCTATTAGCAATAAAATCACCTGGACAATCACCAACTCGATACATACAACCTAAACTCTTCATTGATGGTCCAATATATCTTTGTCTAAATTCAATTAAGAAATCTTTATTGATTTTAAATAATTTATCTTTGATTTCTGAAAGTAATAATCTAATTCCTTCTTCTAATGTACTACAATCAATACCTTCTCTAACTATCTTATCTTCTTCTAATTTAAAAGCATCAATAAAATCAAGCTTTAGACCATCAATATTCCATTCTTTCGCACTTCTACATAAGAAATCTACAATTAATTCTCTTACTTCTTTAAAGCGAGGATCTAAAACATAATAATGTCCTTTAGGAACATAACGTAGTGTCATATCCTTATATTTTTCAAAGTTTTTACTATATTCACCAATAAAAGAAACTGAATACCAAAGCATCACTTTCATTCCGATATTATGAATTGAACTAACCAATTCCTTCATATCACCAACTTTTTTATCTGAAGGAACATAATCCCCACAAAAGCCATAACCATAAGAAGTATCATCAGTTTGCCATCCATCATCAATAATAACTAAGTCTAAGCCTAACTCTTTACTTTTTTTACAATCAGATAATATTTTTTCTTTTGATAATCTTTGATGATCAGAATACCAAGTAGAAAATAAAGCCACTTTAGAATAATCAGGAATATTTCTTAATTTAACAGTTTTTTCGAAACGTTCAGATGCATAACTTATTGCTTTGAAAAAAGGAATATCTCTAGTATCAATCATTAAATCAACACTATATTCGTCCATTAATCCAACTAAACCACTAAAAAATTCAACTCTAATCTTTATGCCACCATGTTCTTCAGAAAATCCACCCGAAATAGAATGAGGTGTTTCATAATCACTTAATGATACAGTTAAAATATTGTTATCCTTAAATCCTACAAAAGAAAGAATAGGTGTACCAATTACTGATCTAGATTCAATTTTTGCTCCCTTCCACTCAGGAAGTAAATTTCTTTTTAATCCTTGATTAGAATTCCAAGTATATAAACAATCAGCTTTATCAATATTAAAAGTTAAAAGCATATTAGAAGGAGAAACTTTATCTTTAAATTTAAACTTTAAGTTAACAATTAAAATTTCATCTTCAATTCTATAATTTGGTGTTAATAAAACATCTTGAGAATAATCATCAAGTTCAAATTTTAAATTATTACATTCGAATTTATTTATCATGTTTTTGTACCTCCTTTAATATTTTACTTAATATTGGTTTTATTTCTTTTGCCATTAAATAAAACCCTAAATCATTTGGATGACACCCATCAATAGTATGAGATTTCCCCAAAAATCCCTTATATAATGTAGAATAATCAATATAATAAACATTTTTATCTTCATTACTAATTGCATTAATATAAGTTTTTCTAATTACTTCTTTTCTTAATTTGAAAATCTTTTTATTTGGTTCATCATTAGGTTTTGGAAGCATAATTATTGGTAATTTAGGGTTGTTTTTTCTAATAACTTTAAAGAAAGCTTCATGTGTTCTTTCTAATTCTTCCACTGTTTCCGCATTATAATCATAATCATAAACAAATGCACTCATTGGTAGTTTAGAAATATATTCTGCCATTTCTAATTCTGCCTTTCCATTTCCTGAAAAGCCTAAATTAATATAATCAAATTTCAAGTTTTGTGATAAAAATGCATCATAACTATTTCCTGGTCTAGATGCACAACCTCCTTGAGTTGTAGATGATCCATAAAATACAATAGGTAGTTCATATTTATAAGGTTTAGGTTCTTTAATTAAAGAAGAGTTAGTAATACCAACAAATACATCTTTAATGAAAGTATATAAAGGAAAATAAATATCTATATCCTTCATCTTTTTATTTTCAAAAGTAATTGTTGATTCAAAAGAAGAATAATCTTCTTTATTCCAATCTTTACTTGGAGAAAATAATTTATAAAAATGGTTATTAACATATAAAGAAAAAGAAACTGCTTGAGTTTTAGAAAAATAAGATAATCCCCAGATTCTATCTAAAAATACTTTTAAAGATAATTTATCACTATTAGTTCTAAATCTAATTCTCCCTCCAGAAGTACAACCATTTAAAAACGAAAGATGACCAGAAATTGAATCTGCAACATCATTATTCATTCTTTCATACCTTAATAATTTATCATTATAAATTAAGCCATGTATTTTAATAGGTTCTTCTTTTATATTAATAAAATTAATATCATCTTCTTTTTTATGTTCTACTAAAAAATTCTTATCAACTTTTTCTAAATCCATAATTATTCACCTTCTTTATATTTATAACAAATCTTTAAATAATTTTGACCATTTTTGATATCCATATTCATTTAAATGATTACCATCATTTTCAATAAACATCTTTTCAAAATCATCTCTATATTTTATACCATCTAAAAATATTTCTTTTGTAGAAATGAAATGTCTTTTAGAATCTTTTAAGCAATATTCTTCTACCATTTTGCTAAATTCTAATTTTTTATCTAAATACGCCGTGGAACAAGATGGACATACCCCTAAATAAAATATCTCACAGTCTTTATTTATCATTCTTATTTTCTCTTCTAATTTCATTAAATTAGATAAGATATAACTACTATCAGCATTTACTCCTAATCCATGAATATCATTAAATCCTAAGTTAATAAAAATTTTATTAAATGATATTTTATTTAGAAGTTTATCTATCTTATTTATCCATTCTAAATAAGTAGATCCACCAATACCTAAATTTAATACTGATTTATCTTTTGTATCTTCTATAAATGATCCATAGATATGATTATTTTTATAATAAGGCATCTCATACATTTCAAACCATGAATCACCTAATAAAACAGTATCTACTTTACTAATGTTTTTAACTTTATCAAGTAAATAAGAGAATCTACTTTGATGTAACATTTGTTCTACTTCCATATCTAGAGAGTATCCATCAATCAATAAACTTTCATCAAACTTAGATTTATATGAATCTATCTTTGTTAAGCATCTAAAAAATCCTTTAATAAAAGCTTTTGGATTGTTATTTTTATCAACAAAATATAAAATTCCATCTCCATAAATCCAATTTGTTTCTAAATGATTAAAATTACCTACAAATCTATCAATAAATAATCCTTTAGGACCACCAAATTCTTCATATGAAATTTTTGTGTTTTTAAAATATTGACTACCAATTCCATATTTATGAAATTGGTTGTTAAAATAATAAAGATTTCCTTCATAAATAGAACCTTCAGGATAAATAATTTTTCCATATCCATATGTTTTATTTTTCAACTTTCCATCTTCATTATCAAAAATAAAGTATACAGGAGAAGGTTTATCTATATATATTTTTTTCCATCTTTTAATTTTTAGCATATTCTCTACTCCCTACTATCCTTAATTAATTGATTTGACAATTTATCACCAATAGTTTGATACTTAGATGATTTAAGTGCTGACATAACTAAACAAACAATTAGATATATAGTTGATACTATATATACACTACTCATACTAATAACTCCAAATAATTTATATTGAAGAAATAACCTACTATTTATGTTATATAAGAAGGTTAAAATAATTGTAGTAACATTTAAATACATTATTACTTCACTTATCCCTTTAATAATAATTGATCCAATTCCTACAGAATATCCATCTTTTGAACAAGGTACCATATAGAATAAAATCATTGAAAGAGTTGCTCTATTTTTATTAATTAATGGAACACCTATAAAATAAATAAGAGAAACAATAACATAAACTGTTACTAATTCACCCCATTTGTAACCAACCATTTTATTTCTAGATTCATTAAAATTATTAAATGTTTCTAAATAATTCTTATGATTAGTCATAATATCTTCTTTTGCATTTTGTAGTAGTTCATTATATGTTTTATAAATAATTGAATAAGTATCACTACCATTATATACCTTATCATCTATAGTAATTGAATCCTTTGCTAAACATATAAAATTATCTATTGCTTTAGCATATTGTTCATTCATAATTATCTTATCTTCTTGAATAGAAATGATATCATTATTAACATTTACTTTTTCGACAAATAAATTATTAATATAAGTAATACCTGTTTCATTTTTTGAATAATTCAAATAAAGATTACTATTATTCACTTTATAAGTTCCATAATAATAATCTAAAGAATTCACTTTTAGCATTTTAGGTTCATAAATTGATTTATCAATAACATCGCCATTTAAAGATTCATAGACAATAGTAAAAACATATTTATCACTAATAATAGAAGAATCATTAATTGAATTATCACTTCCATATCCTAAATTAGATTCTTCCATAATTTTAATTAGTTCAACTTGATAAGATGATGTACTCTCATTAATCTTATTTAATTTAGAATTCTTTGCATTAGTTAAGATGGAGTCAGACATCAAGAAAAGAATCATAGTTATAAATAACATGATCAAATAATCTAATAGAAAAATAATTAATCTTCTAGAAAAAGTCACATTTCCGTTATTCTTATATAAAGATAATCTTTTCATATTTGTCACTCCTATTTTTTACTCAATTATTATAAATTAATATAATAATTCAGTAAAGAATTTATAGGGAGGTGGTTACCCACCACCCCATAAATCTTAATAATGCACTATAAATTTTTTAAATCTGATTCAGCATCGAATTCATCTGTAATTTTATAAATTACCGAATTTACAATTACATTTGAATCATGCGATGAAATTGTTGACTTATAGAATCCTGCTACTTTTGTATCCCAACAAACAAAATCTATCAATAGATTTACTTTATTATCTGCAATCGCATAAATACAGAATTCTTTTGTTGTATTATCAAATGTAACAAATATATCTAATCCTTCTTCTGATAATAATGAATCGATATATTCACTACCTAATTGTACAGTCTCACCAGCAATTGTTACACTTAATGCATCTGATGAGGAAGATAATACAAGTGAATAAGCAAGACCAGCAGCTCCCCATCCATCGTATTTAATTGTTTCGGTGAAATCACCTAATTCACTAGATACATATTTAAAATTTTCATGGAAAGCAAAACTGAAATATGCATCGCTATAATCCCATGTAGATTGACCTGTCCAAGTTTGAGAAGCATGGAACGTTAATGGGTTAGTTTTTGAACATACACTACATGTTCCCTCTACATAAGTATGACCTGTCATTGGAATAACATCAACTTCGTTTCCGTCTATACCCACTTTATTTCCACACATAATACATTCTTTATGTGCAGCAATACCATCTGTATTACATGAAGCAGAAGTTTCGTTCACATTTCTATAAGAATGTTCAGTTAAAGCAATATTTAATGTATTAAATATTTCATTAACTGAAGTGTCATATGATTTATAAATTGAAGTTGTTAATGTACCAAATGTTCCACTATTAGTTTTATATCCGACTTCATAAAAATTACTGATTGTAGAATAACAAGTAATCTCAAATAATTTATCTAATTGATGATTAGTATAAACATAGCCAGATAATTTATTAGTTTCTTTATTAAAATGTAATACAAAATCTAATCCACTTTCAGATGCAATTCTATCTTTATGTTCATCAGCTAGAGTATATGTGCCATATTCTGTCCAAGGTTCTCTACCTAATTTAAGTTTTAATGTTAACACATCATTAGATGAATTAATATACAAATAATATGGTTCATATGCAGAACCCCAACACCAATTCTTCCTGCTCTCATTTTTCTTACTTTTGAAAATAAAGAATTATGATCAGATACATCAGATCCAGTA
>SVBA01000023.1 GCA_015059095.1 Erysipelotrichaceae bacterium
GAATTTACGTATCATTCCTCTTGTAATTATATTTATTTTTAATTTTTTTACTTGTCTACTTGACAGATATCAGTTCAATTTCTCACTCTTTTATTAAATATGTTATAATTGAATTAAGGAGAGTGATGGTATGTCTACTAATTATTCAAAAAATTACAATAGTATATTTTTAAAGAAGTACAAAGAATTAGAAACTTTAGATGCTAATGAACCTAAAAAATATCAATATTTATTAAGTAAGCATCGTAATGAGATGGATACTTTTAGATATATGAGAAACACTTTAGCACACAATTTAATTAATGGAGAAGATCCATTTATTGTCTCTGAGGATGTTGTGAATTTGATTAGTAAATATTTAGAAGATGTAAAGAAAAAAGCATATAGTTTTTCGGTGAAAACTAATAAAATAATAGTTGTTAATTATGAAGATAAACTGAAAGATGTTTTAAAGTTAATGGGAGATAATAAGTATTCTTATTTACCAATTGTTGATAAAGATATGAAAGTAGTAGGAATTGTTTCTTCGGATGCAATAATTGATATTTTTAATAAAAAGGAAATATTAAATGTTAGTAAAGAAGACAAACTTAATAAGTATATTTCTTATTTTGATTTGTGTAATACTTCAAATGGATTTTATTTATTCATTAATAAAGAAACAGATGTCTATGAATTAGAAGAAATGATTGAAAGATATCAATTTACTTCTCATAAATGTAATATTATTTTGATTTCAGATAATGGAAATAAAAATGGAAGATTATTAGGATTATTAACTCCATGGGATATTTTAAAAAATAGTTAATATATTATATAAAGCACAAATATTGTGCTTTTTTAAATTTAAGTGTATAATTTTAAAAAAATAGTACTCAATAAAAGGAGGAAATTATGAAAAATTTAAGAAATAAAATCATTATAGGCTCAGTAATTTCTGTGATTAGTTTTGTAGGTGGATTAGCATTTAAGAGTTTTATGAACGAAGGTGAAACTTATGATGTTGGATGGAAATCGTGGGATATTAATGCAACAGTTTTAGATAATGGAGATATGGAAGTTCATGAAAAACTAGTGTACTTTGATAATTTTTATGAAGAACATCATGTATCAGAATCATTAATCTCTTTTTCTAAAAGTCAAAAATCTAATATTGATGCAGGTGATACATCTAGTTTAAAAGAAAATAGTTTTTATGTAAGTGTATATGATAAGGATAAAACATATTTTGATAATCAAAACGTACCTTCAAGTAATGCTTATGATAATGCTAAATATTCAGACTCATTAGGATTTTCTTGGGTAGATGGTTGTAAAGATGAAAGAGGTTATCCAATTAGAAATCAAGGAGAGTATGAAAAAGTCTTTATTTACATTGATGAAGGATTAAAAAATGGATTAACAATAGAATTTAAATATACAGTTGAAAATGTAATCACAAAATATAAAGATTATTCAGTGTTGAATTGGAAATTCCATGGAGCATATGAATATGCTGATAATAAAAATTGTACTTTAACTATCAATCTTCCTAATGGAGGAGAAGTATTAACAAAAGGAATTGTTAATGATGGATTCTCTAAAGATGAAATGACAGTTATGGGATTTGGAACGACTAATGCAAGAATTACTTCTCAATCTGGTAGTAAAATTGAGGCTAAGGCAAATAGATTATTTGATGAGTTTAATGATGAAATGGAAATGTTTGTCTCTATTCCAAATAGTAAAGTAGATTTGTTTCCAAATATTAAAGAAGGAGATACTAATTATTCTTCTAATGAAGGATATATGGTTTTAAAAACTATTATTGATAATGCTTTAGAAGATGAAGATACTTTCTATAAGCCATATAAAATTATTGAAGCAGGAACGATAATTATTTCTATCGTATTATTAGTTGTTAATGTTTTAGTAATTAGAAAAGCATATATTAAGTATGATAAAGAATTAAAGTCTAATTTTGACTTTGAGTATTTACGTGAAATCCCTAATGATAGTTATTCTCCATCAGTTGCAAGTTATTTAGTTAATGAACAAAAACTAGATGTGAATTCTTTAAATGCAGAATTGATGGATCTAATTAGAAGAAAATATATTATCGTTGATACTAATGGTCAAACTTTAACAGATAAAAAGGCGAACTTTATATTAGTATTAAATCAAGAAAATCAACAAAATGATTTATCTCCTTCAGAAAGACATTTATTAAATTGGTTCTTTAATCAAATTGGTGATGGAACGAAACTTTCTTTTGATGCTTTAGATGATTATATGGAAAATCATGTAAATGCAGAAAAGTATAATGCGCAAAATCTTGAATGGAATAATAAAGTTAAAGAATCTGCAAATAAAATATCTTGGTTTGATAATGTTAGTCACGCTAAAAAGTATACAGGTTTTACAGTTTTGAGTGTGATAGTATCTATTATTTTATTATTAGGATGTGTTAAATTTAATCTTACTTGGGTACCTATTTTATTTATTTCTTTATTGTTTGGTAGTGGGTTATGTATTGGTTTATATGTTCCAACTATTAAAAGAAAGACTCAACTTGGTATTGATGAATATACTAAATGGATGGCATTTAAAAAATTCCTTAAAGAATTTTCTACTTTTGAAGATTATCCAGTTCCTTCATTAATTATTTGGGAACACTACATGGTATATGCAACTATGTTTGGTATTGCTGATTTAGTAGAAAAACAATTAAGAACAAAATTTAAAGATTTACAAAGAGTAGAAGAATATGATGCTCATCCATATTTTAGATATCGAGTATATCATCATGTTTATTATCGAGTAAATAATGCTAGAAATATTGGCATGCAAGCGATAGCAAAAGAAAAAGCTAGACAAAGTGGATCTGGTGGTAGAAGTGGAGGCTTTGGTGGTGGTTCTTCATTTGGTGGAGGCGGCCGAGGCGGTTCATTTAGATAAAAAAAATATACATTTGTATATTTATGGTATATAATTAATTTAATCAAAGGAGGAAAAAATTATGATTAATGTATTATTAAGTGTTGGTTCAATTATTGGTATTGTTATTGCAGTTGTAGTAGTAATTATAATTATTGCTTTAATTGGCTGGGGAATTGGTGTTTATAACAAACTAGTTCAAGCAAGAAACAAAGTAAAAAATCAATGGGCTCAAATTGATGTTCAAGTTAAAAGAAGATTTGATTTAATTCCAAATTTAGTAGAAACAGTTAAAGGATATGCTAAACATGAATCAGACATCTTTACTCAATTTGCAGACGCAAGAAAAATGTATGCTGATGCTAAAGCTGCTCAATCTCCAAAAGGAATGGCAGAAGCAGATGCAAACTTAACTAAATCATTAAGTTTATTTGTTAACGCTGTTAGTGAACAATATCCTGAATTAAAGGCAGATGCTAACTTCAATTCCTTACAAAGAGAATTAAAAGAAACAGAAGACAAGATTGCTTATCAACGTCAATTCTATAACGATGTCGTAATGTCTTATAATAATTCTAGAGAAGTTTTCCCAGCAGTTATTATTGCAAATATGTTTAAATTTAAAGAAGCAGAATTATTTAATACTACTGATGAAGTTAGAGAAAACGCTCCTAAAGTAAGTTTCTAGTATGAATAAAATTTTTAAAAATGAAAAAAGTTTCTTTGGTAAAATAGAGAAATTCTTTTGGACATGTTATTCTAAAGAACCATTAAGATTTTTGTTTTGGGGAGGAATTAATTCTTTAATTACAATACTCAACACGTATTGGATTAGAGCAATTTTTGTAGCGTGTGAATGGAATATTAAGGCTTTTGAAAATTCTAGTAATGAAATGCTAGTTATTATTGGTAATAAATTTGATTGGCCTTTCATTATTGCATTTTTAATCGGTATTCCTATTGCTTATACTACTCATGCTTTATTTTCGTTTAAGCAAAAATGGTCATTTGTTAGATTATTGAGATATCCATTAAGTTCAATACCAAATTTTATTTTACAATTATTTGCTATTTGGTTATTAGAAGTAGTATTACAATTAAATCCATATTTAGTTTATTTCTTAGCAGCGATATTCCCTTTACCAGTAATGTTTTTTATCAATAAAATTTTAGTTAGTCCACTGAAAAAGAAAAAGGAATCAAAAGTTGAATCAAGTAAAAATTAAAACATCTCTTTAATTAGAGATGTTTTTTATTTATAATATACTTGCTTATAAAGGAGAAATGTATGACAAAGAATGCGAAGAAGTATATTGTATATATTAGTATCTTAGTTGTAGTAACTGTTTTAGCAGTATATTTTGTAATGAAGCAAGATCCTAAGGCTGTTATTGATGTTATTTTGTCATGTAATGTAGGTTGGCTTTTAGCTTCTATTGGTGTAGTAATGATTTATTTTATTCTTGAAGGGATAATTTTAACTATCTTAGCAAGAATGTATAGAAGAAAATTTCCTTTTTATAAGGGACTTTTAAATATGTTTATAGGAACATTCTTTTCTAATATCACTCCAAGTAGTTCAGGAGGCCAATTTGCTCAAGCCTATACTTTTTCAAAACAAGGAGTAAAAGTTACAAATGCTGCTTCTATTTTATTTATGCATTTTATTTTGTATCAAATTGTGATGGTTTTATTTTCTTTTGTAATTTTTATTTTTAAATATAATCAATTAGAAAGTATGACATCGCATATTAATGTTTTAGGATTCGATTTTTCAGTTATTTCTATTTCATTAATAGGATTTGTAATTAATACTTTTGTTATTGTAGCTTTATTCTTATTAGCATTTTCGGAAAAACTTCATCAATTTATCGTTACTAAAGGTATTTCATTTTTACATAAAATAAAAATTATTAAAAACAAGGAAGAACAAGTAATTAAGTTAAATACTAAAGTAGAAACCTTTAGATTAGAATTTAAAAGATTAACGCAAAACTGGCCAGTGTTATTAATTACTTCAATTTTACTTTTATTAAGAATAATTGTTATTAGTTCTGTTCCTTATTTTTTAGCAAAGTCTATGGGATTAGAGTTTTCTTCTTCTAATGAAATTGTGAACATAATTGATACTACTTCAATGACTTGGTTAATTTCTTCTATTACCCAAATGGTACCAATTCCAGGTGGATCGGGAGGAGCAGAACTCGTCTTCCAAAATCTGTTTGGTGGTACATTCTTTACTAATGCAACTCATGCTGATATATCTGCTCTTGTCTTATTATGGAGAAGTGTTACTTTCTATTTAGGATTAATTATAGGATTTATTGTATTTGTTACATATCGTGAATCTCCTAAAAAAGAATCTTTCTTACATGGAGATAATAGAACTTTATTAGAATTAGAAGTTATTAATTTAGATAATGAAAGAAAGAAGACTCTTATTCTAAATGAATATGTTGAACCTACTATTGTTTCAGTAGAAGATATTGAAAATAGATTTAAAAGTTTAAAAGAAGATTTGAAAAAACAATTAGAAAAGAATGAAGAAATGGTTAATAAAGAATTAGATAAGAAAGGAAAATAGTATGAACATAGGAATATTTACGGATACTTATCCTCCACAAGTGAATGGTGTTGCTACTTCATGTGATATGTTAAGAAAAACATTTGAAGCACATGGACATACTGTTTATGTGGTTACAACTAATACCTTTTCTAATAAAATGGAATATAATGATAAAGTGTTATTAATTCCAGGACTTTTATTGAAGAAATTATATAATTATCGATTAGCAGGAATATTTCATCCTAAAGCTTTTAATATAATTAAATCTTGGAATTTAGATATTATTCATTCGCAAACAGAAAGTGGAGTTGGTTTATTTGGTAGAATAATTGCTCACATTTTAAACAAGCCATTAATTTATACTTATCATACAATGTATGTTGATTATACTTATTATGTTACTAAAGGTATTTTAGATCAATCTGTTAAGTACTTAGTAAAGAAAGTGTCTAAAGTTCTATGTGAATCATGTACAGAATTTACGACTCCTAGTGAAAAGACAAAAAATGCTTTAAGAGAATACGGAGTTGATAGATTTATTAATGTAGTTCCAAATGGGATAGATTTAGAAAAATTTGAAAGAAACGAAGAAAATGAAAAAAGAATAAAAGAATATAGGAAAGAAAATAATCTTGAAGATACATTTATTTTATTGTCTTTAGGTAGAATTGCTGAAGAAAAATCTATAGATGTATTATTAAAAGGATATGCTGCGTTTTTAGCAAAAAAACCGGTTAAAAAAACTAAGATGTTAGTTGTTGGAGATGGTCCTAGTAAAGCAAATTTAGAAAAATTAGTTGCTGATTTGGATATCACTCAAAATGTAGATTTTATTGGAAAAGTACCTTATAGTGATGTTCCATTCTATTATCAATTGGCAGACCTATATTTATCAGCATCTACTTCTGAAACTCAAGGTTTGACTTTTATTGAGTCTATTGCATCAAAAACATTAGTTCTATGTAGATTTGATGAAAACCTAGTTGAAGTTATTAAAGATAATGTTACTGGTTTTTATTTTGGCGATGAATACTCTTTTTCTACTAAACTTGAAAAAATTATTAATTTAGAAAAAAATGAAAAGGAAAATATCATAAATACTGCGTATAAAAATAATAGAAGGTATTCTCTTGAAGCTTTCTATGAAAATATGGAGGAGGTATATAATCGTGCTAGAAGAAAAAAATGGTAAGATTATTGATTCTATTAAGTTTAATAAAAAAGATATTTCAATATGTTTTGAAAATGGAGAAATTTTAAAAATAAGTGAAGGAACGTTTACTCATTTTTATTTGTATAAAGATAAAGTTGTTACGTTGGATGAATATCAAGATATTATAAATTATGAAAACTTAAATAAAGCAAGACAATATGTATTAAATTTATTATCAAAAAGTTATTATACAGAAAAAGAAATTTTTTGCAGATTAATAGAAAAAAAGCATATATCTTATAAAGATGCAAATTTAATCATAGATTATTTAAAAGAACATAATTTAATCAATGATAAAAGATATTTATTAGAATATGTGGAATCATTACATTATAAGAATTATGGTAAGAATAAGATTTTACAAAAATGTTATGATGAGGGGTTTAAAAAAGAAGAAATAGAGAAACTTGTTTTTGATGAAGATGAAGAAAAACATAAAGCTGAAATTCAAATTAGAAAGTATTTATCTTCTAAAGAAAAGAATTATCAAAAATTAAAAGAAAATGGGTATGCTTTTTTATTAAATCAAGGATTTGACTTTGAAATTTGTTCTTATGCGATTAAAATAGTAGATGATGTATATGATTTTTCTAAAGAAAAAGAATTATTGCATAGAGAATTAATAAAATATCTTAGAACTCATTCTATAGATATTAATAATAATGAGTCGAAACAAAAACTTATTAATGTTTTTATTAGAAGAGGATATAAATTTGAAGATATTAGTAATGAGATAAAAGGAGTGTATGATGATGAAGTTTGTTAATGAATTTGTAGAAGGAGAAAAACTTCTAGATATTGAATTATTAGTTGTAAATGTATCTAAAGGTGTCTCAAATGCGGGTAGTCCTTATTTAAACATTTCGCTTCAAGATAAAACTGGGCCAATTGAAGGAAAAAAATGGGATGCAACCGCTATAGATGGGATTGTTGTAGAAATTGGAAAAGTAATTAAATTAAATGCAGATGTAATTGAATATAGAGGAAATAAGCAATTAAAAATATTAAGTGTTTCTGAAGTAGATCAAAAAACAGTAGATTACACAAGATTTTGTATGCCTTCACCAATTCCTCAAGAAGAACTAGTGAGAAAACTAAATAATTATATTGCTTCAATTAATGATGAAGATTGTAAAAGAATTGTTCAAAAAATTGTTGATGAAAATTATAATGCGTTAGTTACTTATCCTGCTGCTAGTAGAAATCATCATGAATTTATGTCTGGATTATTATATCATACAATTTGTATGGCAGATATGGCTAGCTTGATTGCTTCATATTATGATAATATAGATAAAGATGTATTGATTTCTGGAGTATTACTTCATGATGTGGGAAAAGTTGTTGAATTAAGTGGACCAATTGCTACGAAATATACTCTAGAAGGTAAATTACTAGGTCATATTTCAATCATGACTGCAGAAATTAGAAGAATTGCTAGAGAATTAAATATTAATTCAGAAACTTCTATATTATTAGAACATATGATTTTATCTCATCATGGTAATAAAGAGTTTGGTTCGCCAATTCTTCCATTAACTAAAGAGGCTGTAATCTTACATTTTGTTGATGATTTGGATTCAAAAATGAATATTTTAGATAAAGCTTATGCTGAGGTTGAAGAAGGTAATTTTACTCAAAGAATTATGCCAATGGATGGAAGAGCATTCTATAAACCAAAGAAAAAGTAAGAATGAAATTTCTTACTTTTTTTGCTTAAATCTTTTTTGATAAGTTTTCAGCGATGACTGGTAAATTTAAGTTTTCTAAGTTTTTATTAAATTCTAATTTTAATTGGTCATCGTCTGAATATCTAGGAATAACATGGACGTGGAAATGCATAACTGTTTGTCCTGCAATTGGATTTGTGTTATTGACTATATTTACTCCTTTTGCTCCTAGAGTTGTAATTGAAGCTTGAGCAATTTTTTGAGCAACAGCCATTACTTTTCCTAATAAGTCTTTAGGGCAATATAATAGGCTATCAAAATGTTCTTTAGGAATGACTAGAGTATGACCTTTAGTGACTGGGGAAACATCTAAGAATGCTAATACTTCAGCATCTTCATATACTTTATAACATGGGATATCTCCATTTACAATTTTACAAAAAATACAATTATCCATAATATATACCTTCTTTCTATATATTAATATTTTATCATATTAACGAAGAAAAAAAAGACGATATCGATTGATATCGTCTGATTTTTATATTTTATTAATCTTCGAATAAGTCAGCGTAGTTTTCTTCCATGTAATCATAGAATGTTTGATCGTGGATGTTATTTGCTACACCGTATTCTTCGAATACTTCTAATAGAGCGTTGCTCTTATATGTACTTGAATCTGCTAATTTAAGAGCAATTCTAGCGATTTCATTAGTAACTTGAGTTACAACACCTTCTTCGTTAATGTGATCTTTTACTTGATCTTTTAAAACTGTTGAAGAATATTTGTAATTTTCGATTACTACAACATAGTAAGCACTTGTTCCTGAATCGTAGAAGTAGTATCTACCTAAATCATCGCCATTTTCAGTAGAAGCAGGAGTTAAGAATGTAACGTCATTTTTAGTAGTGACATATGAAGCGATATTTGAAGAGAAGATACGATCAGTGATTGATGTAGGTAATCCTGAAATACCATTTGTTTTTGTATATAAGTCACTATCAGAAATTTCTTTTGCAGATAAATCAGCTAAAGCTAATGAGTAACCAACTTCAAGAGGGTAAGCTCCATTACCTGTGTATTTGTTTTCAATTGAAGTATCGATATCTTTATCCATCTTCATTTTGAATGTATTTGTTGTTGAATCAAAGTCTGCTACTTTTCCGATTTCATCTTCGATTTGATCGGCTAAAGTGTAGTAAGATCCTGCTTTTAAGAATGCATCTTCTTCAGCTGTTTCTGGTAAACCTTTATATAATCTAGCTAATGAGTCTAAGTCGAATGTATCTGTAGTAGTTTTCTTATCGTTAATGAAGTCTCCTAACCATTTAGTTAATAATTTAGAAGCAGCGCCAGGTTTCTTTTCAATGTTTTCTAATTTAACGTAGCTAACTTTTCTTGCATAAGCTCTACCTAAAGCAGAGAATGAAGTTTCACAAATGTATTTTGCTACTAATAATTTTTCATTGATATCTGGTAAGATTTCTTTTGAAACGTATTCAGCATATGGACCTGTTGCTTTACCTTCAGCATCAAATGCAAAGTAATCTTTGCCTAATAATTCGTTGATTGTAGCATCTGGTTTTACATAGATACCATCGTTTTTTGTTGTTTTTGTAATTGTGTATAAGTCTTTAGAAATATTGTCGATAAATAATGATTCATAGAATTTACCATTTTTCTTATAAGTATCAGAATTTACTTTGTTAAGCATAGCTTCATCAACTAATTCTTTCTTTAAAACTTTAACATCTTGGAAGAAATTGCTGTTATCAACTTTGTCAGCAGAAATTGTTTGAACTAATTTTTCAAGAGTATAAGTGTTGACTGTTCCACCACTTACAACTGAATCATAAATTTTTTGATAATCGTTTTGGAAATATTCTTTATCTCCAGTGAAGTTTACTAATGGAGAATCACCATTAGAAGGGTTTGCTACAATATCATCACAACCTGTTAATAATAAACATAGAGATAAAGCAGCAACAGTTAATAATTTATTTCTTTTCATGTCGACCTACCTCCTATTTAATATAATCCTTAACATATAGGTTGATATATTGTTCACCTAATTGTTTTGCATCTTTTTGTGCATCTTGTAATTTTAATAATTGAACATAACTTGTCCATGCTTCTTCGTTAGTTTCTTCTTCGCTAATTTCAGTAGCAGCACGTTTAGAAGCGATTAATTCCTTAATTGAAGCTAAAATCTTTTCATCGATTGTAATGCCATCTTTTAATGAACCATCTTCTTTTAATGCTAATTCTTCAAATAATCTGTAAGAAACATCTGGATCGAAACCATTGATTAAGTTTTCAATTTCTTCAGCTCTATCAGAATATGTATCTCTATTTGATTTAACAAAAGTAACATATCTGTGATCTTTTGAAACATCTGCAGATGAAGTAGCTGGAATTTCTGTTGAATAATAGTTGTCTAAGAATTCAGCTTGATCTTTTGGAGCTTTTGTAGCAAAGATTGTATTTGCTAAATCAGCTTCATCATACCAGAATGGAGATTGTTCAATTGACATTAAGTGGATACCTTGGTAAGAATCACCTGAACCAGCTCTAGCAACTAAGATTGGGTTTTGTCCATCTGTTAATACTGGTTTATCTGATAATTGAGGGAATGATTTCCAGTTTTTATCAGAACCTGTGAATGAACCATCATTAATAATTACTGAAAGACCGTGATCATTGAAGTAATTATTAAATAAGATATTACGTGGGTAGTAACTTTCATTAATAGTTGTACCAACATTACCTGCATAAGCAGTTTCGTTTGGAACATAAATTACATTGTCAATAGTATCATCTTTATCAGCATATGTTTCTAAGTCTAATACTTTTTGATATGGAATTTGATTTACGCTTGTAACTGTTTCTTTAACATCATAAGCGCTCATAACACCACCTAATGTAGCGTTTTTGTCTGCATCATTAGTTTCATCTAATACTTTAGATGGAATATTTAATTTAGTAGCAGAATCTGTGACAGTATTCTTTGTATTTAAGAATGCGTCATAAGCAAAGATACCTAATTTGAATTCGTTAACGAAACCTGTATCTTGATCCATAATACCTACTGAACCATATTTTGCAGCAGAACCTGTATCGTCAGAAGCTTGTTGAGCAACTTGACCGAAAGTTTCTGTGCCTTCTGCTAAACGTTGGATAACGTTAGAAAGTTTGATAGCTTCATCTTCAGAAATTTTTCCATCATATAAGCTAGAACCAGCACTATTAGTTTTAACTAAAATGTGTCTAATATGATATGGAGTTTTTTCTTCTAAGTATTCTTTCTTTAATACTGTTTCGTTTGATTCATACCAAGAATCTTCGAATTTTGTTTTTTGTTGTTCTAACATATATACTTCACGTAATTCTTCTAAAGATTCTAAACCTTTTTCTTCTAATTCGTCTGAAAGTTGAGCTTTATATGTTTTTCCGTTTGTGTTCGCATTTGAACGGACTGATTTAACAAATGAGTCGATTTTTGTATCAACGTTTTGTTTCATATCATCAGTGATTTGTTCATGATCACGGACTAGAACATCATAAATTGCATTGTAGAATGCGTTTACACCAGCTGAATCTTGAGCGTAATCACTTAATAATTCGTCTGCTGTATAGTCAGTTTCACCAATAGTAACGATAACTTGTTTTCCATCAACATCTTTTTGTTTGACATCTGAACAAGATGCTAATCCCATTGTAAGAAGACCGACCATTGATAACGTAAGTAAACGTTTGTTCATAGTTTGTGTTTCCTCCCTTAACTGTTTTAAATAAAACATAGCGTATTTATAATAATAAATATTATAAGTCTTTTCAAGAGAAAAAAAACAATTTTATATTAATATTTTATATTATATATAATCATAATTTATGTTTTTGGCCTAAATTAAAGAAAATTGAGGTCCGATTTAACAAAAATAAATAATTTGCATAGTATAAGTTGAAACAAAGGAGGTAGATTATGAATACAAATACTGGATGTTGTAATGGTGGAGGTTACATCTTCTCGTTCGTACTTGTTTTGTTTATTTTACTTGCAATCTTTGGCTGTTATTGCCGTTAATTTAGGAGGTTTATAGAATATGAATACAGGTAATACTTTTGCTATTATTTTAGTTTTATTCATCTTACTTGTTATCGTTGGTTGTGGTGGATGCTTCAATTCAACAACTAGCTGGTAAGATTTAAAAATAAAAGAGCGTGAAAAAACGCTCTTTTTATATGTTTTTATAATGTTTTTGATAATTTTTGTTTGAAGAAATTTTTATATTTTAATATTGATATTATTTTTTCTATTTATTAATAAAAAAGCATAAAAATTGATAAAAAAGTGGAAATAATTGCATTTTTTTAATTTTTTATTTTTTGCTGAATATTTTCTTTTTAAAAAATAAATTTTTAAAAATGTTTCATGAAATATATTTATTATTTTTATAAAAAATAATTTTCTTGTTTTAAAAGAAATAATAATGGTGTAGAATAAATAGGCTACGAGGTGATTCGAGATGAAAGAATTAATTATTAAAGATTTACACGTAAGTGTAGAAGGAAGAGAAATATTAAAAGGGGTAAATTTATCTATTTATCCAAATGAAACAGTTGCTTTATTAGGTCCTAATGGACATGGTAAATCTACTTTATTAGCAGCTATTATGGGTAATCCAAAGTATGAAGTTACTAGTGGTAGTATTACTCTTGATGGTGAAGATGTATTAACAATGAGTGTTGATGAAAGAGCAAGAAAAGGTATTTTCTTAGGAATGCAATATCCTAGTGAAGTTCCAGGAGTTATTAACGCTGATTTCTTAAAAGCAGCAGTTAATGCTAGAAGAGAAAAACCTGTTAAGTTATTTGAATTTTATCGCGCTATTGAACAAGCAAGTAAAAAAATGCACATTTCTATGGATATGGCACAACGCTTTTTAAATGAAGGATTCTCAGGTGGAGAAAAGAAGAGAAACGAAATTCTTCAAATGTTACTATTAAAACCTGATTTTGCTATGCTTGATGAAATTGACTCTGGTCTTGATGTTGATGCTTTAGTTTATGTTGCAGAAGCTATTAAAGATGTACAAAAGACAAATACATCTTTCTTAGTTATTTCTCACTATGAAAAACTATATAAAATGATCAATCCTACAAGAGTTGCTGTTATGATTAATGGCAAAATTGTTTTAGAAGGAGAACAAGATATCATTACAAAAATTGAAACTCAAGGTTATGAGTGGATGAAATATGAATTAGGTATTTCAATTGAAAAAGATCAAGTAGATATGAATAAGCAATCAATTGGAGTTTGTGTAACTAAGGAAGTTATAGGTAAGTAATTATGATTAAGTTATTTGAAGAAAGGGTGGATTTTATTGAGTCTTTCATTAATAATAATGAAATTACTTTTAATGTGCTTTCAAATAAAGATGAAACAATTAAAATTGATTGGAATAAGTGTTCTTATTCTAAAGTTATTATTAATTTTTCTGGTAATGGTTTGATAAACTTATTAGAAATTGGAGAACCAAATAAAATTAGTGTAGTTTATAATCTTAATGATTATAGTAGAGTAAATCATTCTATCGCTTCTTTTTATTGCTGCGAATCAAAAGTTGATTATCAAGTTAATTTAAATGAAGGTAGTGAATATAGAGGAGCATTAGCGGATTTCTCTTATGGAAAAAAAGAGTTTAATTTTGTATGCAATTTAAATAAAGTGTATGCTAAAGCAAATTGGAATTTAGCATCTTTATCAACTGAAAAAGATCATAAAACTTTCTATGTTTCTTTTTATCATCATGCTAGACACACTTATGCAAAGATGGAAAATTATGGAGTATGTGAAGATGAATCTAGTTTAAATTTCTTTGGAACTAGTTCTATTGAAAGAGGTGCAAAAACTTCTGGCACTCATCAAAGTGCTAAAATTATGGTTTTTGATGAAAAATGTAAAGCTAAAGCTTCTCCAATACTTTGTATTGATGAAAACGATGTTGAAGCGAGCCATGCAGCAGTAGTAGGTCAAATTAACGAGGACCATATTTTCTATTTGACTTCTAGAGGTATTCCAGAAGATGAAGCGAAGAAATTAATTACTTTAGGATATTTAAATCCTATTTTAAATTATTTTGATGATGAAAAGACTTTAGAAGAAATAAAAAATAGCATTGAAAGGAGATTCTAATATGTTTGATGTAAAAAAGATTAGAAATGACTTTCCAATGTTTAAAAATAATGAGTATATGCAAGGTAAAAAAATGGTTTATTTTGATAATGCAAATACTTCATTTAAACCTCAACAAGTTATTGATGCGATTAGTGAATATTATTCTAAATATTCTTGTAATACGCATAGAGGTGATTATAATTTATCAGATTTATCTGATAAAAAGTTTGAGGAATCAAGAAAAGTAATAGCAGATTTTATTAATGCTAAAAAGACTGAAGTATGTTTTACTTCAGGAGCATCAATGGGATTAAATGTTATTGCTTATGGCTATCAAAAATTCTTAACTAAGGATGATGAAATTTTATTAACTGAAGCAGAACATGCATCTAATGTTTTACCTTGGTTTAAAGTAGCAGAAACTGTTGGATGTAAAATTTCTTATATTCCTTTAAATGAAAAAGGAAAATTAACTCCTGAGAATTTAGAAAAATCAATTACAAAAAATACAAAAGTAGTTAGTGTTGCTCATGTTACTAATGTTTTAGGATATGTTAATGATGTTAAAGAATTAGCGAAAGTGGCACATAAACACAATGTTTTATTTGTTTGTGATGGCGCTCAATCTGTTCCTCATATGAAAATTGATGTTAAAGATTTAGATGTAGACTTTATGGTTTTCTCTGGTCATAAATGTATTGGACCTACTGGTATCGGTGTTTTATATGGTAAATATGAATTACTTGATAAATTAGATCCATTAATGATGGGTGGAGGAATGAATACTAAATTTGATATGTGTGGTGATGTAGGGTATTTATTACCACCTCTAAAATTTGAAGCTGGTACTCAAAATGTCGCAGGTGCTTTTGGTTTAGCAGCAGCAATTAAGTATTTAGAAAGTATTGGAATGGATAATATTTCTAAATATGAATGTGAATTAAAAGAGTATGCAGTTAAAAGATTGATAGAAGAAGTTCCTGAAATTAAAATATATAATCCTGAAATTGATGGAGGAATTATTACTTTTAATTATAAGGGAGTTCATGCTCAAGATATGGCTACTTTACTTGCTAGCTATGGAATATGTGTTAGAAGTGGCGAACATTGTGCTAAGTTATTACATAACTTATTAGGCACTGATGCTACTGTTAGAGCGAGTCTTTATTTCTATAACACTAAAGAAGAAGTTGATGCTTTTGTTGAAGCATGTAAGAAAGGAAGTGACTTTTTAGATGCATTTTTCGCTTAGTACTGAAATGATGAGAGAAGTCATCATGGATCATTATCAAAATCCTAGAAATAAAAGAGAAGAAAAAGATCCAAGTTATGTTTCTGTATATATGGATTCAGTAAGTTGTATCGATAAAATTTATATCCAAATGAAGGTTGAAAATAATGTTTTAGTAGATGTTTGTTGGCATGGTTCTGGATGTGCTATTTCTACTGCTTCTACTTCAATTATGAGTGAACTTTTAATGGGGAAGACAATTGAAGAAGCTTCTAAAATAATGGAACATTATACAAACATGATGTATGGAAAAGAATATGATCCTGATTTATTAGATGAAGCTGTTGTATTTATGAATACTTCTAGACAACCATCACGTATTAAATGTGCGACTATTGGTTATCGAGGAGTTAATAAATTAATTAATGGAGATGATGGAAATGATGGAGAATAAAGAACACGAATATAAATACGGGTTTAAAGATAAAGATGTATCTGTCGTTAAAACTAAAAAAGGATTGACAGAAGAAACAATTAGAGAAATTTCTTCTTTAAAAAATGAACCTGAATGGATGTTAGAATTTAGACTTAAAGCTCTAGAAACTTTTCTAAATACTCCTAATCCATCTTACGGTCCAGATTTATCTTCCTTAGATTTTGACTCATATACTTATTTTACTCGTCCAACTGAAAAAGAAGAAAGGTCTTGGGATCAAGTTCCTGAAACCATTAAAAATACTTTTGCTAGATTAGGTATTCCTGAAGCTGAAGCAAAATATCTTTCAGGTGTTTCTACTCAATATGAAAGTGAAGTAGTTTATCATAATATGCTTGAGGAAGTTGAACAAAAAGGAGTTATTTTCCTTTCAACAGATATGGCTTTAAAAACTTGTCCTGAATTATTTAAAAAATATTTTAATAAGGTAGTTCCTTATAATGATAATAAGTATTCTGCACTTAACAGTGCAGTATGGTCTGGAGGATCATTTATTTATGTGCCTAAAGGTGTAAAATTAGAAAAACCTTTACAATCATATTTTAGAATTAATAATGCCAAATCTGGCCAATTTGAAAGAACTTTAATTATTGTTGATGAGGGTGCAGATGTTCATTATGTTGAAGGTTGTACTGCTCCTATTTATAGTGAAGAATCCTTACATGCTGCTGTAGTTGAAATTTATATTGAAAAAGGTGGTAGATGTAGGTATTCAACAATCCAAAACTGGTCAACTAATATTGTAAACTTAGTTACAAAAAGAGCATTAGTTGAAGAAGAAGGTTTAATGGAATGGATTGATGGTAATATTGGTTCACAAGTGAATATGAAGTATCCGGCTTGTATTTTAAATGGGCCACATGCTAAAGGTACTTGCATTTCTATTGCAGTTGCTGATAAAGAACAATATCAAGATGCTGGTGCAAAAATGATTCATTTGGCGCCTTATACAACTTCAAATATTATTTCTAAATCAATTGTTAAAAGAGGTGGAGTTGCTAACTATAGAGGTAAAGTATTTATCGGAGAAAAAGCAGAACATTCTAAATCGCATGTTGAATGTGATACTTTAATTTTGGATGATATCTCTAGAAGTGATACTATTCCAAGTAATATTTGTTATAACAATTCTTCATTTTTAGAACATGAAGCTACTGTTTCAAAAATTAATGAAGAACAATTATTTTATTTGATGAGTAGAGGTTTACCTGAAAAGGATGCTACTCAAATGATTATTATGGGTTTCATTGAACCATTCTCAAAAGAATTACCAATGGAATATGCAGTTGAATTAAATCAACTAATTAAAATGGATATGGAAGGAAGTGTAGGTTAATATATGGATTATGATGTAATCGTAGTAGGTGGGGGTCATGCTGGTATGGAAGCAGCTTTAGCAGCTGCTCATTTAAACATGTCCACTTTACTAGTTACTCTTAATAAAAATATGTTAGCTAATATGCCTTGTAATCCTTCTATTGGAGGTAGTGCTAAAGGTATTGTAGTAAGAGAAATTGATGCTCTTGGTGGAGTGATGGGAATTATAGCTGATAAAGCTTGTTTACAAATGAAAATGCTTAATACTGGTAAAGGTCCAGGAGTCCAATGCTTAAGAGCACAAGAAGATAAATTAGATTATCCAAAATTAATGCTTGAATACGCGTTAAACACTAAAAACCTTACTATTTTAGAAGGAATGGTGGATGATTTATTACATGATGATAATCATGTTTATGGCGTTAAAATTCAAGATAAAGAATATACTTCTAAAGCAGTTATTTTAACTACTGGTACATATATGGAATCTACTATCTTAAGAGGACATAAAGTTACAGTTGCAGGACCTGATGGAGAAAATCCTTCTTTAGGTTTATCTCCTAATCTTCAAAAGATGGGATTAAAAATTATTAGATTAAAAACTGGTACTCCTCAAAGAATTAGAAAAGATTCAATAGATTATTCTTTATTAGAACCTCAATATGGTACTCCAAGAAATTTAAAGTTCAGTTTTACTGACTCTACTTCTTTACCAATTGAAGAAAAAATTGTATGCCATTTAACTTATACAAATGAAAAGACGCATCAAATTATTAGAGATCATTTAGAAGAATCTGCAATGTATGGTGGAGTTGTTACTGGTGTTGGTCCAAGATATTGTCCTTCAATTGAAGATAAGGTTGTTAGATTTGCAGATAAGCCAAGACATCAATTATTTATTGAACCTGAATCAATGCATAATGATTTAGTATACTTACAAGGATTTTCTACTTCTATGCCTGAATATGTACAAGATATGATGGTACATTCTTTAAAGGGCTTAGAAAATGCAAAAATTGTTAAATATGCATATGCGATTGAATATGATGCGATTGATACTAGTGAATATGACTATACTTTACAAATAAAGAAATGGCCTGGTCTTTATATTGGTGGTCAAATTTGTGGAACTTCGGGTTATGAAGAAGCTGGTGCATTAGGATTAATGGCTTCGATTAATGCTTGTTTAAAAATTATGGGTAAAGAACCGTTAATTTTAAGAAGAGATCAAGCGTATATTGGTGTTATGATTGATGATTTAGTTTCTAAAGGAACTAAAGAACCATATAGATTGTTATCTTCAAGAGCAGAATATCGTTTATTAATGAGAAGCGATAATGCAGATTTAAGATTGACTCCGATTGGACATGAAGTTGGACTTATTTCAGAAGATAGATATTCGACTTTTGAAAATAAAGTTAAGAAATTAGAAGAATGTAAAGAAATTATGAATAAAGTTCATATGGGTATGAAACCTGACTTTGTTGAATATATGCATTCTTTAGGATTTAAAGAATATGTTGGCGGTCCTACTGCTAGTGAAATATTAAAAAGACCTGGAGTAACTTTAAATAAATTTAAAGAATATTTACCAATGCTTCCTATTTTAAATTTAGAAGAGGAAGAACAATTAGAAATTATGGTGAAATATGAAGGATATATCACTAAAGAAAAAAGAGAGGCTAATCAACTTTTAAAACTAGAGCAAGTTAAAATACCTGTAGATATTGATTATCTAAATACAGAAGGATTAAGACTTGAAGCTAGACAAAAGTTGGATAAAGTAAGACCTTTAACTATTGGTCAAGCTAGTAGAATATCTGGCGTTAATCCTGCAGATGTTTCTGCTTTATTAATGGCGATTAAAAAGGGAGGAAATTAATTATGAAAAAAGAAGAATTTATTTCCTTACTTAGTCAAAATAATGTGGTTTTAAGCGAAAAACAAATATCTCAATTTGAAAAATATCTTCATCTACTACAAGAATATAATAAGGTTATGAACTTAACTGGTATTACTGAAGAAGAGGAAGTATATGAAAAACATTTCTATGATTCTTTATTATTTTCTTTGAATGAAAATATGAATAATCTTTCTTTAATTGATGTGGGATCTGGTGCTGGATTTCCTGGAGTACCATTAGCAATTGCTTATCCTTCTTTAAAGGTAACTTTACTTGAACCATTAATGAAAAGGTGTGTATTCTTAGGTGTTGTAAAAGATGAATTAGAGTTAGATAATGTAGAAGTAGTTTGTCAAAGAGCAGAAGATTATTCAAAAGAAAATGTGGAAAGATTTGATATTGCAACTGCTAGAGCAGTATCTAAATTAAATATCCTTTTAGAGATTTCTTCTCAAATGATTAAAGTAGGAGGATACTTTATTGCTTTAAAAGGAAGAATAGCAGAAGAAGAAATTAGACAAGCTAGTAAGGCTTTAAATATTTTGAATTTTAAGATTGAAAAAAATAAAGAAGATTCTTTACCTTCTGAAGAAGATAAAAGGGCAAATATCTTTATTAAAAAAATGGGTAAAACAAATTTAAAATACCCAAGAAATTATTCTCAAATAAAAAATAGACCTTTATAGGTCAATTGTATAAAATGTAGTTAGGTGGAAGTATTATGAAAAAAATTATCGCAGTGGCAAATCAAAAAGGTGGAGTTGGTAAAACAACAACATGTATCTCTTTAGCAGGTGCATTAGCAAAATTTAATAAAACAGTATTATTAATTGATATGGATCCTCAAGGAAATTGTGGTAGAGGCATGGGGATTGATATTACTGCTACTAAAAGAAACATTGTAGATGTCCTTTCTAATACTTCAGATATTAATAGAGTTATTAAAAAAACTACTACACCTAATGTTGATATTATTACTTCTAATTTAAAATTAACTACATTAGAAAGTACTATTCAAGGTACTTCTAGACCTTTCTACTTATTAAAATATGCTTTAGAAAAATTAACTAAAGATTATGATTATATTATTATCGATTGTCCTCCATCTTTAGGTTTACTAAATCTTAATGGATTGTGTGCTGCTACATCTGTTTTAGTGCCGGTACAATGTGAATATTATGCTTTAGAAGGAGTTGCTCAAATTCTTTCTACCATCTCAAAAGTTCAACAAGATTATAATCCAGATTTAGAAATTTTAGGTTTCTTATTAACTATGTATGATTCAAGATTAAGACTAGCAACAGAAGTTACTCAAGAAATTAGAGGATTATTCAAAGAAAAAACTTTTGTTACTCAAATTCCAAGAAATGCATCTTTAGCAGAAGCTGCTGCTATGGGGCAACCTGTAACTATTTTTAGACCTACTGCTACAGGTAGTAAATCATATATTTCATTAGCGAGGGAAATTTTACAAAATGAAAAATAGAAGTGAAAAACTACGTTCATTAATTGAAAAGTATGAAAAAGGTGATATTATTTCAACTATTGCGAAAGAATATTCTAATAGTAGAAATGAAATGGTATCGCTTAATTTAGTCAAGTTTAATCCAATCTCTAAACATCAATTTTTTTCTGATGCTAGATTAAAAGACCTAACTGAATCGATTAAAAAGAATGGTGTTATGTCTCCAATTTTAGTAAGAGAAAGAGATGGAAAATTTGAAGTTGTAAATGGATATAAAAGATTCTATGTAGCAAAAAAATTAAGATTAAAAGAAATTCCAGTTGCGATAAGAGAAGTTTCTGATGATGTGTTAATTTATTTGATTTTATCAAGAGGAAATAAAAAACTTCATGATAATATATTAAATAAAACTTATGCATATCAAATATTGATAGATGATTATAATGTCACTAGAAAAGATATTGCTTTAATTTCTAAATCAAGTATTTCACAAGTTACTAATATTTTAAGACTTGCTAACCTTGATGAAGAAGTTAGAATTGCTTTAAAAAAAGAAAAAATATCTTATGGTCAAGCTAGAGTATTATTAGGAGTTGAAAGACAACTTCAAGTTGAGTTTTTAAACAAAATCATCGATAAAAATTTATCTGTTAGAGAAATAGAAAATTTAGTTAAGGAATATAAAAGTCCATCTCCATATGTAGATAAAATTAAAGATTATGAAGAAAAAAATAATTGTAAAATTACTACAACAGAAAAGAATATTACTATTAAATTTAACGATAAAGAAGATTTAGATTTATTTTTAGAAAAATTATTAAAATACTGATTAAAGACACTGCGTGTGTCTTTTTTCTTTTTTTACTTTGTGTTATTCTTAAAATATATACTTTAGGAGAATATTATGGAAAATAAGAATAAGAAACTTTCTTTTAAGAGTAAAGTTGGTTATGGTCTTGGTGATTTCGGCGGATGTATGACGTTTGCTTTAATGGGACCAATTTTTGTTGCGTATTGTACTGATGCGTTGTTAATTGATACAGTATTACTTGGTACTTTATTATTAATTTGGAACATTTGGGATTTCATAAACGATCCTATTATGGGAGGATTGATGGATAAAAGTTTTGCAAAAAGTAGAAATCCAAAAGGTAAATTTAGACCTTGGTTATTAAGGTCTGCTCCATTAATTTGTATTACTTTTATTGCCCTTTGGGCAGTGCCTCAATTCTTTAATGGAATTGCTTTAGTTTGTGTATTAATCGTATTAAAAATTTGTTATGAAGCAAGTTATACAATGTTTAATATTCCGATGGGATCTTTACTTTCTGCAATGTCTAGAAATGATGAAGAAAGAGCTTCGTTATCTTCTTGGAGAGGAATTGGTTCTGGTATTGGTAATGCCATTCCTGCTGTACTTGCCCCTTTATTTATTGAAAAATATGGTGATACAAATGCTACAGGTTATGCGATTGCAGCAATTATTTGTGCAGTAGTTGGTTTAGTTGGTTGTTTATTACACTACTTCTTAACTGAAGAACATGTTGTGATTGAAGAAAGTACAAATAAAGAAAAAATTAAGATTACAGATATCTTAAATGTATTTAAAGTTAATAGACCTTTTGTTGCTTTATGTTTACATGGATTATTTATTTGTTTAATGCAATATAGTGCATCTACATTAGGTTTATATATGTATAAAGATGTATTAGGTAGTGAATCTTTAATGAGTAAAGCGACGATTGTAAGTGCTCCATTTATGGCAGTGATTTTTATATTTGGTTCTAAACTTGCTAAAAAATTTGGTTTAGAAAGAATGATTAGATTTAGTGTATTAGCAGGTTCTTTATTATATATTTCATTATTCGTAGTCCAATTAATTACTCCAATTAATCCTTGGATTTATATTATCTGGAGTGGAGTTGCTATGGGGATGGCAAGTGTAGCAATTTATTTACAATGGGGACTTGTTGGTGAGGCTATTGATTATAATGAAATGACTACCGGTAAACGTACTGAAGGTTCTATTTATGGAACATTTAATTTATCAAGAAGAGTAGGACAAACAATTGCGACTTCTTTAGCAGTTTATGCATTAGGTTGGTTCGGATATAAAGCTGATTTACCTGTTCAACCTGATTCAGCAATTTTTGGAATTAAGGTATTGTGTGTATTATTACCAGGTATATTTGCTTTAGGATCATATATTGCATTTAAATTTGTATGGAATATTAATGAAAAAACTAGAGAACAATTAAAAGACTTTAAAGATAGTCAAGAAGAAGTAAAAGAAATTAATCAAGTAGAAATTAAGGAAGAATAAAAATGGACTATATTATTAATACTCCTTGTGGCCAAATTAAAGGAGTAAAAGGAAATATTGATGGGATTATAGCATTTAAAGGTATTAGATATGCTATTGCTAATCGTTTTGAATATCCTAAGGAAGTAACGTCTTGGGAAGGTGTTTATGATGCTTCTAAATATGGAAATTGTTCTTATCAGCCTAGATCATTTTATAATGAAGAAGAAAATTTAAAGAAAGTTTTCTATTATAATGAATTTAGAAAGGGTGAGAAGTATACATATAGTGAAGATTGTTTATTTTTAAATATTTGGGTTCCTGAAGATATAAAAGAAAATGATAAATTACCAGTATTAATTTATATTCATGGTGGAGGATTTACTGGTGGATGTGGACATGAATTACATTTTGATGGACCAGTATGGCCTAAAAAGGGTGTGATTGGAGTTACGATTAATTATCGTTTGGGGCCTTTAGGTTTTACTTGTTTACAAGAATTAAAAGATATAGATGGGCATTCAGGAAATTATGGATTATATGATCAAGTGACTGCGATTAATTGGATTAAGCATAATATTTCTAGTTTTGGTGGTAATCCAAATAATATTACTATTATGGGTCAAAGTGCAGGAGCAATGTCTGTTCAACAACTTTGTTTAAGCCCATTAACTAAGGGGCTATTTCAAAAAGCTATTATGAGTAGTGGAGGAGGAGTTAATAAATTATTAAATACCTCTAAAGAAGAAAAAAATTATTCATTTAATAAAAAGATAATGGAATTATGTTCTTGTTCTACTATTGAAGAATTTAAAAAAGTAGAGGCAAATAAATTATTCGATGCTTGGAATAAAGCAAAAAAAGAAATGAAAATTATGCCATCTTGTCCAGTTATTGATGGAGAATTAATAGTTGATACTCCTTTTAATATTGTAAAAAGAGATGAACAACATCATATTCCATATTTAGTTGGTTCTAATAGTGAAGATATTGTTCCTATATTTATTCATGGAATGGCTAAAAAATGGTGTACAATTCAAAAAGAACCTTCTTATTGTTACTTGTTTAATCATTCCTTACCGGGAGATAATAATGGAGCATGGCATTCTTCTGATTTATGGTATTTCTTTGGTACTCTTAAAAATTGTTGGAGACCAATGAATGAAGATGATTATTTGTTATCTAATTATATGGTTGATTACTTAACAAACTTTGTTAAAACAGGTAATCCTAATTCTAGTGAATTACCAATTTGGAATCCAAGTAAGAAAAAAGAAAAGACAGTTATGCATTTTGGTAATGGATTAGTTGGAATGAAAAAAGTAAATACTAAGAAACTATGGTATAACTTATTTACTAATAAAGCAGTTGGAGAATAAAAAGAAACTAGTAAGCATTTATTTAATTATGAGATTAATAAATTGTTTAATAGTTTTTTTATTGTCTATATTAAGTGTAAATGTTAATAATGATATTTATGCTCGTTCATATTGTCTAATGGATGGAAATTCTTTAGAAGTAATTAGTAGTAAAAATGAACATGAAGTTAGAAGTGTAGCCTCTATTTCAAAAATAATGACTGCGATTATCTCCATTGAATCTAATAGACTATTTGAAGTTATTACTGTAGATGAAGTAATTTATCAAATAGAAGGATCTTCATTATATTTAGAAGTTGGAAATGAAATAACAATATTAGATTTAATATATGGTTTAATTTTAAGAAGTGGGAATGATGCAGCAGTATTACTTGCATCTAATTTATCTTCTTCAATTGATGAGTTTGTTAAGTTAATGAATGATAAAGCTAAAGAGATAGGTATGAATAATACCATCTTTAATAATCCATCTGGATTAGATATATTTGATGAAGGTAATTTATCAACTTCATATGATATGTCCTTATTAATGTCTTATTGTCTAAATAACCCACTTTTTAGGGAAATATCGAGTACAAAGTATTATAAAACTCCCTTAAAAGGACAATGGAAAAATAAAAATAAATTATTATTTAATTATGAGTATTGTATTGGTGGTAAAACAGGTGTTGCCCCC
>SVBA01000024.1 GCA_015059095.1 Erysipelotrichaceae bacterium
TTCTCATCTACCCTATGACTGCCATTACTTTTTTGTTTGGCTTGACCCTACAAAACCCTAAAATTATTTATAGAGCCGGCTTTTAATATGAAAGATTAGTTTTCTAAATCTTTATATAAGATATTATCATCTTCAATGAAGATTACTTTCTTATTTAATAAGAAGTTAATTGCATTTTCAATATAAGAATATAAGAAATCATTAATCTTCTTATAACCTAATGAAAGAAGAATCATTTTAATAAGTGTATCTTTTTGGATGTTATTACAATGATTTACTACTTGGAATACAGCATCGTATAATTCTTTTTTAGAAATATATTCTAATGGACGGTAGTAATCTTCATCTCTATTTACACTTCTAAAGTGAACGTTTTGTTTTGGTAAATAGATGAATTTATCTTCGATAACAATTTCTTTGTGTTTTTCCATTTTTCTAACGATTTCTCTAGTATTTTCTTTAACAATTAATTCTAATTCATCGACAGAAATAGGTGCACATTTTTCAATCATTTCTTTGATGATATCAACAAGAGGTTTATTTTCTTTATTGATTTCATAATAAACTACATGAGGATCTTTGAATGATTCAAATAAATGATCCATCAATAATACCTTATTCTTTTTGACTTTTGGTTCTGGAATTAATTTAGATGTCTTAACGACGAATTCATTTAATTCTTGTTGTTCTAATTCTTCATTAGCAAAGTATGCACTTGGGAAGATTCTATATGGTTCATATCCTAACGCTCTAATAGCAGCATTTTCTTTTTCAATATTGATATAAGCTGATTCTGGAGAGTTGTAAGATAAATGGTCAATCATTACAGCGACTGCGCTTCTAGTATTTGGGACTCTTACTAAAATATCGATTGTGTTACCATTAATTGTCCTATCAATTCTACTTTCAAAACCGTGTTTTACTAATTGATTTGAAATATATTCTTTTACTGGAACATCATAGAAGTTACCATTTAATGGAATAATTTTACTATCTAAATCGATCTTAATTTCTGGATAAGCATGTTTTGCATTATTAATGAAATTATATAAATCTTTAGTTTGTGATTTTAAATTTTCAATTGGATTATTTGATACAAATTGAGAATTAATAATCATTACAGTAGTACCTTTATGCATTGAAGATAGGGCATCATTGACTACCATAGTTTCATCGCTTAAGTAGATTACTGCATCATAAGAATATACAGGATCATTTAAGTATTGACCTACATATTGATGAGGAACTAAAATACATGGTTTTAAATTGAACAATGAATTCTTAACTGTATTTGTAATAGTTGAAAGAGGTAATACTCTTGTTCCTTCTTTTAAGATTAATGCCATTGGCTTAACTTCGTTAGTACGTAATGCGACCATATTCTTTCTTAAGTAATTACCAATATAGTTATCTAAGATATCACAAATCATTTCTTTACGTTTAACATTTGTAGAAGAGAAGTTTCTTAATTGAGCATAGATTGTTTCTTTTGAGTAATCTTTAAATACTGGATTTGTTTCAAAAGTTGAGACTAAGAAATCGTAATAGAATCTTCTTAAGAAGATTTTTTCGAAATCAGTATTTTTACCATTATTCAATAATTCATTGCCTAAAGAAGGGATTACTTCGTTTAATTTATGTAAAGCAACAAAGAATGCGGTATAATCATTAATTTTAGTAAACTCTTTACTCATTTGTTTTGCCTTATTGTTGAAGTCTTCTAATGGTAAAGTAGTAAAGTCGACAAGATTACTATCAAAATAACTTTGTAAGATAATTTCATGTTTTAAGATATCGTTGAATAAAGTTTGAAGAGATCTTCTTAACATTAATCTATCTTTGTTCTTTTGATTTAAGTGTTCGTGGATGTTGAAATCTTTATGTTCTTTAATATATTTTAGATTGTTCTTAAAGAAGTTAATTGAGTTAATGATTTCTCTTAATTCTTTTAATTTGTTTTTATGCATAAATGCAACAAGACTTGGATCAAAATCTTTTACTTTATCTTTTGCAATTTGAATTCTAGAGAAATAATCCTTTAATGAGTCGATAATATAATCAACATCAGATTCTAATAAGTGACCACCAAGTAATCTTTTAACTTTTCTTCTAGCTTTCTTGCCTTTTTTAACTTCGTAACATTTGTTAATTAATTTTTCAGAAAGGAAAGAAACTTTTCTAGTGTATTTATCTACTAAGTTGAAATGGATACCGTTTAATGTATTAATTTCTTCTAGAACTTCTACTAAAGTATCATAGATTGTATCTAAATCTTCAATATCAATCCATTTGTCTAGATGAGGATAATCACTAGCGAAAGTTAAAATATTTAATAATGCTTTAAATTCTTTTAATGTATGTGGAATTGGGAATTTATAATTTTCTTCAGCATACTTAAATAGTGTATTAGCATCATCTAAGTGGGTAGTAAGAGAAATTGCAGATGATTTTAATGGAATATAATCATCTTTATACATTTGCTTTTTATTTAATCCATAGAATGGATGATCTTTTAATTCACAATTTAAATTATCAATAGAATCAGATAATACTTTAATTCTAGTTAAAATATGTGATAAAGATTCTTTAGAATATTTATTAGCTTCTTTGATTTCAATATTGATTAATGGAAGATTAGATAAACGATAGTATTCATTGATTACCTTGTTTACTGAACTACCAATATGGTTTTTATTACTTCTTAAACTATTTAATAAACGTTTAAATTCATTTTTATAACCATAATATTTATTTAAACTTTCTTTGACTACTGCAGTTTTTGTTGATTTGAATGTGACATGATATTTATCATAATCTAGAACATCAGATAATAAAGCTTTTTTATCTAAGTATTGAGGGTTTAAGTCTGCAACAAATCTAGAGAATCCTTGAGAATTGATTGCTTCTTTTAAACTATCTTTTTGTTTTTCGTTAGAATAAACTACTAATACTTTTTGATTATTTAAAATGTAAGATAACGCAATATTAGTAACTAAATGACTTTGACTATCTTGAGTAGGTGTAGAAATGACCATTTTTTCTTTGTTGATAACTCTTTTTAAGATTCCATGTTCTTCATTTTCCATTTCTAGCACTGATAAGAATTTACTATCTAAAGGATTAGGGATTCTAGTTGAGAAAGAGTAGAATTCAGAATTTGGATATGCAATCTTTTTGAAGAAATCTTTTTCTTGAATTTCTTCCATATTTTCTCTAATTGATTGGATTGTATAGAAAGAACTATGGTCTAGGTTTGCCAATACTACATAGTTATTGACGTGCCAGTTTAAAGGTTTAACTTTAACTCCAATGTAATATAAGAAATTACTAATAGAGAAATCAGATTTGATTGGATAAGTTAAATCTAATTTTCTTTCTTTGTGCATTTTTTCTACAAGTGGAGCGTTTAATAAAACTTCATTTTTTGAACCGACTATTGAATAAGTTCCATCTTCATTTTCTTTGATATCTACTGGTACCAAAATTAAAGGTGCTTCACAAGTTGAAGATGAAATAGGGTTTAATTTATATCTTAATAAACCAAAACATAAGTATGAATTTGAAACGGATTTATGGCTTAAAGAGTGAGAACTCGCATTATATAAAGAAGATAAAGCCTCTCTTTGTTCTTCTCTATCTAAGTTTGTAAATAATTCTTTTCCTGTATATGCTTCGCTTTTACGATATTGATTAATATCGTAACTTTCTGAAGGAGAAGATTTCTCTAAATCTACGATTTTATATGTTTCACCTTGAATAATAGAATTGAATAAAGAAATGAAGTCTTCCTCCATAATTCTAATATTTTGCTTAGTTGAAAAATCCATATTTATTAATGGAGATTCAGATAATTTTGCTTCCATTTGTGAAAGCCATTTAATTAATGTAGCATTTTTTTCCATAGTCAAATCACCTTTTCATTTAAAACTAGTTTAACATATATTTTATTCAAATAAAATATTATAGTTAAAAAATATTGTAAACATCTTTTTAATTTTACTAATGAAGTGAAAAGATAGTAATGGTATAATTATATTAATCACGGAGGATTATTATGAAAAAAATATCTTTAGTTGTACCAATGTACAATGAGGAAGAAATGATACCTTTATTTTTTGAAAAGATGAATGAAGTTCTTTCTCAAATTAAAAATTATAAATTTGAATATGTATTAGTTAATGATGGAAGTAGAGATGATACTTTAAAAATGTTAAAAGAGCAAAAAAAGGTTCAAAATAATATAAAAATAGTATCTTTTTCTAGAAATTTTGGTCATGAGGCTGCAGTGTGCGCAGGATTTCAAAACGCTGATGGTGATGCGGTAATTGTTATGGATGCCGATTTACAAGATCCACCAGAAATCATTTCTAAAATGATTGAAAAATATGAAGAAGGATACAAAGTTGTAAATGGTAAAAGAGTCGATAGAAAAAAAGATTCTTTCTTAAAAAGAACTACTGCGAGCATGTTCTACAAAGTAATAAAAAAATTGTCTGGAAAAATTAAAGTGCCAGAAAATGTTGGTAATTATCGTTTATTAGATAAAGAAGTAGTAGATCACTTAAATGCTTTACCAGAAAAGAATAGAGTATTTAGAGTACAAGTTCCTTACATTGGTTTTAAAACTTGTGAAGTAGAATTTGTTCGTCCAGAAAGACCAAAGGGTGAAACACATTATAATTATAAATCTATGTTTAGATTAGCAATGGATTCTATTACTTCGAGTTCAGTTGCCCCATTAATTTGGCCAATGTTATTTGGCTTAATTGGCTGTGGAATCTTTGGAATGTTATTTGTTGTAGATTTAGTTTTATATATTATTCAATTAGTAGATATTACTTTCATTCCTAGATTTAATGGTTTAGGTTTCTTAATTTTGATTTCTATTTTCCTTGGAGTATCAATAATCTTAGTATTTATGGGTATCATCGGAATTTACATATCAAAAATAACTACTGAATCTCAAGATAGACCAGTATACATTATTGATGAATTAATCGATTAAAAAATAAAAATAGAAATTATTATAGTTGAAAATAATAAAATATTACTTATTAATGCGAATAAAGTAAATTTATTGAAGTATATTTTCCATTGTAGTACTAAAAATAAAATGCTAGACAAAAGCATAACAGGATTAATAATGTAAGATAATAAGAAAGATAAAATTAATAGTGTAGCTTGTAGTAGACCATTATTAATAGAAAAAATTAAAATGGTTGTAATTACCCATAGAAAAATAAAAATACAAGAAATAATTAAAGAGATAAGTCCGACTTTATAATAGTTTGACTTATTTTCTTTTGATTCATTTTTTATTAATAAATATTCATCTAAAATTTTTTTAAACATAAAATCACCATTTATATAATAGCATATTCTTAATGATTAGTTCATATTTTTAAATATGAAAAATAGAAAGTATTTAAAAGTTATAGGAAATAAGATCGCTAATGGAATTATTAAAGCGTCTGGTTCTAAAAATGCAGCACTACCTATAATTGCTGCTAGTTTATTTTTAGAAGGAGAAGTAATTTTAAATAACGTTCCAGATATTTTAGATGTTAGAAAAATGTTAGATATTTTAACGTATTTAAATGTAAAGTATAGTTATGAAAATAATAAATTAATAATTAATGCGAAAGATTTAGAATATAAAGATTTAAATATAAAAGAAGTAAGTTCTTTAAGAGCATCTTATTATTTAATTCCAATTCTACTAAATGAGAATTCTTCATTAGAATTTATTAATGTTGGAGGATGTAATTTTGAAAAAAGACCTATTGACATTCATCTAGAACTTATAAAAAAGGTAGGAGGGAAAATTAGAGAAATTGATAATGGATATTTAATTAAAGTAAATACATTTTCTTCTTTAGAACATAGTTTTAAAAATAAATCAGTAGGGGCCACTATTAATGCTATACTTATTGGATTAAAGACAAAGAAAAAAGTTAAAATCACTAATTATGCTTTAGATCCAGAAATTATGGATTTTATTACCTTTTTACAACGTGCAGGATTGTTATTAGAAATGGATGATAATAGTATTACTTTTCAGCGAAAAACCCCACTAAAAGGTATAGAATACACAATTATGCCAGATAGAATTGAAGCAGAAACATATGCTCTTATTGGTTTAGGGTTAGGGAGAGTAGGAATATTTGATTTTATTAAAGAACATCACGAAGCGTTTCTTTTATTTTTAAATGAAAATAATGTTGTATATTCTTTAGAAGATAATTTTTTGTTAATCAATAAAGAAGAAATTAAAAAAAGCAATATTTTAATTTTGGATCATTTTCCTTCGCTTTCCACAGATATTGGACCAATTCTTTTAACTTATCTATTAGGCCAAGATAAGATGTTTGTTATAAAAGATAATGTTTATCATTCGCGTCTAAGTAAATTAAGATTCTTTAATAGTTGTTTTTCTTTTCAGTTTGATTCTTTATTAGTTAATCCAAGAAATGTTGAAAAAAGAAATAATACTTTTTATGGATCTAATCTAAGGGATACTATGGCGTATTTATATTTTGCCTTAACTCATGAAGGGGAATATTATATTTATGGCTATGAACATTTAATAAGAGGATATGAAAATATTATTGATAAATTAATAAGTTTAGATTTAATTGTGGAGATTGAAGATGAAGACTAGAATTATTTTAATTATTATTTTGCTATTAAATTTATCTTCTTGTAAATCATATAAAGTAGTAGTTATAGGCGATAATTATCTCTTATCTTTAGTAGATAATGCTTCATCGTCTTTTATGTTTAATAAATTAACTTCTCAGAAGCTCTATTATTTATTAGATAAGAACGCATCATCATTAATTGATTCCAGTAATATAAATGATGAATTGAAAAAAAGTAAAAAAGTAATTTTATCTATTGGAATATTTGATATTTTCCCATGCTTTGATTTTTCTAATGAAGAAATAACTATTAATAATAATCAAATTAATAATAAGTTAGAATTATTAGATTATTATATCTATCATAGTTTTTCTTTAATTGATGAGAGAATTAGTAAAAAAGCAACAGTATATGTTCTTGAACAAATTAATCCTTTAATTAGTGATTTTACTAATATAAATATGTTTGAAGAATATATTTATAAGGTAAATACAATATTGTTGTCTTATTGTAATGATTATGGATTTATATTTGTTAATTTAGATGAATGTGAAAGTTATTTAATTGATGATTTTGTTTTTAATACAAAATATAAGGATGTCTTAAATGATAAATTTTAGCATTCTAAGTAATATAAAATGGTTGATGAGTAAAATAGATAAAAATCTATTAGATATTGATATAGATATCAAAAAATATATTATTAATGATTATATTGATTTTAAGAGATATTTTTATAAAGGGAAAAATAAAATCGATTTATTAATAAGAAACAATCAATATTCTTTATTTATGATTAAATCTATAGAAAAAGATATCTATAAATCAAATTGTTATTTATATGAATTTTATAGACATAATTTGGATTTTAAAACTAATGTATCAATAAGAAAAATTAGTCATGACTTAAATGAAGTTTTATATTTATTAAAAAAAATTTCATAAAAAAACAGCGAAATAAAATCCGCTGTTAAGATTAATATTTTTTATTGAATCTTGCGCTTGGCTTATATAATAAACCAAATAAAGAAGCGATAGCACCAATAGATTGTAGCACTACACAAACATATGGTCCAACAGAAATAACACAAGATTGTGTGCCTTGGATAGCACCACCAACATTAACATTCATAAAGAAGATTTTTGTAGATAATGTTAAGATGATGTTAACAATGAATAATAAGAATGTTAAGAAGTATGTTGATTTTTGTGATTTTCCAACAAAGTAAGTTAATAATGCAATAATTACAGGAGTTAAGAAATTAATTAAACCACCTGCAGATAAGTGAATTTGTAGATTGATACCATTGTAATTTCTTAATGTTCCACCAAATGAAGTAATCCATCCCATAATTACTCTTGAGTTTCCTTCGATATATAAAGTTGGTAATACTAATGTGAATATAGCAATTAAAATTGATAATCCAACAATAGCTAATGATAATTTTGTATTCTTGTTCATAACTAGTTTTCCTTTCGTTAACGGTTTAATTATATATTTTTGATATATAATTTACAACTGTTATCGCTCGAGATATTGTTTTTAATTGAAAAAATAAGTAAAATTAAAATTAATTTTAAGGAGGAAGCGCTATGTCTTTTCAAAAATTAACGGTCGAAGAATATCAAAGTCAATTAGAATCAAAAAAATCTACTCCTAGTGGGGGATCTGCTTTAGCTTTAACTTTAGAAACAGCAACATCGCTTTGTTTGATGGTTTGTAATTTAACATTAGATAAAAAAGGTTATGAAAATGTAAGAGAAAGAATAGGTGAAATTATTCGAGAAGTTAAACTAATTAAAGAAGAAGCAAAGAAATTAATGGATGAAGATAGTATTGCTTTTAATGCACTAATGGTGGCTTTTAAAAATAAAAATGAAGAAGAAATTCAAGAAAAGGCAATCGATTCAGCGATGGTACCATATAGACTATATAATCAAACAAAAAAACTTCAACAAATTGCTGAAGTGTTAATAGAAATTGGCAATAAGAATGTCCAATCTGATGCTTTTATCGCTAGAGATTTATGTGCTTCAATTTATTATGGATCAATATTAAATATTAAAGCTAATATCCCTTATATTAAAAATGAGGAAGTATTAAAAACGTTAAATACTATATTAGATTAAGTTCTTCTAAATAATGGACAACACCATCTTGGTCGTTGTCTTTTTTTGTGATGTGATTCGCTATATCTTTTACCTCTTGTCTAGCATTTATTATTGCCACTCCATCATTAGCAAATTCAATCATAGGTATGTCGTTTAATTGGTCGCCAAATGCAAATGTGTTTTGTTGAGAAACGCCTAGTTTTTTCGCTAAAAACTCCATTGCTTGACCCTTCGTTCCTAATGGCGAAAAGATTTCAAATGAATGGATATTCTCCCAGCCGCCCCAATAGATATAATTAAATTCATTTTTATATTTTTCTTTATTCAAAATAGCTTTAAATGCTTCTAAGTATTCTTCTTTAACATAATACTCTGTTCTTATTGGGGTAGTATTGAGTAATGAAGAAATATCTCCTTCATGAAAAGTTATATGTTTGTTTGGATGAATTACAAAGAAAGGACATTTTGACATATCGACACTATAGAAATCAAAAATTGAAGTAATAGCGCATGAGTTTATATAATTTTTTACTTCTTCATAAAACTCTTTTACTAATTCTATATCCATACTAAAAGTGTGATAAGAAATCACCTTTTCATAGTTTTCATCATATTCAACTATTGCTGAACCATTGTTAACTATCATAGGTTGATGTATACCTAATGCTTTTAAGTATTGGATAGCGCCTTGGTGTGGTCTACCGGTATTCATTATAAAATAGTTTCCTTTATTAACGAATTTTTTAACATAAGCTTTAGAATATTCACTTATTTCTCTTTCGTTATTTAAAAACGTTGAATCTAAATCGATACACACTAAATATTTATTCATTTTCTCACCCTTTATTATTTATATCATATTTTTAAGTTGATAAGAAATAGAAAACCTATTAAAATTACTAATGGTGATGAATATGAAAAATTATCCAGAATGGAATCATTTAGTTGAAGAGGAAGATGTAAAAAATTTATATAGCGCAAGATATGTTTATCCTAATGGAGATACATTTTATGTAGAACCTATTTTTTACTATAAGTTGAAAAGTTTTGAAAGTCATGACGAAACAAGTTTAGAAAAAATTCTAAAAGAGATGGAACGTATTGTTCATAAATATCATCTTGTAGTTTTCATAAATGATGAAGATGAAGAAATAAGCGAAGTAGAAGATGCAGTGTATCTTACAATTCAAGATGTGTGCAATCCATTACAAATTTTTGTTGAAGATAAATCAAGAGGCTCAGATTACGGTGACTAATCTGAGTCTTTTTACTAAAATACCCATCTTGTCAAAAATCTTATTTTTTTATAATATATAATTAGAGGTGATTTTATGGCACATAGTGTATTTTCGATAATAGGTAGTACAGGTAAAGAAGTTTTTGGTAATAAATGGGTAAGAGAAGAAACTTCTACTACAAAAGGTAATGTAGTTATTGTTCATGGAATGGGTGAATATTCTTTTAGATACAATGAATTTGCATTATTTTTAAATGAAAAAGGGTACGATGTTTATGCTCTTGATCATTTAGGACATGGTTTAAATTGTCCAAATAAAGAAGGATTGGGTATTTGGCCTAGAGATGGTTTTGATAAATGTGTAGATAATGTTCATTTATTAGTAGAATCTTTGAAGAAAGAAAATCCAAATACAATGTTATTCGCACATTCTATGGGTTCTTTTATGGCTCAATTATTTATTAGTAAATATTCAGGAAGTGTAGAAAAGGTTGTTTTATGTGGTAGTAGTGGTCCAAGTCCTTTATATAAGGCTGGGTCTATTGCTGCAAAAGTTATTGGCTTTTTCTCAAATAAAAATAAACCATCTAAATTTATGACCAATATGTCTTTTGGCTCTTATAATAAAAAATATGAAGATGTTAGAACTGAATTTGATTGGTTGAGCGTAAATAAAGAAAATGTTGATAAATATATTAAAGATGATTATTGTGGATTTACTCAATCTGTAATGTTTTATATTTCATTTACTGAAAATTTAGCAAAAATTCATAAAAAGAAAATTGTAGAAGCTATTTCTAAAAAGCAAAAATTATTTGTTATTGCAGGTACAGAAGACCCAGTTGGTAATTATGGTAAATCAGTAGAAGATTTACATAATATGTATGTGAATTTAGGTTTAGATAGTTCTTTAGTTTTATATGAAGGATTGAGACATGAAATCCTAAATGAAGATATTAAAGAGAAAGTTATGAATGATATTTTATCTTTCTATGAAAGATAATATAGTCTATTAATAGGCTATGAAAGCGCTATACATTTGGCAAAAGTGTAAAAAAATGAGATAATGAAATAGACTTGATGTGGAGGTAGTAAATAATGAAAATTACAATCGTAGGAATGGACTTTGTTGGTTTAGTTAATGCTGTTGGGTTTGCAGAAAAAGGACACCAAGTTTTTGCTCTTGATTCAGACAAAAAGAAAATAGCAGCGCTTAGACGTAACGAAGTAACAAAAAATGAAAATAAATTAGAAGAAATTCTTGAAAGAAATGACTATAATATCAGATTTACTTCTGAATATAGAGATTCAATTTATGATGCTAATGTTATTATGTTTTGCTTAGAAGCAAAAGAAAAAGAACCAGGTATTGTTGATTTATCTCCTTTATTTAATTCTGCTAAAGAAGCTTGTAAATTTATTCACCAAGATGTAACTGTTATTATTAGAACAACAGTTCCTGTTGGTACTAATAGAGAATTAAAACAATTCATGGAAGCGAATTTATTAGATAAATATAATGTTGATGTAGTTTCTAATCCTGAATTTTTATCTCAAGGTACTGCAATGAAAGATATGTTATCTCCATCTAGAATTGTAGTGGGTGTTTCAACTAAAGAAGCTCAATTAGTGATGAAAGAATTATATAAAGGATTTGATGCTCCAATTTTATTTGTTTCTCCTGAAAGTGCAGAATTAATTAAATATGCTGCAAATAGTTATTTAGCTGTTAAATTATCATATATTAATGAAATTGCTGATTTATGTGATAAAGTAGGCGCAGATATTCAACAAGTAAGTTTTGGTATTGGTTTAGATCCACGTATTGGAAATAAATATCTTTCTTCTGGTGTTGGTTTTGGTGGTCCAGCTTTACCTCAAGATACTAAAGTATTACAAAATCTTGCTAAATTAAATGGTGTAGATTTAACTCTTGTTGATGCAGCAGTAAAAGTTAATGATAATCGTTCTTTAGTATTAATTAATAAGATTAAATCTATTGTTGGTTCTTGCCAAGGTAAAAAATTTGCAGTCTTAGGTTTAGCATATAAAGGAAATACTGATGATATTAGAGAATCACCAGCATTTAAAGTTATTGATGAATTATTAAAAGAAGATGCTAAAGTAGTCGCATATGATTCAACTTCAACAACAGCATTTAGAAAGAAAATGAAGAGTGATCAACATTTAGTGTATGCAAATACTTTAGAAGAAGCTTTAAGAACTTGTGATTATGCAGTATTCTTAAATGAATCTGAAGAATTTAAAAAATTAACAAATGATGAAATTGTAGAATTTATGAAACGTCCTATCGTATTTGATGGAAAAGCAGTATTAAATCCATATCAATTACCAGGCGTTACATATTATGCAATTGGTAAAAAAACTAAATAAAACAAGAGAACACTGGAAAGTGTTCTTTTTTAATGTGATAGATATGTTTTATATATTTATTAATATAAGATAATGGACCAAAATTGGTCCTTTTTATAATATTTATTACTTTTTTTCTAATTTTGGCAAATTTTGGGGGTCGAATTAAGACTTTATTTAATGAAGGGAAAGTTTTAATGACTCAAAATTATGTAAGATGGAAAGAAGTATTTATGTCAATTTAATATTATTAAAATAAGAAAACTAAAGGTTACTTATTAGTTATTATAAATCTTTAGTATTTTTCTTATGCTCTATTTTTATTTAATGACTTTTAAGTAACTAAATTAATCTACTTGATTAGTTTTTTTAGTTTTAAAAAGGAGTAAAAATGGAAAATAATGAAGAAGTTAAAGTTAAATTCATAAACAAATATAATGAAGAAAAAGAAGTTAAATTTTATATTGATGAGCAAACGATGGATATTCTCAATAAAAGCGATCTTTCAAAAGAAGAAAAAGATAGATATTTAAAAGAGAAATATCATGAGTTTGAATTAGAAAAATATTATAAGAGAAGATATGAACTATATGAAGAAAATGTATTAGAAGAAATTAATTATCAAAAAACAAAATTAACGGAATCTAATAGTGATAAACAAATAGAATTATTAGATTTAGAAGAAGCATTAAATTTTTTGACCGATAGACAAAAACTAATAATCAATTTAGTTTACTTTAAAGGAATGTCTCAACAAGAAGTTGCATCATTCTTAGGTGTTTCTAAACAAGCGATTAATAGTACATTAAAAAGAATTTATTCCATATTACGTAAAAAAAATAAAAAAAATTTAATTTAGAAATTTACTTTCCCTTCAAACCACTCCTTATAAGTGAAGAGGTATATTTACTTTTTTATTTAAGGAGGTGATTAGTATGAATTTTGAATTAGCTTTATCTTTAGTAGGACTATTTGCATCTATTTCTAGTATTGTTTTTGCTTACTTAGCGTTTAAAAGAAGTAATAAGCAAGAACAAAGAGATGAAGGTAAATCTGAAGGAGTAATGTTTTCAGATATTGGATATATCAAAGCGTGTGTAGATCGAGTAGAAAAGAATCTAAATAAAGTAGATGAACGATATCGTAACATTGCAGAAAGATTAGCAAAAGTCGAAGAATCTGTTTCTAATGTTACAAAAAGGGTCGATGAAATTTATAAATTAGATGGCCCATAGTTTTTTAATGATTAATTAATGAAATATACCACTTCAATGAATCTATAAAAAGGAGGGTTATTAAGTATGGATTTCACTAGTATGCCAATTATAGTAATTTGTTGTTACTTAATTGGGGAAATATATAAATTTATTTTTAGAAATAAGACGGAAACATATAAATTGATTCCTGTTATTTTATCACTAATTGGTGGATTAATAGGTATATTAATTTACTTAACTAATAAAGAAATGATTTTTAACGTTGATAATATATGGGTTGCTTTAGAAATAGGAATTATTAGTGGAAGTAGTGCAACGGGCGCCAATCAAATTATTAAAAAAATATTTGGAGGAAATAAAAATGATAATCAATAATGAGCATTCGGTTAAAGGAATGTATAAGTTTGTAGATATGGTATTAAAAATAATCAATAACGGGATACCATATGAAAGAACAAAAAAGATTGTTTTTAATCAATTTTTAGTTGAGTCAAAGGAAGAAAAAGAATGTAAGGATTTAAAAGATGCCTATATCTATTTGGTTAATAACAATAATCAAAATTTTAATTCAGAGTTATTAGAAAAGACATATTTTATTTTGACGTCCAAGTTATTAACTAAAAATATATCTTCTAAAATAATGGAAACATATTATTTAAATATTGATGTATCAATCGTTTCATTGGCTGCTTTATTACACTTATTAATTTTAGATATAGTAAAGGATAAGAAAATAGAATTTGCTTTTTTAATATCTTATTTTTTGATATTAAGAAAAATGGAAAAGCACTTAATTATCAGTAAGAATAATTTTAATAATTATTATGAAATAATTAAGAACAATGATATTGGAAGTTTAAAAATTTTATTTTTTTTCTCGTATAAATCTTATCTTATTAAAGAAGAAAAAGAGACAAAGTTAGAAGAAATCTTATTTTTATTAAAGGACAAAAGAAAAAAATTGATTGAGGATTTTCGCATAAAAAAGCTATTTTTATGTGGTTCTTTTTCAAAGGAATTTATTATCAATACTAGCGATATTGATTTAATAGTAGTTTTTAATGATGATTTATTAAACATTGAACAAGAAAAACTAATAAAAAAAATGAAAGGATACTTAAATGATTTTATGCCTAGAAAAGTAGATTTACTAAATTTTTCTAATTCATTGAATTCATATAATGATTCGGATTTAGAAAGAATGATTACGATAATTTAAAAAAGGAGGAAAAAATATGAAAATTATCACAAACAATAATGAAACACAAAATATTACGGTTCAAACTAAGTTTGTTTCGGGGCCAAATAATGGGATTGATGTTTCATTCCCAGGGGCGATGGATAGGAATTATGCCTTTTCAAAAAATATTTATACAGTAATGAAAATTACATTTAATAATTTATTAGATGGGGAAAAAATTACAGGAGGTGTTGTTAATTTGGCTTCTGAGGAATTGCTAGAAAAAACAACCTTTAGAATGGTTGAAATTAATAGTGTTGATTTAAATAATAATAGTGCATTATTAAATTCGATTCATACTTTAGTTTCAAATGGAAATTTAGGAAAAATATATGTAGAAGAATCAACCATTACTAAAATTATGGTCGGAGAAAATGCCCGTTTAATTCATTCAATTGATATTAGTAAAGTAATTAAAGGAATGAATAAAGATAATAATGTTATTTATTTATGTTTATTTAATGATGCAGAAAGCACATATACTTTCTTGTGTGGTCCAGAAGCAAATAATGGAGCATCGATAACTGCGTATGTAGAAACAAACATTGGACACGCATCATATAAGAGCTATAAAGAATATCCACTTTCTTTTACTAAAGGATTAGTAAATATTAATAATGGAGAATTAACTCAAGTCATTGATTTATATAAGGGAACAACAAAAAAGGCACCTATTAATTTTGGGTTAGTTATTAGAGATGAAATTGAATCATCTTATATATCTATTGGTAATTCATTTGCGGATTTTGATTATGTGACAACGTTTGATAATAGGGAAGTTTGTGCTATTCTTACTGATGCAAGTGGTTATGAAAAGACATTTATTAATTTAGATACAACTGCATACAACTTTTCGTATAAAGATTATAATATCAAACATTCTGACACGCATAGTGGCTTTACAAAGTTGTATTTTTGTCAACAAGATGGTAGTTATTTCTATTTATTTAGTAACAGTATTTTTATGTATGATAAAAATGATATTTGTTATAAATATGAATATGCTGATTCAATATGGAAACTGGTAGAAATTAAAGATGTAGATAATAATACTCTTACTTATAATTGGGACAGCGCCAAAGTTACATCTATTGTAAGTAGTGATGGGGATACTTTAATGTTTACATATACAAGTAATAAAATTAACCAAATTTCTAGTAGTATTTCAAATATGTACATTTCTTTTATTTATGGAACTAACACATTAACTATTAAAAAAGAAAGATATAATAATCCTACTAATTTAACTGGGCTAGAGGAAATAGAAAAATTACAATTAACATTTTCTTCAAACAAACTAATTAATGTTAAAGATTTAAAGACTGGTGATGAAGTTACATATTCTAGAACAAATGGAATAATTGATAAAGTGTATAGTAAAAATGGCACTAAATATTATTGCTATGATAGTTTCGTTTATTATGATAATAACCACACAAAGCTGACAGATTATACAGGTAAATATTTATGCTATTATTTTGATATTCATGGAAGAGTACAATTTATTATCGATCAAAATGGAAACTGTATTGATAATATGATGGAGGATAAATACGAACAACTTAATCATAGGGTTAATCATAATATTGTGCAAAGTAAAAACTATCTAGAAAATGGTGATTTTGAATCAACTACTGGTTGGACATTTACTAATACTACTCAAGGATCGGTAGATTGTAATAGTGATGGAATTAGTGGAAAATGTTTAAGGGTCAATAAAGGAACCGCAGTACCAGTTATTAAAGATTATGTTTATAGTGTTCCTGAAGGAAACTATTATTTATGCGGGTATATTAAAAGACCAGCAAACGCCACTACAACACAGGTAATATTAAAAGGGACTTCTACTATTGGAGGAAGTTCGACAGTATCTAATAAAGCGACATTAGATTTTAAATTAAATGAAGAATGGGAATACTTTGAAACAGATAAAATTGAAATAACTAGTTCTCTTAATAATATAGAAATTACTATTAATTTAATTACAGGAGCAGGAGATTACTATTTTGATAATTTCAGATTATTAAATGCGAAACATAAAGGATCTAACTATGTTCAAAATGGTTATTTTGATTACTTAACTAATGATGGACCTTTAGGTTGGACTTTTACAAATTTTACATATCAAGAAGCAACTGCTGCTCAACATGATCATCCACTATTATTAGGCACAAGAGTATTAAAAATCCCATTTAATAATGACTTTGGCGTAACAAAAAGAGCGTCTTATCTTATTGATAAAAAAGGGTATAAAAATGAAGAATTAGAATTAAGTGTAATGTCTAAATGTTTTGAAATTAATCAACTAAAATATAGAAGTTTTATTAAGATGGAGTATGACAACATGTCTCCTATTACATATTATTTTGATTTTAAAAAAGGAATCGAGCATTGGCATGCTATATCAAATTCGATTATTACAGCAGATAGTTATTCTAGTATTGAAATTGGCGTAGAGTATAATGGTGAACATGAACCATTGTTTGATGCTTTCCAATTAAAAGAAAAAAAGGGTGTACCTAGCTATATGTACACTTCTAATGGAAGAATAAATCAAATTTCTAATGGTAGTAGTTCTCAACAATTAATTTATGATTCTAATAATCAGTTAATTAAGTCTTTTGGAAGTGATGGAATAGTATCAACATATACTTACGATAATAAAAATAAAATCAATGTTATTAAAGATTCTTTAGGCAATACAATTACATATACTTATGACGATGAAGGTAAATTCTTAGAATCAATTAGTCATACAAATTCTGATGGTACAATAACTAAGTCATATGTACATGATGATAATGGTAATCAAACAAGTATCACTGAAGAAGGTGTGGGAACTGATTTAACTTATGATGATTACTCTAGAGTTAAAACATCTAAATATGGTGAGTACATAACATACAATTATGATTATTATACTAATGATTTATTAAAGAATGTTTATACAACACCTTCTACTTTAGTAAATACTATTGTATATGATATTTGGAAAGAAGTTTCGTCGTTTAGTAACGCACATGGAACATATAGTTTTACTCATAATTTGGACACAAACATTTATACAATTTCGATTAATGGAACAACATTTGCTACATACCAATATGAAATAAAAAATGTAGTTATTGATAGTACAACTTATACTTTCTTAACTAACAAGTTAGAGCAAGTTACTTTTAATAATGGTGACGTTTATGAATATGTATATGACTGTGAAGAAAATTTAGTTGAAATTAAATTAAATAACATAACTTTAGCTAAATATAATTATGATACTAATGGCAATATTTCTTTTGAAAGTAAAGAAGGTCAAATAACTAGATATATTTATGATGATGACGGTCAATTAAAGAAAACATATGTTAATAGTGATAAGATTGAAAATGTTTATCAAAATGATAGAATCACTCAACAAAGATATCGATTGGGAAACCAAAATAGAGTAATTTCATATGCATATCCAGATGAAGCACAGGAACTAACACAAGAAGGCTTTATCGGTAGATTAATAAATAAGTATCAAGATGAAGTTATTATTCTTTCTGATAAAGAGAGTGTTGGCGTATTTGGAACTAAGATTGATAATGAAATTTGTTCAGTATATAATGATCCAGCATTTAATTTAAACTATTGCAAATTTTCTACTTATGAAGAATCAGTGACAATTGATTTAGATAAAGTTCATCCATCAGGTAGTAATTATGAATGGAAGAATAAATTCTTAGATAATCAAACTTTTATTGCATTCTTAAAATTTAATAACTCTATCAGTAATGGAAACATCTTTAGTTTTTATAAGGATAATACATTAAAATATAAATTGAATTTTAGATTTGGCGGAGGTGTTGAATTAGTAAATGCTTTAGGAGTTACCTTGGCAACTAATCAAACTACTTTTATTAGTAGTGGAGTGAATGCTGTGGGTATTAAATTTGAAAAAGATAGTAACAAAGTTATCTTGTTGGTGAACTCTGAAACAGTAACTAGTGTTATTTCGGATGATGAAGACTTTGAATTTAATAAGATCATTATTTCTCAAACTCCTGTTCCTTCTGGTATTTCAGAAGAAACAAGCCTACCAACACCATTTAACTTATTTTTATTGTCGCTTGGTTCTTATGATTATCTTCCTTCCGAATTAGAAAATATTTTTATTGATGGAAGAGATAAATATTTTATTAGAAACGACCCAAAACATATTTCATCTACAACTTATTATTCGTTTAGCGATTTGCTTGATGAGTATGAAATCGTTGATTTTACTTCTACTTTTGAAACTTCTAAAAATGTTAAACCTTATGACTTTGAATACCATGATGGTTCATATAAAAGTGAAAAATTACGTAGTTGTTTCTTAAAAGATGATCAACTGTTTTATGGAAGTTTTAATGATACATATAAATCAACGCTTATTCCAAATAATAAGTCATGTTTAGGTTATAAATTTGATGATAATGGTACTGGCAAAATTGTTGTAAGATTTAAACTAGAAAATTCAATAAATTGTAATAATAGAACTATTATTAGTTTTAGTAATACATCAAGTACTGAATTAATGTATGTAGACGCTAAAAGTAATGGATATTTGGATGTAGTAGTAAATGGTAATGTAGTTGAAACATTCAGTAAAAATTTTAATGATAATAACTGGCATACTTTATTTATCGATTATAATGATCATTATATTATTACAGTAATTGATGCAGAAAGAGAAGTTGTGGTAGATAACCCATCATCATTTAGTGGTGTTAAAGCATATATTGGATGTTCAAAAGTTAGAAATACTAAGCTTAATGGATATATTAGTTTACTTGCACATTCAGATACATCTGTAGAAACATCTTCTGGGGCCTTGGATGTAGCGGAAATTTTTGAAACATATTCTCAACCTGTTGAAATTATTAATGAATATGATTCGTTTGGAAGAAAAGTACTAAAGAGAATTAAGTCAACGAATTATGAATCGAGAGATTCTATTAATTATAAATCTAATTCATATTTACCAATTTACGAAGAATATAATAATGGAAGTATTATTAATTATTCTTATGATACTTCAAATAGACTAACAAATTATTATAATGAAATTCAAAACACTTCTTATACATATGATAGTTTAGGTAGATTAACTAAAGAAGTGGACACTGAACAAGGCACAATTGATTATACTTATGATATTAATGGCAATATTAAGTCTAAGGTTAAATTAGGTAAATATAATATGTCATTCGATTATGAAGATTCTGTTTATAAAGATAGATTAACTAAAGTAACTGATACTATAAATAATATTACTACTACTTTTGAATACAATGGTAGACTGGGTTATCCAACAAAGATTGGAAATAATACATTAACTTGGGAAGGTAAAAATTTAAAGACATATGGTAGTAATACTTATTACTATAATGCGAATGGTTTTAGATATAAGAAAGTAACATCACAAGGTACATTTAACTATATTCTAGATGGGGATAGAATTATTAGAATGAACAAAGATAATAGTATAATCTTTGACTTTACTTATGATGTGAATGGAGAGTTAGTAGGATTAAAATATAATGGCAAGCAATATTTCTATATGAGAGATTCTTTCGGTAATATTTTAGGTATTATTGATAAAACAGGGGATATTATAGTATCATATGTATATGATGCATATGGTAATACATTAAGAGAAATAGTAGGTTCATCTACTGATTCTAATGCATCTACTATCAGAACATATAACCCATTTAGATATAAGGGTTATTGTTATGATGTCGAAACTGGACTTGCAATGGTGGGACAAAGATACTATAGTCCTGAGCTTTGCAGATTCATCCAACCAGCAGATGTAGCTAGTTTAAATCCACGCTCTATCAACGGACTAAATCTATATGCATATGCAAATAACAACCCAATTGGAATTGCATATAGCAGTTCTAGAGTTAGCGGAACTGTTAACGGAGGAATGATTAGTTCAGTTGCATTAAGCGGAATCATCATTTCTAATATTGGTACTATTAATCATAGTTTTATATGGCCAAATTTGGACTTTTTAGGAACAGGATTTGGCTATATTGAAAATTCATTTTCTATGATTGCTGGTGTCATTGATGGTATTCGAAATATTAAACATTTAGATAAATTAGCAGGTTTAGATAAAGCGTCAAACTGGTTGATGGGAATTGGAATTGGTATTAACGTTGGATTAAGTATTTACAATAATTTAACTAATTCTAATTTATCGGGTTCTCAGAAAGCGGGAAATATATTTGGTGATATAGTCTATATTGCAGCAAGTAGCGCAGCAACATGGGGTGTATCTGCTTTAACTGCTATGATACCTGTTGTTGGACCGTTTTTAGCACCTATTGTTGGTTTTGGTTTTGGAACAGCTTTAGATCAATTTTGGCACGGAGAAGATATATTTGGAATAGAGGGATTTTCTTTCAATCCTGGAGGTAAATCTATTGACGAATGGATTAAAGAATTCTTGACTGAACTTTTTGGAGGTTAATTTTTATGAAAGATAAATATAGTGGATTATCTAACGAAGAACGATTAAAACGATATAAGAAAGAAAATTTGACATTATTAATTAGTGCTATTATTTGTTCTATTGTAATTATTGTTATATCAATTTTGTTTTTTGTCTATGAACTAGATAAAACTATATCAATTGGCTTTTTATTATTGTTACCATTTTCTTGGTGGATTGGATATTTTATTCCTAAAAAAGAGAATGATAAAAAAATCAAAGAATTAGAAAAAAAATAAAATAATTGTAAACAGGATAAGACGTGCTTCACTTTGCATCACATAGTCTTGCACGTCACCTGTTTTAACTGGGATACCCAGCTTAAAATTGTAATGGTAAGGAGGCGATAATATGATAGAATCTATTTTGTATAAGACTGCTATATATTGTAGACTTTCTTTAGATGATGGATCTTTAGGAGAATCAGGTAGTATTCAAACACAAAAGATGATGTTAGAAAAATATTGTCGTGATAATAACTTTACTATTAAAGAAGTATATATTGATGATGGTTATTCAGGATTAAATTTTGATAGACCAGCATTTAAAAGATTAATCGCAGATATCGAATCAGGAAAGATAAACTTAGTCATAACAAAAGACTTATCTAGACTTGGTAGAGATTATTTACAAACTGGATATTATACTGAACAATACTTTCCTTTACATAATGTAAGATATATCGCAGTTAATGATGGTGTAGATACATTAATAGACAATAATGACATTGCACCATTTAAAAATATCTTAAATGATATGTATGCTAAAGACTTATCAAGAAAAGTTAAATCTGCAAAAAGACAAAGAGCATTAAATGGACTATTTATATCTGCTCAAACACCTTATGGGTATATAAAAGATCCTACAAATAAAAATCATTTAATAGTAGATGAAGATGTAAGACATGTAATTGAATTAATATTTAATATGTGTGTTAATGGAAAAGGAGCGCCTACTATTGCAAAAGTTTTAGAAGAAAAAGGAATACTAAATCCTGCAGCTTATAAGACTTTAAAAGGTTCAACTAGATTTGCAAAACTTCAAGGAACTAACCATTATAAATGGAAAGCAGTAACTGTAAGAAAGATATTAACTGATATGGTTTACTGTGGACATATGGAAAATGGTAAATATAAAGTTGAAAACTACAAAACTAAAAGAAGAGTTAAAGTTCCTGAATGTGAACATATCGTAGTTAAAAATACTCATGAAGCTATTGTTAGTGAAGAAACATTTGAGACAGTACAAACTGTTTTAAGCGCTAGACACTATCCGGCACATCATGAACATGAAAATTTATTCAAATCAATCTTGTTTTGTGAATGTGGTAAAAGAATGGCTATTGCTCATAAAGTAAGAAATAATAAAAAAGACACATTCTATAAATGTGCAAATCATGAGAATAACCCTCATGAATGCCCTAGATCAAATATTATTCAATATAGTCAAATAAAAAGTGTTATTGAAAAAGAAATATTTGATTTAATGAATAAGCTTAAACATAACGAAAAAGCATTTGAAACATTTGTTAGTAAATTAAAGAAAGAAGAATCTAAAGATAAATCTTCTGAAATTAAGAAAACAGAATCTAGAATTAATACTTTAATCAAAATTGCTTCTAAGTTATATGAAGATTATGCAAGTGATTTAATTAATGAAAGAACTTATAAAGAACTTTTATTAAGAAACAAACAAGAACAAGATCTATTAGAACAAAAGCTACAATCATTAAGAAATGTGCAAGAAAATATAACTTATAAATTAATGAGATTAGACCAATTAAAGCATGAATTCAATAGATTCTTAGATAATGTAGAATTATCATCTGATATGGTTAATTCTTTAATAGAACGCATAGAATTAAGCTATTATACAAAAACAGAAGACGGTAAGAAACATAGACGAATAATCATTAAATACAAATTTATTGATGATTCGTTGTAATTATTATAAAATATAGGTGACCTAGATGTTTAATACTTAGGACACCATAGAATATGACGTCGAAACGGGATTATTTTGGTTATCCTCAAGGTATTATTCTCCAGAACTTTGTAGGTTTATCAGCCCTGATGATGTAGATTATCTTGATCCAAGTTCTATTAATGGGTTAAACTTATATGCTTATGCAAATAATAACCCAATTATGTATTACGATCCTTCTGGCCATAGTGCTATTCTAATAGGTTTGCTTATAGGAGCTTTAATTGGATTTGGAACTGTGGCTTATATTGATTACCAAGATGATGGTCAAATATTTAATGGAAGTGTTGCTTGGTATGATTACTTAGGTGCAACAGTATTAGGAGGAGCAATCGGTGCAGGATTAGGAGCTTTTGCGGGAATGAGTTTTTCTGCAAGTATTCCAACTTTTGGGTGGATAAATTCTGGCGGCGCTTTAATGTATGGTATTACAGGTACAATGGCAGTAACTGTTACTGGAGCACAAGTGCTAGGTGTATCTGGAGCTTTGGCGGCAGGTGGATTATTAATGTTTGCTAAAGGTAATGGACCTAGAATGGGACATAACCAATATGAAAACAAACAATTCAATTCATTATGTAACAAATATAAGTTAACGAAAGAACAAAGAAGGATTTTACACGATTATATCTCAGGTCAAAATTATTCATATCATGAAATTGAGCAAATAATTAAGGAATTATTCTTTAGTTAGTAAGGAGAATAAGATGAAAGGTTTTAAAGGAAATTTAGATTTTAAAGATTTATTAAAAAATGTGAAAATTAATAAAATTGATTTTGTTCGAGGGTTAGGTATAGTTGAAGATAGATTTGAGTTATCTTTTATAGGAAATAACGAGGAAATCATTATCGAAATCGAAACTAATTTTAGAATAAGAAATAAGGAAGAAGTTTTGTTAAGCTTCAACGATTTATATTTGGATAACAAGCGAAAAGAAATGAGTGTAAAAAAATACAGAAGCCAATCAAATATAGAAAAATCATATTTACACAAGCAATTAGAATTTATTAATTCAATATTAGTAAACGCAAAGCCTAAAAGTGTTAATCTTAAATCGTATGGGGATTTATATATTTCTTTTTATAGAAAAGGAATTGTATTAGAAATACTAAATGATACACATTTAGAAGATGCTTGTTTATATAGAATTATTTGTAAGAGTGATAAGATTAATTATGCTTATGAATATTGTGTTCAAAACAATAAACTAGTATTTAAAAATCTAAGTTTTTAATAATCTTCTTTTAAATTAAAATATTTAATGAGTAAGAATTAGATAATAAATAATTATTAAATGGACTTTTGACAAAACTTATTCATTTTATAATGGTTCTGTAGAATCTGATGGGGTTTTATGGGGTCGACAAAATAAAAAACTGTAGAATCTAATGGGGTCTACAATAAGGAATCAGAGTTAAAACTGATTCCTTTTTTTATTACTAGACATATATAAAACTCTTTTTCTAAGACGCTTAAAATTTGAATAACCATAACCAATGTTAATAAGGGTTTGAATGTAATTATTATTAGATTCAGCCATAGCGTTAGTTAAAACAACACCATAAGTATTTTTAGAATAAGCATTAATTATTTCATCATACCAATTAGTAAAAGTTTTCGCGATATCATTAAGTTCTTTAATAGTAGATTTGGAATATTGGTTTATAAAGAAATCGATAGCTTTTTTAGTTTCATCGTATTCAT
>SVBA01000008.1 GCA_015059095.1 Erysipelotrichaceae bacterium
AATTTTCTAATCCCTATATAGGGATTATATTTGTTTTACTTTTTTTCTTTGTCTACTTAAGAAGGATCATATCATAACCTGACTTTTTATATTGTTTCAAAACTATAATGAATATAATGAGAATACTTTTCCCCTTGTTTCAAAATACTTTTATCTACATTTTCCATATTTATTCCATTAGGAATATATTGACATTCTAAACAGACAGAATGATATTGATCAATTTTAACTTTATTTTCATTGAAGTCAAAATCTTTTGGGTAACACCCACTATAACAAACTATTGATGGATATGAAGTAGATACTTTTAATCTTCTTCCAGATACTTCATCTTCAAGAATCGCAACTAAAGGTTCATCTTTATCTTCCTTCATCCAACAATGATCATAACCATAAGCAGTATGTTTTTGTAATGACTCATCATAAATATAATCTTTTAACTTATGTTTATTTCTAAAATCCATTACTCTATTAACTTCATCAATACTTTCAGTAATAAGTTCATTATTTAATCTAGTGTATTTATCGCAGAAGAATTGTAAATTATGGTTTAAACAATTTTCTTTTAAATCACCTGATAAATTAAAGTACGCATGATTAGTTAAATTAACAAGAGTGTCTTTATTAGTACTCGCGTTAAATATTACTCTAATATCATTAACATTTTGATATACACGATACACAATATTATAACTGACATCGCCTGGAAGCAAATTTTCTTTTTCTAAATAAGTAAATACTACATCTATATATTCTTTATTTTCTTCTATTTCATAATCGAAATTTTGAAAAGAAATCCCTTTATATCCTCCATGAAGAGAATTAATCCCATTCCAGTTTTTTTCTAAAACATATTCTTTATCATTAATAACACATCTAGCTTTATCGATTCTGCCTGAAAATCTTCCAACACTTTTCCCATAATACCCATCACTATAATAAAAATCATTTAATGAACTAGGAGTTAAAATAATTGATTCAACTTTCCCATCTCTAGAAGGAGTTTTTAAATTATAAAAACTTGCACCTAAAGTAGATAAAGTCACTTCCATATTCCTATTATTTATTAAAGTAATAAAACTAACATCTTCTATTTTCTTTAAGTCAATTTCCATAAATTCTCCTATTAAATTAATTCATTAATTCTATATCCTCTAGTATAAGCGATTTTACCTTTTTCATCAACCACAGTAAATCTAATATAATGATTATTTGTTATTTCTTTTTGTGATTTAAGAATATATTCATTTATGTCAAATTTTGCTTCTATTAGATTACTTCCATTAAAACATTTATTATATCTTCTTTCAGTCGACATAAAAATTTTACTTGCATTAGATGTTTTAATTGTTACAATTCCATCTTCAATAAATAATTCTTTTATTTCTGGTCCATTAGAAGAATAAAAATCACCTTTTTCTAATGCATTAAATACTGTTTCATAATCTAATTTAGTAGCCTTAAGATTCACCCATCCACCAAAACAATGTTTTAATTCATGAGCATCATCAGTTGCTAAAGGAAAAACATTTTCACCTTTTCTTAAAAGATCATCAATAGGTTGAATTGAGTCAATATATCCTTCACATACACATCCTGAGTTCCACCATTCAATCCCCCAAATGCCTTTTAATTCACTATAATCAGAATAATTTTGTAAAGACCAAACAGGATGATTATAACTAACAATACATCCATCTTTTTTCGCCATACTTATTAAATTATTTACATCATTAATCGAATACACTCTAGGAAAATCTATTTTATTTTGTTCTTCAGTAATATACTCTTGAGAATTAGTTAACCAAACCCTCTTTTTACAGAAAGTAGAGTAAACATTTTTATTAGGATCTCTAGAATAAAAATTCAAATGGTAACATTTATTAAAAATAAATTCTCTTTCATAAGAAATATTAAAACTAATTTCTGTTGAGGTAATTGCTAAAAAATTTTCATCAGTCAAATCATTATGAGGAACCATAACTTCATGATCTGTAAAAGCTACAATAGAATATCCTTGTTCTTTATATAATCTTTTAGTTTCTTCTAAAGTTAATTGTCCATCAGAAATAGTTGTATGCATATGTAGATTAGCTTTATAAAATTTACCTTCTTTTGGTAATAGATACTTTTTCATTTTAGTTCATCCCTTCTTTTTTATAAAAAACCCATAGATTTAATATCATATGGGCTTTTTAACCAATCAATAATACATTATATCTATAAATAATTATTTTCCTGCTACTCTAGCAGCGTTAATTCTTTCTCTAATTAAATCATATGCTTGTAATGTTGGATGTGAATTATCAGTTGAAAGATATGAATTTGTTTTAATTACTCCATCACTACCTACAAAAATATCAAGAGTATCAACATAAGTAAACCATGAAGAGTTTTTCGCATATTCTTTAATTTTTTCAGTTAATGCAGTCGCTCTAATAGTAGAGCTATTATAGTTAGCAGTACCAAGAGTATAGCCATTCTTCTTAGGTTCAACTCCAATAAAATATACTTTTACGTTAGGTAAATTTTCTCTATATTGTTCAACTAAAGCAATAATTCTAGCATAAATATCTTGAACTGGTAAATGACCCGAATGTACATCATTAAAACCAATATGCATGATTATTTCTTTTGGCTCCATTGGGTAAACTATTCTTTCAGCAGAAACTTCTAATTGTTCAATTTGAGAAGAAGATGCACCCATTAAGAATATTTTATCTTCATTTTGATAATCTGTATAGAAATCACTCCAGAATGGAGGTTTAGATTTTGGATAACCATCAAAATAAGAATCACCAACAAAAATTGTTCCACCTTTATTTTCTTCTTTAATTAAATTTTCTTCATAGAATTTCATTCTAGTTTCAAAATTTGAAACCGGATTATAAGTAGAAACATTTACTTTTCTAATAACTGGTTCACAATTTTCTGAAAGAACTTTAACAATTACGTCAATTGGAGTATCAAATGTTCCTGTTGCATACATTTTATGATCTTCTATTTTTAATCTAGAATCACTAACCATATATGTAACTTCAGAAGCATACTCTTCATTAGAGAAACTATATACAATTTCTTTTGCAGGATAATTAGAATAGATTTTCTTAGGAATATCTACTATTAAATATCCTTTATCAACATCTACTACTTCATTTTTTACTGCGTTATTTTTATTTGGATTTTTAGATATTGATTCTACTACTGAATCAACACTACCATTTTCTATTTCTTGTTCTATTACGATATCTTCTTTCTTTTCTTCAATTATAGTATTTTCTAAAACTATATTTTCTTTTTCTAAATTTGTTTTCACTTTTTGTTCGATTTTAGAAAGACTACTACAGCTTGATGTCATTAATAGAACTAGTCCACTTAATAATACTTTTTTAATATTCATAAAGTCTCCTTTCAGTTCTTTTTTTACTCTACTGTAATACATTTTTCTGTTTCAATATCAAATACATGACATTTAGATAAATCAAATGCTAGTCTTAATTCAGAACCTAACAATAAATCCGTTCTTGCTTTAACAGCAGCAACTACTTTATCTTCACCGATATTGAAATGAACATAAGTTGATGCGCCTAAAAGTTCTGCAACGTCTACTTTAATATCTAAAGAAGAAGATGCTAACTTTTTAATATTTTCTTCATCATCATAGATATCTTCTGGTCTAATACCTAGAATAATTTCTTTACTTAAGTAATCTTTACTAGAAACAATATTAAATTTATCACTAGGTATTTTTAAATTACAAGATCCATCTTTTGAAATGAAATATCCATTTTCAGTGATAGTTCCTCTAATAAAATTCATAGGTGGAGTACCAATAAATCCTGCGACGAATAGATTAGCTGGATTATCATAAATATATTTAGGAGTACCAACTTGTTGGATATATCCATCTTTCATAACAACAATTCTAGTAGCCATAGTCATCGCTTCAATTTGGTCATGAGTAACATAAATTGTAGTAGTTCCTAAATTAGCATGTAACTTAATAATTTCTGATCTCATTTGAACTCTTAATTTAGCATCTAAGTTTGATAAAGGTTCATCCATTAAGAATACTTTTGCATCCCTAACTATTGATCTTCCTAAAGCGACACGTTGTCTTTGACCACCTGATAAAGCTTTAGGTTTTCTATCTAGATAATCAGTTAATCCTAAAATTTCAGCAGCATTATTAACTCTTCTATCAATTTCTTCTTTTGGATAATGCACCCATTTAATTTTTGGGCAATCACGAGCTTCTTCAACTTTTACAATTTTTTCTTCTAAAGCAGAAATTTTGTTTTCAATTTCCTCTTTTTCTTCTTCTGAAGCCCTCTTCAAATCTTTTTTCAAATCTTTAATTTCATTTTTATATGTTTTAATTAATTCTTTATTAACAACATATACTTGATTACCATTTTCATCTAATACATTTACTGGGATTTTTCTTAATTTTAAACCAAAAGCCATATTTTTATAAACTGTCATATGAGGATATAAAGCATAACTTTGGAATACCATTGACATATCTCTATCTTTAGGCAAGATATCATTCATTAGTTCTCCATCAACATATAGTTCACCACTTGTAATATCTTCAAGTCCAGCGATCATACGTAATGTAGTAGATTTACCACAGCCCGATGGTCCTACAAATACTATGAATTCTTTATCAAATATTTCTAAATTAAAATCAAAAACCGCTTGAACATTATTATCATAAATTTTATTAATATTAATTAATTTTAAATGTGCCATAAACTTCTCCTTTTCTACTACATTGGTATAGCGTAGTCATAAACTCTAATATCATCATAATATGCTGGCCAGTCACCAGGATCTTGACAACCAAGATTTGATGAGAAGCATAAGTCGTATTTATTCCAATCAATTGACGCATCGCTATTTAATTGATAACTAGAAATTCTAATATCGTTTGTACCTTCATTCTTTTCTAGATAGAAAGTTATTGTATTACCTTTTCTTACTAATTTTAATTCAATGAATTCACCAATAGGACAATAACCAACCCATTTAGTTTCACCATTAACTCTTAATTTAATTTGATTCTTTGTACCATTTTTCTTATATGCAACATTGAAATATCCTTCTGCTGCATCTTTTTTATTACCAATACCAAATAGATAGTTTCTAGAATCAGTATCAGTAGTTAACGCTTGAAGATTAACTTTTACTGAAACAGTAAAATCACCTTTACCAATATTAATTCCACCAATTGTAAAGTGATTACCACCAACCATAGAATTACTCAATTGGATAGCACTATTTTCTTTTCCATCTGCGCCTGGAACAAAATTAACATTTGGCTCAACTATATCAAGAATGGTTGTTTTAGTTTGATCAATTGTTGTAAATCTACCATTAGCAGTACTGCTTGTTCCTGTATTAACAATCTTTCCATCATCGAAAGTATATTCAACTAAAGGATCTCTATTTGGGGTTTCATGTGTACCATTTCTATAAAACTTAGGCATTAAATATGTATCATATTTTGCTCTTAAAGAATTAATATTACCGTAAGCAACATTAGGTTTTAATCCAACAGTTGAAGATAATAATGCAGCTTTGTCCGCATCATTTTGATTTTTAAATTGATATACTAATGGGATGTATCTAACAAATTCTAAATCACTAGTGTATCCATATTTTTCTAATTCACTATAAGGAATAAATGTTTCAATATCATAACCCCTATATGCTCCATAAGTTCCTTTAACTATTGTAGAGATAGAACAATTAATTGCATCGTTTCCGGTTAATTCCTTTCCTCCATCAAATGAAGTTGGTTTTTCAAAGAATTTAATATTTCCAAAGCTATTTTCCATTGGATACATATTAATAAATAATGTATTAGTCATATCACATTCATCTCCAAAACATAAAGCTGCTTCAATATGTGAATATGAACTGATATATTTGTCGTTAACAGTATGAGATAAATAAATACCACCTTCTGAGAACATTACATATGAATAATTATTTGTTTCATATCCTGCTCCTTTAGAAGTTGCTACATCTGGAAAATGATTAATATACTCATTATCATCAATCTTTCCATCCATTTTAATATTTGTTACACAGAATGATAATTTATCTTGTTTAGTTCCATTACTTGCAAGAATTTCTACAAAACCTTCTTTTAAAAGTTCTACTTTACCATTATTGATTTTAGCAACAGTTTCATCAGAACTACTATAGACTATATTTCCTACATCAGTTGCATCAATAGGATTAATAACTGTTTCTAAGTCAAATGAATTATTTTCTGTTAATTCAATCGAACCATTCTTTAACATAGCAGGTTCTTTAATTTGAATTGTATTTAGTGGAATGTTAATTTTTGGAATGACTCTAGTACCGACATATCCACAAACACATGTTGATTTTTCTAATCCTTCTTTAGTAATAGTCGCCTCTTCAACAACTTCCCAAGTTCTATAATCATGTTCAACTTTACTTGAAGTTTTAATAGAATCACATACACTACATACACTCCAGTGTCCTACTTCATCTTTTTCAAATCCTGCTGGATAAGTATGTGTTTTCTTCTCAATATTTCTTCTTTCTTGGTATCCACATAAAGAACATGTTCTTTTTTCTTCACCATAAGTAGTACAAGTTGATTCAGTAATTACTGTCCAATTACCATAATTATGATCTTCTTCTAAAAACTTTTCATCACAATCGATAGTATTACAACCATACCAGTGCTTATTTTCATCAAATTGATAAATTCCATCGTGTTGATGAGAACTACAACCAGTTAAAGATAAGATAGTTAATAAAATTAAACTTGAATTAATTATTACTTTTTTATTAATCATAGTTACCTACCTCCTCTTTAATATCTTCTTTTTTTTAGATGTATTACTAAGAATACACCTCCAACAATAACACCCACGCCTCCTGCTGACGATACAATAACGACTACTAGTGTATTATCTTTTTTAGTTTGAATTTCTTTTTTATCACCACAAATTGAACAAGCTTTATATGTTTTATTATCTTCTTCAACAAATTTTGAATAATCATGTGCTACAAATCTTTCATAACCGCATGTATTACAAGTTGAATCACATCCATTGTCATAAACATGTTCTACTCTATTAGCCTCACTATGGCAAACACTACATTCATCATAATGATGAGTAATATCCTTATAATGTAATTCTAAATTATGAGTTACACTTCTAATATATCCACACATATTACAACTTGGATCACAATCTGTATCATAAATATGTCCTTTTATTGTTGAAACATCTTTTTCTTCACACGATGAACAAATTTTATAATGACCAGTTTCATCATATCCTATTGAATCATAAGTATGACTAGAACCTCTAGAATATGAACAATTAGAACATACTGAAGAACAATCGAATGCAAAACTATGTTCACTTAATTCTTCAACTATTTTTCTACCACAATCACATTCTTCCCAATGATAATAATCATTATGTTTAGTTTCTAAATTGTGAGCAATTTTACCGCTTTTTGAAATATCAATTTCATCTTGAACAACAGCATATTGATCTCTAATAGTTGAATAATATTCTACTTGGATTTTAGTAAAATCTTTATTGAAATAAAGCATACATACCATTGCACATCCACCTTCTATATCTTTATCGAATTCTGTTTGTGGATTAATTAAAATTTCAGTAACTGTATTCCCATGTATACCAACATTTTGGGTTGTTGGAGTAGTAGGTGAGTTAATGTGGCCACTCATAACTAAAACAATATTTCCATATTGAGATATTAACTTATCCCACATATCTTCTCCGTTATTATATTTTTTTGGTGATTTATCGTCATCATTATGAATACTAGGAGCAACACCATGGTTATTGTCGATATGATTAGCGTTTTCATCTAAATAACAGTGAGTAGTAATAATAACCTTGTGGTTAGGGAATCTTTCAATAACATTACCCGCCCACTTAAGTTCTTCATCATCTGGACCATAGTTAAGTGTAACTAAAAGGAAATGCTCTTTACCTACATCTAAGGTTCTATATGATGAATTTAAATCGCCTTCTTTATAGAAGCCTAAAAATTGATCTGTGTATGCGTCATACCCGAATGTCTTATTGAATTTTACTGAAGTATCGTGATTACCTCTTACTAACGAATATGGCATATTTGCAGCGTCTAATTGAGAAATTGCAATTTTATCATTTTCCCATTCCCAATCAGCATCACCTTCAGTAATATCGCCTAATCCAAAAACAAATTGGATGTTCTTTTCTTCTCTATTATCAATAATCCATTTATACATATTATGCATTGCATCTGGATAATCTTGCGAAACAATTTGAGTATCACCAACAACTGCAAAAGAATATTCATATTCTTCAAGTTCTTCTTTTTCAGTAATCCATATTGGTGTTCCGGCTGCTTCTACTTTAACTGGTTTATTATTCATAAAAGCAGTGCTCAATAATAGCAATGTTAGAACACATTTATTAATTTTTTTCATATTCATTAACCTCCTTCTAGGTAGTTTATTGCCCACCAACTATGATAATTTTGTCTAAATCGATATCATATTTTAATAATTCTTTTTTATATCCTTTAATATTTTCATTAACAGTCAATGATAAATATTCATTTATCTTGTTGGTAGCAAAATGTATTAACGTTTTATTTCCTAAATCTTCTTCGTTATGGATAATATCACATCTAAATTTACCTTTTTTATTTAAGACAAATCCATCTAATGGAATTTTGATTTCAACTTTACGTTTATATTTTGGATCAATATTAACTTTAAATTTAACTTTTCCTAATTTTACAATCCCTTTTTCTTTATCTTCTATCTCACAAACACAAATATTATCTGAAAGATAATAAGCAGAAATATTGAAATGTCCTTCCGTATCTAATCCTCTTAATTTTTTTATTGGATAATAAAGTTTAACCGTATCATTAATTTTTACATTCAAATCATTTTCAAAAGCTACTAATAGTTCATTTATTTTGATTACTACATAATCTTTAGAAACAAAATCTACTAATCCATCAAATTCAATTGATTCCTCTTTTTCTTCAAATTCAAATGAATTACGATATAGAATTACTTTTTTAAAATCATAGTTAACAATCGCTCTTTTAATTGAATCTAACTTTACATGTTTGCCTAATATTAATAGTTCATCATCTTGATATTTAGCATCTATAATATACTTGTCCTTTATACCAAATATTGACTCTCCCAATTCATTGAAATAATAATCCTGTCTAGATGTATGATAACAAGTAATCTTAGAAGTATCGTTACTCAAAGTTTTTATAACAAAATCGTCTAATTCTTTTGAAAACTCTGGAGAAATAAACTTGTTATTTTCAATCTTACCAACATATTCTTCTTTCATATCTACTAAATAGTCTAGTACTGACTTAGAAGATGGATATTCAAACACGATTCTTTTAGAATCAAATTGAATAATTTTTCCCTTATCTATCACCATAATTTTATCTGCAAGTTTCAATGCATCATCACCATTATGAGTTACATAAATAAATGTACTTTCAGGTAAAATTCTCTTTGCTTCAAGAATAAGTTTTTTAAATTCTTCTTTACTAGTAGCATCAATATTTGATAAAGGTTCATCAAACAAGATAATTTTAGGTTTTCTAACTAATGCTCGAGCAAGTGCTACCTTTTGACATTGTCCAAAGGATAAGTGTTTAGGCACCTCTCCTTGAATTAACTCTAATCCCATTTTTTTAATAATTTCATATGCTTTTTCACATTTTTCTTCATAAGATATCTTTTCTTTTTGAAGTGAGAATACGATATTTTCAAAAACAGTCATATGAGGATAAATTGTATATTCTTGAAAAACAAATGCTACATCTCGTTCTTGTGTTTTTAGAAGATTACTTATTTTATTATCAAAATAAATTTCACCACAAGTTGCAGTTTCAATACCAGAAATAAGTTTTAACAAAGTTGTTTTTCCTCCGCCAGATTCACCCATAATACATATAAATTCACCTTGACGAATTTCAAAGCTAACACCATCTAATGCATATGTTCCATCTGGGAATACTTTTTTTACATTTTGAAAAGAAATATTAGGCATTTTCAACACCTTCTTTCTCTTCCTTTTTTAATCCTTTACGGAAATAATCAGGATATTGTTTTAAATTAATATATACGTCATAACTACTATTTGCATAATTAACCCAAATTAGGATACAATACGAAATTCCAATAAAACCAATAATGAGCATACTTGCAAAGTATAAATATACATTACCAATTAATATTGGAGTTAACACTATTCCATAAGTAGCTAGACAAATTAATAAGTTAGTCAAAACTTTTTTAATTGTTAATAAGAAGCTTGATTTAATTATTGAACCTACATTTAAGTAATATAATGAACTCATTGTTAAACTATACGACATAATCGATAAGAATAAGAATAATCCTACTCCCAATAGTCCAATAAATAAAATTAGATATAAATCTTCATAATTTGAATATCTTAATAAATCAAATGCTAATTCAAATAAACAAATGAGTATCGAATAAATAATTCCAAATACAATAAATTGTTTATATGATTGCTTAATACCAGTTAAAAATGTTTTGAATAAATTAACAGGTTCACCCCAAGTTAATTTACGAATATAATAAATTGATCCTGCAACACCAATAAATGCAATAATATAGAATAAAATACTTAAAGGAGATTCTACAGTAATAACAAAATTTACTAATTCATCAAGATTTTCAATGCTTGATTTATAAATAGTTGCTAATAATCCCCAAGTTAATATAGGAACAAAGAAAAGGAAGCATAGTAAATTCACTCCAACAAGTTTACCAAATCTAGAAAAGAAAATTTTCTTCACTAATTGTCTTCTTGTTGAAGGTAAAGAACTATTACTAAAGTCGTGTGGACTATTTTTGATAATTCTACTTTTCCCTTTCATATTTCTCCTATTGCCTCTTTAATTAATTTTTTTTGCTTTATCTTTTAATAAAAGAATAAATATTGCTCCTTGAACAGGTCTATTTTGGAAATCTTTAATAATTCCATCATTTACATGATATAGATCACTAAATGGAACTCTACATGTTGATTCTTTTAAGAAATTAACAATCCCACCATATAATGTTTTTTGGATTTTTCGATTATCAGTTAATGAACAAATATATAAAATCCAGTCTGTTTTAGTTAAATCAGATCGATTATCTAATGGAACACCAAAATGTTGATTTTTGCTTAAATAATGATTTAATTCATTATTTTTTAATTCATCTGAGAATAAATTTGTCTTTAAAATATTATCAAATGCTAAATTATATTTAAGACTGTATGAATCCTTATCTCCATAATAAGATAAAGGTAAATGTTCTAAATTTTTAAACATCTCTTTAAATTCATTATTCATTTTCTCTAATGAATTTGAAGCATATAAATAATCTTCTTCTTGTCCAAGAGATTTTGCTAATAAAGCAAAACATTTAATAGCTTGTAAACTCTTAATTGATAAGTTAACATTTTTATCAACTCTTTCATGGAAATCATCAGTACATAATTGATTAGTAGGAACTAATCCTTTTTCAATTAAGTAATTACTCCATAATTTCAATAGATCATAATTTTCTTTAACAGTTGATGAATCTGCTCCAAAATAGATACTTGAATATGCTGCAATTAACATATTGCTACATTCTTCAATAGGCATTTGACTATCAAAATTATAAATGTTCATATGAGAAGGATATTGATGAATCATTGGATGAGATACCATAATTCCATTCCATCTATTTCTTTGGAACATATTAGATAGATATTTATCGTTTTCTAACTCATTACAATATAATCCATAAGTTTGACCTAAACAATATGGGAATGTTCCTGCATCATGAGGTGCAAATGGGAACTTCCATATTGGCATTTTAGCAAATTTAAATATAGGTCTTAACATGCCATTAACTAATTCTGGATTATATAGTAAGTATAATGGCATTGATGGATAAGTAATATCTACTGTCGCTATACATCCATTACTATGACATTCTTTAGATAGGAATAATAGTTCTTTATCTTTATTCTCTACTAATGCATGCGCAGCAATTGATTGTCTAAAAGCTGCATAACACAACAATTTATAATTATCATCATATTTTTCTAAATCTTTTTGAACAATACTTTCAAAAGCGCTAAGCTTATCCATTGTCTCATCAAAATCATTATACGCTTCATTAATCGCATCATAAATTGTAATACCGTTTCTAAAATAATATCCTTTAATCCATTCACCAAAATAATAAATAGAACATAAATCATCAAATGCAACTAAGAATTTACCTTCAACAAATCCAGCAACATTTTCATAACTATCTACACTAGCAATATATTTTTCTTCATTAGCATCATTATATTCATATTTCATTTCCCCACTTTTAATAAAAGAAGAAATAGCATTTGCACTTGTAAAGAAACTTTTTTTGCCTGCTACATAAGTATATCCCCAATCAGCAGCAAAACTATCACCAGTATGACTCATTGGATGTTGTCTATTTAATCCAAAGAAAGCTGTCTCATATTTTTCAAATGGAAAACAACCACCAATAACATAATCATCCATTTTGTTATAACAATGAGTTTGATGTAACATTAAATAAATTTTTAAAGTAGAAACTCTCTTTTTTAAAACAAAATTATATTTTAAGTAGCAAACAGGTCTACTCATTAAATCTAAATCAGTTAATAATGTAGGAGAAATAAAAGAAATGTTTAAAATAAAATCATCACATTCAAATTCGTAATCTGTTTTAAATAAACTAACACTTACATTAGTTTGTTTTAAAGAAACGCAATCTTCTCTTTTACCTAAAAAACAATAAGATTTCCCATCTGCATACACTACACCATATGTCTTTTTAATCAATCCATTCCAAAACATTGTATCTGAAGTATTTAATTCATCAGATCCACTCCATATAGAAAAATAAGGATTATTAACAAACAATGGGTATGCTGGTAATATTCTTTTATTCATTCTAAGCACCTACTTTCTACATTTACTCTACTTTAATTTCTTTTCCTTCGCTTTTATAACTTGCTAATACGATTTTTAAAGACTTACTAGCCTCAAATAAATCAATACTAAATTTTTTATTTTCTTTTATACATCTATAAAAATCATTAATGATGTATGCATGACCTCCCCCATAACTCTCTTTTGCATGAGGAAGTATATTTAACTTTTCACATTCATAAACTTTTTCGTTTATTGTTACTTTATTACTCTCTATTTTGATAACTTCATCTTTTGTATTAATTACTATTCTAATTGGATAATCTTTATCTGATGAATTAGATGCAACTAATTTAAATTTATTATCTACTGAATTAATAGAAGCATTATCCTCAACATCAATAATTCCAATTAATGATTGATTAGATATCTCTGATACTAGATAACTTGGTACTTTATAGAAATATTGCATTAAATCGATGGTATGGATTGCTTGATTAATTAATACTCCTCCACCTTCATATTTTTTCTTTCCTCGCCAATATCCTTGAGAATAATATTTTTCATCTCTATGCCATCTTAATTCTCCATAAATAGAATCAACTTCTTTATCTTTTAAATAATTCTTAACAAAGATAGTAGAAGGATTATATCTATTTTGATAACAAACTCCTAATTGAGCCCTACTTTTAGAAATAACTTCAATTAATTCACTTAGTTCCTCATTAGAAATACACAGTGGTTTTTCGCAAAAAACATTAACATTTCTTTCTAAAGCATAAATGATCATTTCTTTATGTAAATAATGTGGTGTACAAATATGGACTATATCAGGATAAGTAGTATCAATCATTAATTTATAATCAGTAAATCTAATACTTTCTTGATAATTCAATAATTTAGATTCATCAATATCACATACACCAACTAATTCTACATCGGTATTAGTAATAACATTTAAATGTACTTTACCTATTACACCAACACCAATCAAAGCAACTTTCATACTATTTACTTCCAAAAGTTCCGTTTGTATCCATTACAATAGAATCATCACTTACTTTTAATCTAGAATGTTTTCTTTTTTCATTTAAGATTTCTAAATATTCATCTTCATCAATAGGAAGACTAACAACTTTAGAATTCTTCCAACCAGAAAGTTCAATAGCGTTCATTAATTCGACTCCATTAATACCTTCTTGTCCTTTAATAAATAATTCTTCTAATCCAAGGATAGCATTTGCAAAGTTATTAATAATACCAACATGTTGAGGATTATTTCCATCTAATTCAACATTAATTTTATTACATTTAGGTTTATCAAATCCCTTTTGACTAACTTTACAATTTTCAATACTATCAATTTCATTTTGATAGAAGATTAAATTTCCATCTTCAGATAATAATTTACCTTTTGAACCAGATATTTCTAATCTATTAGTTCCTGGAGCCTCACCAGTTGTAGTAATAAATACACCTGAAGCACCATTTTTATATTCAAAGTATGCAGTTACATCATCTTCTACTTCAATATCATGCCATTTGCCATATTGACAGAAAGATGTAACCTTAATTGGCATTTCACCTAAAATCCATTGAATTAAATCAATTTGATGAGGACATTGATTAATTAATACTCCTCCACCTTCACCAGACCAAGTTGCTCTCCAACTACCATTATCATAATAACTTTGCGTTCTATACCAATCAGTAATGATCCAAGTAACTCTTTGAAGTTCACCTAATAAACCCTGCTCAATCATTTCTTTCATTTTACGATATACACAATTTGTTCTTTGATTAAACATCATTGTAAATAATGATTTACTTTTAGAAGCAGCTTCATTCATTTCTTTTACTTGTTTTGTGTATACACCTGCTGGTTTATCACAAATTACATGAATACCTCTTTTTAAACAATCAATAACAATTTCTGGATGTTGATAATGAGGAGTTTCAACTAAAATTGCATCACATACATTATCATCTAACATATTTAAATAATTATCATAGAATCTAGTATTTTCAACTTGTTCAAATTTTTCTTTAGCAAATTTTAATTTATTAGGATTATTATCACATACACCAACTAAAATACCATTATCAATCTTTCCATCTTTTAAAAGATTAGCATAATATGTTCCTTGGTTACCCATTCCAATAATACCAAATCTTACTTTATTCATTTTACAAACACCCCGTTTTCTTCTTTATATCCCACTTTAATTAAGATATCTTTTAACGCATTAACTGCAGCATCAAATGCTTCATTATTACTTGCATATGTAAACTTGTGTTTCATTTCAGTGTTATCGATAGTTTTATAAGCATCAAATACACTTAAATGTGGTTCTAAAGTTAATGTTTTATCTGAATCAATTCTTCTTACTAATTCTTCTATCATTCCATCCCCATAACCTGCTGGAACTAATTGACCAGTTTCAGAAATTACATCTTTAATATGGAAATAATCGGTTTTAGAATGGAATAGATTTAAAGTATTAATAGCTAATTCATTACATTGTAAATAATTAGCAGGATCATAAATATACTTTAATCCCTCAACATTTTTCATAATACTATCAACTCTAGAAGCGATATCACCATAAATATCCTTTTCATTTTCATGATATAAAGTTACTCCATATTTAGAAGCCACTTTAACCATTTCAGATAAATATGAATATACTAATTCTTCTTTTTCATACGCTTTGAAGAAACTAAACATTCTAATCTTATCTGTTTTAAAAACTTTAGCCAACTTACAAACATGTTCAACTTTCTTTAAATATTCATTAAAGTCACAATCGATATTTACTTTTCCAATTGGTGATCCAATTGACCATACTTGAATATTATTTTTTTCCATTTCTTCTTGATATTTTGTTGCTTCTTCTAAAGAGAAATCTGCAACATTCTTTTTATCAATGCTTCTTAATTCCATTAAAGAAATATTATTTCTTTTTAACGCTTCAATTTGTTCTTTTAATGAACTTCCTGCTTCATCGGAAAATGCACATAATCTTATCATATTAATATTCCCCCTTGTTCTTTTTAATTTTAAAAACAACTACAAGTGCTATCGAACCTCCAACAATTACAACTCCACCTACAGATAATCCAACATATAATCCTGTATAATTTTTAAATTTCAAATCATTTGGATTATCATCTTTTGGTGTTTCCTCCTTTTGGACTTCCTTTTTTACAAACTCTACTTCTAAATCCATATTCTCAGTTACATTAAGAGTTAAAGATGGATATTGACCTTCCATATCAACTTGAGAACTCATTGATACACCATTAATTTTTAAGCTTGAGAATTCATATCCACTATCAGGAATAAATGTGAAAGTTACTTTTTCATCTCTATATGGATTTCTACTTGGATTTGTTCGATATATATCTCCATTTTCATAAGTATAATCAATTTCATATTGAGGAATTTTTCTAAAGTTAACTTCTACTTGAACATCACATTCTGGCATAACAAATGTTAAGAAATTATCTAAGAAAGCATATTTCACTTCAACTGGTTTTTTATTTAGATCCAAGAATTTAACATCTTCTTTACTTAATTCGTATCCAATATTAGGTATTAAAGATGTTTCAATAATTTCGCCAGCATCTGCAGATGCACTTAATAATTTAGACGTTCCACCTTTAGTTAGAATAAATTTTGCACTATTTTGTACCCCAGTTCTATCATCTAAGAATGCTCTTGCAAAATTCATACCAAGTTTTAACATATCATTCCAAGGATAATGGTGACCATCGAATGTTTTAAAACCATCATTATCAATAGATTTAACATTAATATCATTATCATCTACAAATTGTTGTTGTTCTCTAACAATTGAAGTGTATTTTCCTGGTAAATAATCAGATGGAATTTTTGCAATTATCACTGGCATTTCACTTAAATCTTGATCACTAATTGCAGTTAAATCAGTTCTAAAATCTTTAATTAATGCAGTTAATAAAGTTGAATACTTTTTACTATATTCTTCAGAACCACATTCAGCTTCACCTTGCATCCATGCTAAGCCCTTAATAATTGGATTAAATCCAGCTTGTTTATAAGCTTCTAAACCTTTAGCAACAACATCCATAAATGCATCATAACAATAACCTGAAATATTCTTATCAGAAGGAGCTACTCCCATTGCTTCAGCAACACCCTTACTATACCAGTTACCTTTTGCTTTATTATTTTTAGAAGTAACATCATCATAAATACTACTTGAACCAGAAGCATATTTAATAATACCATAGTCATTAGTTCTTCTAGCATTAGATAAATAATATGCCATACCTGCTTCAGGACCCATATAAACCTTTGATGAATCACTAGTTCTAAAGCCAAAACCTAATTTAGCATTTTGAATTCTAACATCACTAGGAATTTGATTATTAACTGGTAAATCCGTATATCCATAATAAAGAACATTTTCAAAACCAGTTGAAAATCTTTCGTCCATCATCGTTAATTGTTCAACGTTAGCTACTGTTTGACCAACAGCGTTTGATTGACCTGCCACCAAGTAAATATCGATGTCATTACTTGAGTCAGCATGCACCTTAACTTGAGGTCTATTCATTGTTAATACTAATAACAATAAACCAAATAAAATTGAGATTTTTTTCATAGAGCATTCCTCCTTAATTTTATTTTTCAAAAATTACTCAATCATTAACTTTTGAAAAACATATATTATCTAGCCCACCCACCTGGGTAAGTGGGCTAGTAATATAATTAGTTAATTAATTTGATATCAATATTGAATTAAGCACCAAAGTTATATGCATAATTCCAAACTCTAATATCATCATAATATCCAGCACTACCTGGTCTTGAAACATTGTAATTGCATCCAAAGCCTAAAACTTGTTCTGGAGTAATTTTGAAATCTTCTACAGAAGATAATTCAAATGTAATAGAACATGCTGATACTTTTCCATTTGTAGTACTTGGAATAATACTAACAGTTACTGTAGTACCTTCTTTGACTACTCTAAATTCAACCCAAAGTCTTCCATTAAAGTATCCTGATGAATTTGAAACAAATAGATTTTTTGTTTCTCCATTTAGTACAACAGTTGTTCTTGAATACCCAGCGCTAGAAGAGTCTTTACCCATTCTAATTGCAAAGCAAGGAGCTGCAGGAGCTTGCTTACCGTTTTCAACAGTAGCAGTACCCATTATATAATATTGATTATTCTTGTCATAATTAGTGAAATGTGTTGGAAGATAATATTTTGCACTAATTGCAAAGTCACCACTTCCAGTATCAATACCTTTAATGCCAAATGATGGATTTGCCGAATTATGTCCAGCTAATAAAGCATTACTTCCTAATTGATAAGTTGTACTACTTGCAACATGAGAAGAATGAATGTATGAGCTCATATCAGAAATTTCAGTATATCTTGTGTCTGTATTATTATCAACACCAGTACCATAGATACTAGATTCAACACCTGTATTTGCTAAGCCATCTTCGAAATTAAATTCAGCTAACATTACTTTATTAGTAACAACGTAATTATCGCCGTCTTTAATGCTATAGTAGCCTTTAGCAACAACACTTGTGAATGTATCATCTGTATCCATATTAGATGGATCAAATCCATAGAATGTACCACCCTTAACAGTAATTGTACCTACTAATGTATTATGAGAATTTAATGTCCATCTTGGTGTTTCATTAATGAATGTACCACCATTGATTGTGACACTACCACCATTCTTAACATAAATTAAGTCAAAGTGATCAACATCATTTGTTGTATTTTCTGAAGCACCTACGTTAGTGTAAGTACCACCATTAATAATTACATGACCACCATCAGCCCAGATAGCCATTGAATAATCGTTTGCACCAACACTATTAATAGTACCTTCACCATTAATAGTTAATGTTGCTCCACTAGTTACGTAGAATACACCATCACCAACTGTATCTGTTGGTAATGAAATTGTTTTACCATTTAAATCAACAGTTACATCTTTAGCAACTACGATTGCTGTTTCAACTTCAACATCAGAAGTTAATTTTGCATTGTATCCAGCTTCAATAACTGTTAATAAATCTTCTTTAGAATCTACTAAACATTCTTCTTCAGCAGCAACTTCGCTTTCAACTTTATAGCCACATTCACATGCTTCAATGAAGTATAATTTTTCTTCTTTGATAGCGTATGATTCAACATATTCATGTTCGTATACTTTTTCAATGTCGCCACAAATACATTGACTCCAGTGACCTGATTCATCGTATTCGTTAATATTGTAAGTATGAGGAATAGTAGGAATAATTAATGAAGTTAAATCATTAACTAAAACATATTCTTCTTCAACTTTTTCAAATTTAAGTTCACATGATTCACAACCATAGTGAGCTTTTGTACCAGTTTCTGTACAAGTTGCTGGAATTTCAACAACTTCTACATAACTATGTACGTGGAATGGATAAGTTGCCCATTCACCTTCACCATTACTCCAAGCATCTTCAGCAATTACATAGCAATTACCTGTTGCAGAAGAAGCAACTAAATCGTTTGTTTGATCCCACTTATTTTCCCAAACATTTTCAGTAGTACTTGGATTCATTCTTACGAAAATAATAGTTGAGTAATTATTAATATCGATAACTGCTTCATAGACACCATCAGCATCTTCATCAGTCATATCAACCCAACAAATACCTGTACCATAACCATAAATTGCAAATCTAGCGTCTGCATCTTTCCAGTTAGCGTTTGGTAATAAGTAGAATTTTTGTTCACTTGAAGGATAAATAGAATATAAATCATTTTCATTATTAATGTAGAATTTATATTCACCAGTATATGGAGTAGTAAATTCACTAGCTTCTTTTACAATACCATTTTTACCAAATACCACTAGATTTTCATCTTCATAGAATTTGATAACATCATCTTTAACTAATGAAACTGTAAATTCAGCTTTGTTATCACCACCAACTACACAATCAGTAGTTGATTTTTCTCCATTTTTATACATTGTATAAGCAACACCTAATGCACTTGGTGCTTTTGCTTCTACAAATGTAGCTAAAGCTTCTTGTAATTTAGCTGCATCTAAATTAGGGTTAGCAGCTACTACTTCATCAATTGATGAAGGATCAACTGATAAGTTAACTCTTAATTTTGTTCCTTCTTCATAAGTTTCATATTCTGCTACATAATCAGCAGTACTTGGAAGAACGATATCATGTTTTTCTTCACATCTTGTACAAGACATTTTTGCTAAACCATCTTCATTTGTTGGAATTACAGTAATTGTTACATCATTATAATCCCAATCATGGCCTAATGACGAATTAGCAATTTCTTTAATAACCGAATGATTACAAACACTACAAGTTGAAATTTGAGTTTCATTGTTTGTACATGTTGCTTCTGAATTTAAAGAGAATTCACTATAATTATGAACAATTACAGAACCTTCTCTATCAAGAGCAAAATCAAATACTTGAATTGCATCATAATAAGTATTTACGGATGGCGCACCATTTTGACAGCCGCTATATCCTGCGAATGCTAAATCACAATTTGATGTAAATTGTAATGAATCTGCACTGCTTAATGCAATTTGCATTTCAACAGTAGCACCACTATCAACTTCAGTTACTAATAATGTTAATGTATTTTCGCTTCTAATAACCATTACATCAATCCATTCTCCGTATGGAATAAATGCATTTGAGCCATTAATATCTTTCATAAGTGCACTATTTGAGTTAGCAACAAATCTTAAAATATTTTTTGAACTTTGTAATTTAAATGAAATATTAAAATATGGAGATTTTACATCTTTAACATTACCATTAGCATCTGATTCATTACCAATACCAAATAAATAAGTTGATGAACTAGAGTTAGTAGCAACTGCTGAAATATTTAATCTTGCTTTAATTGTGAAATCATTTGTACCTAAATCAATACCTTTAACTACAAAGTGATTACCACCAGCTTTTACTTGTTCAAGTTTAATAGCATTATTTTCTCTATCATAAGAGTCTTTTACATATTCAACTTCTTTTGTTGTATCAACACTTGTATTACCATCTAAATTAGTTACTTTACCAGTAACAGTTTGATTTGTACCAGTATTAACAACTTTACCACCATCGAAATTATATTCAACGATAGGATTTACTACTGAAATAGTAGTTTCTGCTGTAACTGCTTCATAATCTACTTCGCCTAAAACGTTAGTAACTGTTGCAGTTAATTTTGCTTCTTTAGAAGTAACATCATTTGCTAAAGACATACCGATAACATACCATTTACCTTCTTCTTTAACAACTTTTAATACTTTTTCATCATCTGAAGCCCATTCAACTCTATAGTTTTCAGCGCCTTCAGTAACGATAGTAACTTTTAATTCGACTTTTTGTCCTTCAATAATTTTAGAAAGAACTACATCAAGTTCAACTTCTTGTACTTTAACTAGTTGTGGGATTTCTTCTGTATCTACTTCGCCATAAATACAAGTTCTTTCTTTAGAACCTACTTTATCAAATGTTGGTTCTTCTACAGTAGTCCATTCGCCATATGAGTGTTCTTTTAATTCACCATATTCAGCTTCACAGTGTTCACATACTGCTAATTTAGAACATGTTGATTCTCCACCTGTATGTTCTTTTGCATCAGATTTTGTACCACAACCATTAACACATAATCTTGAGTGAGTACCATCTTCGTTGTCAACATAAGCACCAGTATAATCATGACCCAATGCTTCTTGTCCTAACTTAGTTTCTTCATGACCACAACCTTCTAGACTACAAACTCTATGTAATACTTCAGCTTCAGTACAATTTGCTGGAGTTTTTTGACTCCATTCACCATATGTATGATCTGCTAATACACCATAAGATTCACCACAAACTTCACATTCAGCTTTAACTAAACAAGAAGCGGTTCCACCTTTATGGTTTTCTAATTCTAATTTTTCATCACAACCAGAACATGTTTTCCAGTGAGATGATTCATCAGTTACCCATGTTTCAGAAGGAACATGGACGTGATCTAATTTTGCAATTGTTTCTTCTTTTGCATATTCACAAACTGTACATTTGAATGTTTTAATACCTGTTTCTTGTTCAGTAGCAGGTTTAGTTATAGTACCTTCATCCCATGTATGACCTTCTCTAGAAGAAACTTCTCCAGAGTGTTCACATGTAGCTGCATGCCAGTGATGAGTTTCATCTTTTGACCATTCAGAAGAATATTTATGTGTATGAGGTAATACGTCACCATATTCTTGACCACATTCAGAACATTTTGCTTTTTCTTCTTCAGTAGCAGTACCACCTTTATGAATTTCTTTTTGTGTTTTTTCTTCACAACCTTCTGCTTCACATTCATACCAGTGACCTTCTGCATCATAATTTAATTTTGTTAATTTGTGACCAAGAGCAGAATTTTCAATTTCTTTAGTTTCTTCATGACCACAACCATCAATTGTACATTTTCTAACTTGAACTTCGTTATTAATACAATCAGCTGGAGTTAATACTTCCCATTCACCATAAGTATGGTCAGTTTTTGAATCTAGGCTTTCTCTAGTAATTGTTTCACCACAAATAGAACAAACCGCTGTTTCAGTTGCATTTTCTTGACATGTTCCATCGTTATTAGAAACAAATTCACCATATCTATGATTTAATACTGGAGAAGCTGCATCAATAGCAACATTATAAACTCTAATATCATCATAATATGTATTAGCACCAGGATGTCCTGTACCATAGTTAGCACCAAATCCAATTGAGAATGATGGATCGATGTAAACATTCTTTTCTTCTGTTAATTCATAAACAACTGTTCCTAATAAGACTGTAAAGTCACCATTAGCATCTTGTTTATATTGAGTAATTGTTAAAGTTAATCCACTCTTTACAACTCTAATTTCAGACCATTCTAAGTCTGTCATTGAATTTGTAGGCATTCTCTTAGTAGATTGACCTAAGTTAATTCTTAATTGTCTATTTCCAGCATTTGATTTTTCAAAACCGATACTAAAGAATGGAGTTAGACAATCTTTTCCAGGTTTAGATTTTGCACCTTCACCCCATTTTGCATCATAAATATCTGATACACTTAAACCGAATAAGTATGTTTCACTACTTGAATGACCACTACCATCAGGCTTAACTTTTACTGAAATAGTAAAGTCACCGTTATTAGAATCAACACCAGTTAATCTTAAATGATTACCAGGAGTTAATGCATTATTTACTGCGTTATGATTAATTTTAACTGTTCCATCAACATAAGGAACGTTTTCATTATTAACTGTAAAATCAGTAACTTTATTAGTAGAGTCAGTATAGAATCCACCATGATTTAATACAGCATTTGAATCTAAACCTGTATTTTCCATTGAAGAATTGTCAAAATTATATTCAACGATAGGATTTACTACTGAAACAGTAGTTTCTGCTGTAACTGCTTCATAATCTACTTCGCCTAAAACGTTAGTAACTGTTGCAGTTAATTTTGCTTCTTTAGAAGTAACATCATTTGCTAAAGACATACCGATAACATACCATTTACCTTCTTCTTTAACAACTTTTAATACTTTTTCATCATCTGAAGCCCATTCAACTCTATAGTTTTCAGCACCTTCAGTAACAATAGTAACTTTTAATTCGACTTTTTGTCCTTTTAATACATTAGAAGGAACTTCATCAAGTTCAACTTCTTGTACTTTAACTAGTTGTGGGATTTCTTCAGTTTCGACTTCGCCACATTCACATTTTCTTTCTTTAGAACCTGCTTGATCAAATGTTGGTTCAACTACAACCCAATCACCATAAGCATGTTCTGCTAATTCACCATAAGCTTCGCCACAAGTTGTACATACAGCTTTTTCTGTACAAGTTGCAGTACCACCTGTATGACCTAAAGCTGGGTCACCTTCTCTAGTTTCTTCGTGATTACAGTTTGGAGTGGTACATACTCTATGTTCTACTTCAGCATTTTCACAATCTGCTGGAGTCTTAGTTTCCCATTCACCATAAGCGTGGTCTGCTAATTCACCATATTCAGCTTCACAGTGTTCACATTTTGCTAATGCTTGACATGTTGCTTCTCCACCACTATGATTTTCTGTTCCAGAAGTTGTTCCACAACCATTAACACATAATCTTGAGTGAGTACCATCTTTATTATCAACATATGCACCAACATATGAATGACCTAAAGCAGGGTCGCCTTCTCTAGTTTCTTCAAAACCACATTTTGGGTTTGAACATACTCTATGTTCTACTTCAGCATTTTCACAATCTGCTGGTGTTTTAGTTTCCCATTCACCAAATACGTGTGTATGATCTTTTAATTCACCATAAGGTTGATTACATCCTTCACAAACTGCTTTTTCTTCTTCAGTTGCAACACCACCAAAGTGAGCAACTTTTTCAGTTTCTTCATCGCAACCATCTCTATCACATGATGTCCAGTGATGAGTTTCATCAAATTTAGTTGTCATTTCATGACCTAAAGCTGCATCACCTTCTCTAGTTTCTTCATGATTACAGTTTGGAATAGTACATACTCTATGTTCTACTTCAGCATTTTCACAATCTGCTTCTGTCTTAGTTTCCCATTCGCCATAAGCGTGTTCAGCTAAATCACCATAAGGTTGATTACATTCTTCACAAACTGCTTTTTCTAGACATGTTGCTTCTCCTCCTGAGTGAGGAATTTTTTCTGTTGCTTCTTTACAACCTTCATTGTCACATTCACTCCAGTGATGAGTATTATCATACTTATCAACCATATTATGACCTAAAGCTGCATCACCTTCTCTAGTTTCTTCTTTGTCACAATCAGGCATAGAACAAATTCTATATTCTACTTCTTTTTCTAGACATGTTGCTGGAGTTTTTGTCATCCAATCACTCCAAGTATGGCCTAATTCTTCGCCTGCAGTAAATGTTTCTGTACCTGCTTGTCCACAAGCACATGATTTGTAGTAGACTGCTTTATTTTCACAGTCTGCTGGTGATACTAAATATTTAGCATCAACTTTTGAAACTGTATAAGCATGTTCATGTTCTTTTAGTGATCCATATGATGCACCACACACTTCACATTTTGCTTGTTCAGTTTCAGTTGCAACACCACCAGTATGTTCTGCTTTAGAATCTACTTCATTACATGAAGAATCTTCACAAGCATGCCAGTGGTATTCTTCATCTTTTTCCCATTCAGAACCCCAATTATGGGTATGAACAGGTTCAGAAGATGAAGAAGGAGGATTTGACGAGCTTGAACTATTAATGTTACAAGCTGCTAACATACCTACTGCACATAAGGCTAATAAATATGTTAATATCTTTTTTCCTTTCATATTTTCCCCTTTCTTTTTTATATTCAGCGGATTCCCGTTTCTTAATTATCACTACTTTTATAGAATTGAAAATCCGCTTAATACCTTTTTATCTATTTGATTGCAAAGTCATAAATTCTAATATCATCGTAATAAGTGTAATTATTTGGAGCACCATTTTGACATCCACTATTACCTGTGAATGCTAAATTACAACTTGATGTAAAGTTAATTGCTTCTGCACTAGATAAAGTAATTTCATATCCGGTTGTTAATCCACTATCTACTTCTGTAATTGCAAATTTGACATTATTACCATTTCTAACTATCATGACATCAATCCATTCTCCATATGGAAGATATACATAGCTGTTTTCAGAATTCTTTTCATTTAATTTTGAATCAATAACAAATCTTATACGGTTTTGTCCTTCTACAAGTTTATATGAAACATTGAAATATGGAGCTTTAACGTCTTTTACATTACCATTAGCATCAGTAGGATTACCAATACCTAATAAGTAACATGATGAATTAGAGTTAGTAACTAAACCAGAAATATTCATTCTAGCCATAATAGTGAAATCATTTGTTCCTAAGTCAATTCCATTAATTGTAAAGTGGTTTCCACCTTCTTTCTTTTGATCTAATTTAATAGCATTATTTTCTAAATCATTAGAATCTTTTCCATATACTATAGAAGCAGTAGAATCAACAACATTAGTACCCGACATTGTTGTAACCTTACCAGTAACAGTTTGATTAGTACCTGTATTAGCAATTGTTCCATTATTGAATGTGTATTCAACAATTGGATTAATTACTGTAATTTCAAATGAATCAGTTACAGATTCATATTCTGTTTCACCTAATACATTAGTCACTTTTACAGTTAATGTTGCTTTATCACTGGTAACACTATTTGCAAGTGTTTTTGAAACAGCATAGTATTTTCCATCTTGATAAACTACTTCAATTACAGCTTCATCACTAGAAGTCCATTCGACTTTATAACTAGTTTTGCCTTCAACTAAGATATCAACTTTTAATTCAGTTGAACTTTCTTCGATTACTTTTTCAATTGTATTAGAAATTTCGATTTCTTCAACTTTAGTTAATTTTTCAAGAGTTTCAGTTTCTACATGATTACAATCATAACATCCTCTACTTCTTTCGCCTGCTTGATCAAAAGTCGGATAAGAAACATATTCCCAATCTTTATAATCGTGACCTGCGTAAATTGTAATATTTTCAAGAGTTGTCTCTACTTTTTCTTCTGTAAAATATTTCTTACATTCACTACATTGATAATGCGCTAAATTACCAGTATCTACACAGTTAGTTGGAACTTTTGCTTCAATTAATGTTCCATAATTATGTGCAACTATTGAATTAGGAATTTCTTTAATAATTTTAGAATTACAAATAGTGCAAGTTGCTGATTGAGTAGCATTGGTTACACAAGTTGCATTATTGTCATCAACATATTCACCATAAGTATGCTTAATTAATGCGCCTTCTTTATCAATAGCAAAGTCATATACTTGAATATCATCATAGTAAGTGTAATTATTAGGAGCACCATTTTGACATCCACTATTACCTGTGAATCCTAAGTTACAATTAGATGTAAAGTTAATTGTTTCCGCATTAGGTAGAACAATTTCATAACCACTAGAAGTACCACTATCAACTTCAGTAATAACTAATGAAACGTTATTTCCTGATCTAATAACCATTACTTCAATCCATTCTCCATATGGAAGATATACTAGACTTCCTTCTGAATTCTTTTCATTAACCTTAGAATTGATAACAAATCTAACTCTATTCTTTTCACCGTCTAATTTATAAGAAATATTGAAATATGGAGCTTTAACGTCCTTTACATTACCAAGTTCATCAGTTGGATTACCAATACCTAATAAGTAACATGATGAATTAGAGTTAGTAACTGCTCCAGAAATATTCATTCTAGCCATGATAGTAAAATCATTAGTTCCTAAGTCAATTCCATTAATTGTAAAGTGATTTCCGCCTTCTTTCTTTTGGCCTAATTTAATTGAGTTATTATCTAAATCATTAGAATCTTTTCCATATTCTATAGAAGCAGAAGAATCAATAACATTAGTACCCGACATTGTTGTAACCTTACCAGTAACAGTTTGATTAGTACCTGTATTAACAATTTTTGCATCATTGAAATTGTATTCAACAATTGGATTAATAACACTTACTTCCATAGAATCATCATATGACTCATATTCAACTTCACCTAATACGTTAGTTACAGTTGCAGTTAAAGTAGTTTTTAAACTAGTTACTGAACTATCAATGTGTTGAGCAACAGCATAATATTTACCATTTTTATAAACAACTTTAATAATATTTTCATTATTAGAAATCCATTTAACATCGTAGTTATCAGCACCTTCAGTTAGAATATCTACCTTTAATTCGATTTCTTGACCTTCGATAATTTTATTTGCACTAGTAGAAATTTCAAATTCTTCTACTTTAATTAATTTTGGAAGGACTTCATCTTCTCTAGCAGTACAAGAGCAAACTCTATATCTTGAACCCTCCTCATCAAATGTTGGTTCAGTAGTTACCCATTCACCATAAGTGTGTTGATATCCCTTATTTATTTCTTCATAAGGAACTTCAACTTTTTCTTCTGTAAAATAATGTTTGCAACTACTACATTGATAATGTGCTAAAACTTCTTCAACAGTACAACTACCTTCTACAAAAGGAATTAGTTCACCATAAATATGTTCTAATTTAGTTCCTTTTATATCACGAGTATTTGTTGCATCACAATCATCACATTTAGCAGTTTCTGTACAATTAGATGAACAAGTTGGATTATTATTAGAAACATACTTTGTAAATGAGTGAGATTCTTTTGAATCAGGAATTTCTCGAGTATTTATTGCATCACAATAATCACATATTGCAGTTTCTGTTTCATTTGAAGTACAAGTTGCATCATTATTGCTTTCATACTTTGTAAACGTATGTTCAATTTTTGAATCTTTAATTACTCTAGTATCTGTTTTATTACAGCCATCACAAATTGCAGTTTCTGTACCATTTTTTGTACAAGTTGCATCATTATTACTAACATAATTAGTAAATGAGTGGGTTTGATGAGGATTAACATACTCTTTTGTTTCAGAATATCCACATTCACAAACTCTTTCCTCTAAAGTTTTATCATCATTTACTTTCCAAGAAGAAAATTCATGAGCACTTTCATTAAATCTTTCATCACATTCAAAGCATTCTCTCCAGTGATTTGTTTCATCATAATGATATCCACCCGTCAAAGAATGATTATGAGAACAACCTGCAATAACTATTAATCCAACAGGTAATGCCAAACTTAATAATATTTTTTTAATAAGTTTCATAGTTTACTCCTTTCTTAAGAGAGTTGCCTTTTGTTTAAAGTAAATCTAATTTATTGACAAAAGACAAAAACAATAAATATAAGTTAAATAATTAAATCTTATTATTATAGATTAATTCAATTCCCTTTGAATCAATCGCTCCATCATATACTGCGATATTATCATAAGCAATCTTACCTGGATGATAAGACCAAGATTCACCAACGTATGCTCCAAAGTTCAATACATTACTTGTAAAGTTAGTATCTTCAGCAATAGTTAATGATGTAATTACTCGACCATCAACATATAAATGAACTCTATCTTTTTGACGTACTAACACAACATTATGCCATTCACCATAGCTCATATTTGGATCAATTACTTTAGTAGCAATATCACTATCAGAAGTTCTAATATTGTAATAGAATTTTCCATCAGCTTCTTGTCTTACTGTAACTCTAAATCCATCATTACAATCATCAACATTACTTGTACCAAAGATATATGAACTATTTCCTGAAGAAAGAGTAGAACCTACAGGAACATTGATCCAAGTCGAGATTGTAAAGTCATTAGTACCGAAATTAAATCCATTAATATTTGTATAAGCACCTACACTATTTTGAGTTAAAATAGCACCATTTTCATCTCCATCAATGCCTTGAGTATATTTGATAACGTCTTCATCTAAGAAATATAATCCACTAATTTTAACTGGTTTAACAATTACTTGATCATTTGATCCTGAATTAGTAATATTTCCATTTAAGAAATCGACATAGACATCCGCTCTATCCTTATTTAGCAATACAACTTCAAATTTATATGTATTATTATCTTCAGCAACTACTTCAATTTCTTGATTGATAACTTCATTAATCGAAGCTTCTGGCACTTTTAATTGATAATAGCCTTCTGACTTTTTAACGAAATAATTGCTGTGAGATTTTATCTCTTTAATTCCATAGTCATTATTTTGATCATCTTTACAAATTAAATCAGCAACATAATTTCCATCAATTATTTGAGCATCAGTTAAATAAATATCTTCAACTGATACACTATTTGTAACATATCCTTTTTCATCAAATGTAACAAATTTACTTCTATCATGAGTATAGTAATTACTTACACCTGTTTGATTATGATATTGAGAAGTAACTAATGTATTTTTATCTTTATAATAAGAAACACATGGTAAGATATATAATTCTTCTGGAGCCTTTTCTAAACCAAATGTACTATATGGAATGAAAATCTCCACTTGATAGCCATCACTAGTTAAATTAGTATCAGCAATAATATCTAATTTATAATCACCAGTTCTTTCAAGCCATGCCCAACCATCGCTTGCAGGAGTTTGGTAGATATAAGTTTTTGATGTATTTGAATGCGGATAACATCTAATTTGATATGTATTTCCAACCGCAATTTCTTTTCCTAATGTGAATATAGTTTCAACATGAGTTTTATTTCTAATAATTGCATCCTTAACATCGTATCCAACAAAAATACCCTTTTCACCAAAATAAGTAGATACTTCTTGTGAAATAATATTTTCTGATACATTAGTTAAAGTTTTATATGAACGGCCATATTTCTCATCATTTGGATTACCATCTACACAAATTTCAGAGAAATATGCTCTTGATTTTTCTTTTTTACCATTACAAATAGTATCAAACTCGATACCATCTTTAAATTTTTCAATTTCCTCTTTCTTGACTTTTGCTCTGAACTTACCATTATTTATATTTTCAATAATCAAGTTTTCAGGAGTTTCAAAAGTAGGATTTACTAAATATTTATCAGAAGATGATTTTTCATTTAAAGTAACAAACGAAGCTTCAACTTCAAATTCATATTCATAATAACCAGTTTCTTGATTTAGCATATTAGATGTAAAGAATACATTTGGAGTATCCATTTTTCTTAATACTGCTCCATCATTTTCCATAAAGATATAGTGTTCTTGAGGATTAGTTTGTCCTGCAACATTGGCATTAGTTACATTACAATAATCCCATGGTGCAGCTTTTTGAGATTGACTTTCGTTTTCCGCATGAATTACATTAGGTAAAACCATAACTCCATCTAATTTTGTATTTGATCCAAAACTAGTCCAAGGAATAAATATCTCAATAGTGTATCCTTCATTTTTATTACTATTTAATCCACCCAATCCATTATTATCTTGAATTGTAGTTCCTGTTAGCATATCAAATTGATCAAATGACCATGGATATGATTCTCCAATAACACCAGAATAACCTACCTTCACATTATTAGCAGTAATTCTTAGTTGAAGACATTCTGGAGTAATCTCTGTCACTCCATAAGGTGCAAACAAGATTTCCATTCCACTATTTAAACCAATTGGTCTAACTGTTTCATCAGCATAATAAACATAGTTATCTTTAACAACAAATCCAAAATATGCTCCTTTATCAGTCATATAAGAACTTGCTGATAATTTGACTTCTTTACCAAATGCTGTTTTATAAACAAAGTTAGCATCTTGAACTTCTGCCCAAATTGGTTCATCTAACTTACCATCAATGCTCATTGTTTCATCTTCGACAACTAAATCATTGATAATATCATCATATTGAACCATTCCTTGATTTGAAACGATTTTCCAAGTATTTGGTTTTGTTAATAAACTTCCTTGAGTACCCGCCCAAATTCTATCACCATCTAGAGATGCACTTTCAACGTGGTTAAATGCCGTATAAGTTCTAATATACTTATGATTTTCTACTCCTAATACATCCCAAGGAACAAACGCTTCACATACATAGCCTTCGCAAGAACTAGTATTCATGTTTCCTTTTACATAAGAAGCTCCTTCCCAAGTAAATGGGGAAGTCATCCATTGCATTTTTCCTAAACCATTCAAATTAAGTCTCCAAGAAGAATCCTTATAATCAACTTTTACTCCATCACCAGTAGGAATAATTCTAATACAATGCGCTTTGGTATCTAAATTACCAAAACCCTTAAAATGAACTTCTACTGATGTGTTTCTTGAAGGTCTTCTTTCTTCGTTATAATAAACTGCATAATCATCAACTATAACTCCAAAATATACACCTTTTTCTCCTATATAACACATTGATTCTAATTTAACATCCGGAGAAGCAGAGTTAACTACAGTGTATGAATTCTTTTTTGCAATCATCCACTCTTTTTCATCTAAAACCCCATCAATATCCATTCCTTCATCTTTATCTAAATTAACTTTTTGGTTATTTTGATTTTCTGGAATTGAATATTCTGGAAATTTGAATCCCTCAACAACTTTTGAACATGAAGATAAAGTAGCTAAAGCAGAAAGGATAACTAAAATTTTTGATAGTTTTGATTTTTTCTTCATAAACTAAATCTCCTTTCCTAATAACACTATTTCATTAATAGCAACTTTTTCTTGTCCTTTTGGACATTTAATTGTAATTGTTATCTTATTAATTTCTAATTCATCAAATTCAAATACCATTGGTGCTCCTGGTCTCATATATAGTGTACTAGTAGCATATGGTCTACCTTCATTAGAATGTGCACCAAAGTCATATTCAGCATTTTTAATTTGTGCTGTACCTACACAAGGATTTCCTTCAATCTTTTCTCTAAAAGAAAAATTAATGCTTGAAATTTGTCTAAATGCAGAATAATAATCTGAACTATTATAAATAAGTAATGATTTTGCAGTTACAAAATTGTCAAAATCAATTGTTACTTTAATATCTTTAGTTGATTCATATTCGCCTACTTGGTCGTAACTTCTTAATTTAATTAATCCATCACTAATTAATTCACTATTATTAGAATTATTTATTGTGACTTTAGCCTTTGAAATTAAGTTTTCATATTTCAAAGAAGAATAAACTTTTGGTTGGATAGAAGTTGTTGGACCATTACAGTGTAATATTGTTTGACCTAAATCATTTTCAACAAATGCTACTCTATCGATAGCAATTCCTCTTTCAAATTGTCCTACACCAGTATAACCTTCACTTAAACGGTTTTTATCTTGGTGATAAACAACCCACATATCTTCTCCATCGTTCACAAAACTATGGCTACCTGTACATAAAACATGGTCCCAAGCTTGTGCGCCAAATTCATTCATTTCAACACCTAGAACAACTCCACCATTTGATTCTTGAACTTTAGTGAAAGGACCTAATGGACTATCACCTAAAGCTTGCATAACTGAGTATTCTGGATCTGAAGTAGCACATACTGAGAAAGTTAAATAATATTTACCGTCATGATAAATCATATTAGGTGCTTCATTAATTTGGTTTTCACTACCAGCACCTTCAAATCTTTCAGTATATTCACTTCCTCCAACAGTAGTTTTATTTACTTCTGTTAATTCAACATAAGTACTATAATCTGGAGTCATCCAGTCAATCATTTTAACCCCAGCAATAACGTTAGATGGATGAACATTTCTTGTTCTACTCATATATAAATATTTATCTCCTGTTTCAGGATCAATAAATGGAAATGCATCAATATGGCTACTTCCTTTTTTATAGTACTTGTAGTTTTCGTCGTTTGGATCTAGTAATTCAATATCAAATAAAGGAGTTCCTACATCCATTTCCGTTCCGTTTTTATTAGTACCAACAAATGATTTAAATGGACCAGCTGGACTATCAGAATATGCCATACCTAAATATTTTGTTTTAACATATCCATCTTCTTGATTACTATTTGTTGCACTATAGAACAAATAATATTTACCATCTTCCTTATCATAGATACATGAAGGTGCCCATAAATCTGATACACCCCACGAACCTGCTGGAGGATTAAAACAAACAGATAATGATTCCCAATTTGCTAAATCTTTACTTCTGTAAACGTTAACAGCTTCACTCTTAGCTAAGTACATCATGAAATAGCCTTTATGTTCACCTTCATCAATGTAAATAACTGTAGGGTCTGCTCCTTCAAAATCTAAATCATTACGATAATATAAATCTGTATTATACCCTTGAACAATATCTTCATTATCGTAATAAGGCAAATCAACATTTCCCACAGTATAATAAGAATAACATCCAGATAAACATAATGCAGATGCTAATAATAGGAATAAACTTTTTATTTTATTTTTCATAAACATTTCCTCCTTTATTACATCTTAATTCCTGTTGTTGCTATACCATCAATAAAGTACTTTTGTCCAAATAAGAATAAAATTAATGTAGGTAACAATGATACTGTTGCACCTGCCATAACGACAGCCCAGTCAGTAGTATAAGTTCCTCTAAAGAAATTTAATGCAATTTGTAAAGTATAATTTTCTGGTGATTGCAAATAAATTAATGGTCCTAAATATGCATTATATGTACCAACAAATGACAACAAGAATTGTGCTATTAATGCTGGACCAGAAAGTGGTAAGATTACTCTAACGAAAATTCCAAAGTTTCCTAAACCATCCATTTCAGAACATTCCATTAATTCATTTGGAATTGAATAGAAGAATTGTCTCATAAAGAATACACAAGATGCACTACCTAACATCGCAGGTACCATTAATGGAAGGAAAGAGTCTACCCAACCAATTGAGTCAAATAAGATATAGGAAGGAATCATTGATATTGTTCCTGGAATCATCATAGTTACTAACAAAGTAGTAAATAAGAAATTTTTACTTTTATATTTAAGTTTTGAAAATGCAAATGCTGCTAAAGCTGATACAAGTGTTCCTATAATTGAAGTAGGAATACAAATAATCATTGAGTTAATAAACCCTCTAACTACAGTTGGCATTGTATCTGATGTACCAGAAGTATAAGTAAATACTTCAATATAACCGTGTAAATCAAATTCCTTTGGCCAGAATGTGAAAGAAGGATCCATTGCTTCTGCTTTTGTTTTAAACGATGTAATTAATACAACATATAGTGGAGCTAATACACATAAAGCAACAAAAGTTAAAACAACGTAAATTCCAATTTTGGATAAAGTTTTCTTTAAATTAGCCATTCTAATCTTTTTAGTCTTCTTAGTCATAATTCACCCACTTCTTGCTTAAAGCAAAGTTTAATATTGTAATTAAAATAATCATTATAGATAAGATCCATGCTACAGCAGATGCTGTACCCATATTTGAATATGTAAATGCTTCTCTATATAAATAGAAAACCATTGTTATACCTGTAGAGTTAGGTCCACCTAGTCGATCCCAAACTTGTGATCTAGTAAATTCTTGTAATACATCAATTAATCCTGTAACAAACAAATAGAAAATTGTTGGAGAAATTGCAGGTAATGTTACATTAATTACTTTTTCAAATGCATTTGCTCCATCCAATGAAGCTGCTTCATATAAATTCTTATTTACTGAAGTTAATGCTGCTGTTAGAATAATGATTTTATACCCTGTTGTACTCCATACAGTCATACAGATTAAACCAAATCTATACCACTTAGAATCACCTTTCCAATTTATTCTTGTACCAGTTAGCCATTCAATAACGTTATTAGCAACTCCATATTTGTGATCTAAAATAACATTCCACATCAAAGTAACTGCTACTAAAGAACAAATAAATGGAATAAAGTATACTGTTCTATAGAATGGTTTACCTTTAATCTCTTTAGTTAATAAAATTGAAACTAATAGTGCAATAATCATTGATATTGGCCATGACAATGCTAGATAGAAAGTATTACCAATTGATTTCCAGAAGATAGGATCTGTTAATACTTCCTTAAAGTTATTGAGTGTGAAGCCTTGTTGCATCGCACTAATAACATCAAAATTAAATTTCATTGGTAGAAATGCCATTAATAGACCAACAACTAATGGAATAAAACCAAAAATTGCAAATCTTAATACTGGAAAGCAACTAAATACGAAGCCTTGAATATTATTTAGTTTTTTCATTTTCTTTTTACTGTAAGTTTTTCTTACAATATTTGCTTGAGTCATAGGCTACCTCCTTTATACGCAAAAACCCTTTCTTTAAATTGAAAGGGAAAATTTTCTATTTTTTTGTAAAGTTATCTAATTCAGCTTGAGTCTTAGTATATTCTGGTGATTTGTAGAAATCAGATAATAACATATCGCCATTACGGACATCACCATTTAATAAGTTTGCCCAGTCATCAATCCATTGAGATGTAGATAATAACCACCAGTCACCTGGAGTTTGATATTCACAAGCATCAATGAAGATTTCAATATTTTCTGGAGAAGCTGCTGAATTTAAGAATACATCACTATTAGCAACACTCTTTTGAATTGGAATTGCCCAACCTTCTTCTGCTTGAATTGATTGTCCTTGAGCAGAAGCAATAAATTCAGCAAAGCAATATGCAGCATCTTTAACTTGTGATTTAGCATTAATAGCAATACCTACAGAACCACTATGAGCAGCCATTTTACCTCTTACTAATACTGATTTTCCATCAGCACTATATTCTTTGTATTGTAACATTGGAGCAACATCCCATTCATCTTTCATGTTTGCTCTAACTTGTTTAACTGATGACATAGTGTTAACTAACATACTTACCTTACCTGAAGTAAAGTAACCTGTTTTACCATCAGAAGAGATTGTTGTTGGGTTTGGTGTAATAGCATAACCTTTAATATCTCCATTAGCATCAGCACCATAGAAATCACTAACGCTTGGATAAACGTTTTTAACATTATCTACTGCAACTGTAGATTTTTGTGATAAGCGAACAAATTCTGTAAATGCTTCACGTTGGCTTGGTAATTCATCTAATTTACCAGCAGCGTATAAATCTTTAACTTCTTTGTTAATACCAGGAACTTTATCACCAAATACATCATCAGTGTCAATCTTATCTTGATAAGAAATTGTTTCCCCTGATTTGTATGTTTTTCCATTAACTGTTACTGAATCAACGCCTTCTTTAACGATGTAGTTCTTTGTTGGATCGTTTAAAGTAAATTTATATCTACCTTCATTATAGTTAGGATCATCTGTTTCAATGTATTGAACACAGTTTCCACCTACAGACCAACCATAGTTAAACCACCATTCTGTAAAGTATCCGTCTTTACCTTCGTTATAAGACATTAATCTCTTACTTAAGTCGTAACATTCTTGCCAACTCATTGAGATTTTATTATTGAATACCCATCCCTTCATACCAGTAGAAGTGAATTTACCTTCTTTATCTTCAAAGTATGCCTTAACTGGATCACCATTTAACTTCATAGTTGCTTCAGGAATACTAATAGTAGTAATACCAGCATTTTTAAAATGTGTTTTATTATAGAATACTGCTGTTGGAGCAATATCTTTTGGAACAGCCCATAATGGATCATCATCATTAGAAGTTGTTGTTACTGTATCGTATCTATAACGAGATAAGATATTTGAGAACATATCAGATTCATCTAACTTTGTATCATAAGTACTGTTTTTAACATAATCAGTTAAATCCAAACAGTATCCTAATGTTGAATATTGTTTAATAAATTTATCTTGGACATAGTAAACGTCTGGTCCTTTTCTACCATTAAGTTGAACTAATAAAGTATCAGCATAACTACCAGAAGGTCTTTGTGTATAATTAACCTTAAATTTACCACTATATTTTTCATTGAATGTATTAACAATTCTTGTAAAAACTTCTACTTCTTCAGGATCTCCCCAGCCCCAGAAATTAACTTCTGTAACTCCATCTTGTTGAGATGTACCATTGCCACAACCAGCAAAGACAGATAAAGAAGCTAAGACTGTACAAACAGATAAGATAAAATTTTTCATTTTACTCATATTTACCACCTTTAACCATGTAAACGGTTTCTTTCTATATTTGCATTATATTATTAAAATATAATATAGTAAACGTCGAATATTACCCAATAAGTGTAAAATATTCTCATAGATAAAAAATAATTATTTTTTTCGAAAATTTCGGATAAAAGAATAATATTATATATTATAAAGTATTATTTTTAAAAAAAATTGGTTATTTTTACCAAAATTATTTTTCTGAAAAAAGAAAAAAATTCTCAATTTATGAATTATTATTCTTTTTTTATTTGTATTATTTTCTCTGAATGTTTAAAATGATTTTAGGAGGTGCTATATGTATATCAATTCCAATAATGAAAATATTATTTACAATTCCATTGATAAAAACGACTTCCTTTCTATTTCAATGGCAGGTATCACTAATCCAAATCCTAATTACCACATCATTCATAATATCAACAAAAATTTCTTCTATGATTACTATGTTTTCGAATATGTAATTAGTGGTAAAGGATACATTGAATATGAAAATAATAAAATAATTGAAGTTAACACTGGTGACTTTTATTTTCTAAATAAGCTTTGTAAACACATATATTATTCTGATAGACGCAATCCATTTAAAAAAATATTTATCGTTGTTAAAGGTCACTTCATTGATTCACTTATTAACGCTTTTGATATTAATGAATCAGTGATAGTTACTAAAGCAAATGTTGAACCAATTATCTTAAATATTCATAGTGAGTTAACAAAAGAAGAAATTAATTACCAAAATATATCCCATGATATATTGAATCTATTTTACTCTTTTAATAGAAACTTATATGAAGATAAAACAAACGCAATGAAATTGCCTGATTTAATTAGAAAATACTTAGATACTTCCTTAACTCAAAAATTAACTCTTGAAAGAATAAGTGAAGAATTGAACGTTAGTAAATCACACATCGAAAGAGTCTTTAAAGAAAGATTTAATACAACTCCACTTAATTACTTTATGAAGCAAAAAATTAAATATGCGTGTGCATTATTAGTTAACACTTCTTATTCAATCAATGTTATTGCAGAACAAACAGGTTTTACTGATTCTAAATATATGGCTAAATGCATAAAAAAAGAAACAGGTATGACCCCGCTTCAATATAGAAAATATAAAACCAATACTTATTAAAGTATTGGTCTTTTTTTATTTAATTAAAAATCTTCCGTCAACTAGTTCTAATTCTCCCATCCATGTAGAAACAGTATTCCAAGCTATTTTTTCACACTCTTTTTTCCAACCATGGAAAAATATAATTTTTTTATCATCCTCATCAATAATCGATGGGTGACCTGCCCCTACTACTAAATCATTACTTGAAAGAGTAGGTTTGTCATATTTATACCAATTTTCTTTTAATAGTGGATCATTGCCAATTAATTTTAAAAATGATATACAATATCCTTTATCCCATGAACCAGAAGCAGAATAAGCTAAATATAATTCATTATTATAAACAAAAGCAAAAGGTCCTTCATTAATATATGGTTTTCCTTCTACATCTTCAGGAGTACATCCTATCTTTTCCCACTCATAGGTTGGAGTAGAAATCATGACTCTTTCACTTGATAAAGTACAAGGGTCTTTTAACTTTGCAATATAAATGTTTTGTCTTACATTTCTATTACCTTCCCAACCACTCCAAAAATAGTATAGTTCTTCATTAAAGGTAATAACATTTCCATCAATCGCCCACTTATCAGTAGAGTCAGAAATTTTACCTAGCATACTATATTCCTTCATTGGATCGTTTGATCCATTTTCTAGAACATACATCCTATGATTATAATTATTGCCATCATCACAAGCTACATAGATATAACATTTATCATTAATAATGTGTAATTCTGGTGCCCAAATTTCACAAGAGTACATCTTATTATTAGGAATAAAAACTTTCTTTGATTCAGCAGTTGATATATCATCAATATTTTTAAAACAAGATACAGAAACAGTTTTTCCATCATCACTAAAACAATGATAATATAATCCATTATGTTTTAAAATAAACGGATCTCTAGTTTTCGCATTCATTGTACTTGGAATAATAACTTTCATATGTTCTCCTTTCAAAAATATCCGACTTTTTAGCATTAAACAAGTATTTACTATTAAATTTTATCAAAGTAATTCATATACATAATCCAATCTTTTAATACTAATTCATGTTTTCCAGTCTTAATGTGATATGCTATATGACCTTTATTATATGAGCAATCCTCTTTTACTTTTTTTGGTAATACTAGACCATCTACATCATACAAGTTATAATATTGAGAAGCAAGTCTACATGATAATAATTCGCCATTTGGATCTGCCCAGTCATCTTCACTTGCACTTGATATATAGCAATATCTAGGCGCAATTAATCCTAATAATTGATGTTGATCAAATGGTAAACTCTCTTCATTTCCAACATAATTTCTATAGTTATTACAGAACCAATAAGGAAAATTAGCAATGATATCTTTAATTGTTTCTCCAGTATTACCTCTTGATAAAGCTGCTCCAGAATTTCCAGAACAATTAGAAATTACAAGATGAAACCTTTCATCCATTGCTCCTGCTAATAATGCTGTTTTGCCACCTCTTGAATGCCCAATAACAGCTACTTTATCTTTATTAAATTCTTTTCTTGTAGATAAATAATCTAATACTTTACTACATCCCCATGCCCAACTAGACAATACTCCCCAAGAATTTTCATTTTCTGTTAAATTAATTTCTTTAAATATTCCTGTATGCTTACCGTTTTTTGTATCTTCAGAAATAGTACCTGCAGATAATAAAACAACTGCAAAGTTACGTTTGATAATCTCATCGATTGGACAAAAATCTTTTATACAACTATAATCATCAATTAATTCTTCTCCTTTATCTCTAAGAGGATGAACAATAGTAACAAACGTTTTTAAAAAAAGATTACGTTTCTTTGGCAAATATATATAAAAATACATCGAATGATTATTATATTTCATTTCAACCTTTTCAATTTTAATTGTCTCTGTCTCTTTTTGTTTAATTATAGAATATTTTAATTGATTATCACATTCAAAAGGTCGAACTCCATATTCATGTTCTAAAAATAAATCTAGAGTTCTTTTCCTTTGTTCTTCTATCCATTCATTAATTTTGTAAGTATTCTTGAAAATATTCATATATTAATCTCTTACCACTTTTAATGTATTTCCTTTAATAATTAATTTTCCAATTCTCATATTTCTATTATCATATGGAACACTCTCATCTTCAATATCTCTTCCATGATATATCACATACCATTCATTTTTATATTTAATAATAGAATTATGGCCTGTTCCACTTTCAAATTCATTCTTTGATAAAAGTGGTGAATATCCTTTGCTTGAAGGATATTTATTATAAGAAATTTTTGTTAAGTCTTTTTCCTTCGAATTAGAAACAGAATATCCTACAAAGTAATATTCATTTTCATAACAATTTGCAGAATACATTAAATAATGAATGCCATTTTCATAAAAATAGCATGCTCCTTCAATGGTGTACCAATCTTGTCCTTCTTTAAATCTATTCTTCATAAAGATTTCTTGTTCAATACTAGGTTCAACAACAACTTTTGGTTTTCCTTGTAATTCCATTGGACTAATCATTTTATCAACAACAATCCTAGTTCCTGCTAATTCTGATTCATAATCATTAATTGAATAGAATAAATATAATCCACTTTCATTTAAAACTGGATGAGCATCAATAGAAAAAGGAGAAGTTAAATCTCTAACATATTCATATGGTCCTAATATATTTTTAGATGTTGCTACTGTTAGTCTTTGTTCATGAACATCAGTGGAGTTTTTAGGCATAAACGACACATATAGATAATACGTATCATCAATTTTAATAACCGCTGGAGCCCAATATTCTTTATATTCTTTCAAAGAAAATACAATACCAAAATGTTTGTAAGTGCCATGTAATTCATTTGAATAATAACAATGAACTCCATCTACACCAGTAGTAAAAATATAAAAATCGTCATTATCCTTTACTATAAATGGATCCGGTTGACATAATTGATCACATTTTTCTATTTTTAATTTCATAAAAAAATACCTCTTAATGAAATACTATCATTACATATAAAAATAATAAATAGATAAAATTATCAAAAAGGTGGAAATTATTATCTTCAATTGCTTAATTAATGAACTTATTATATTTTTTCTATCTAAATTAAATCGATGCATTTATCGAATTTATTGTAAACATATTGCATTAATGTTATACTTTTTTCATAAAAAAAGGAGGAAAGAATAATGGAATTTAAAGCCTATATTTTATTAGAAGATTCAAATTATCAAGACTCTTTAAATAATATTATTGAACAATTATTCCCTTCTTATTTATTATCTTGGAACGACACTATTGCTTCTATAGTTGTTAATGATGATCCAGCGTTTCAACTAAAATTAGAAAAATTACATACAAGTGCATTCTTTGATTTAAATATTTTATTATCTATATTAATTGTTCCTACTTTTAATAAAATTTTTATTAAATATCTAAAAAAATTAAAGCATGAAGTATTAACTGCATATGAAATATTTTCTCGTTTATCTCATAATAAAGAAACAAAAAAAGATGCTGATACAATTAAAGAATCGATAGGTGAAGATAATATAAATACTATAAGAGCATACCTAAAATGCAATATAAACGCTAATGCGGCTGCAGAGGAATTATTTTTACATAAAAATTCCTACGCTTACCGAATAAAAAAATTTACTAATGAAACAACTTATGACTATAATGATTTTAATACATTATTATTTTTAAAACTCATATTAACAATTACTAATTAAGGAGAAAACATGGAAAAGAAAAGTAATATCATTACTAAATGGAAAACTAAATGGAAAGAATTTGAAGAAAAGAAACCAAAGCTATCCAAATTTCTATATCAATTCTTCTACTTCTTTGTTTTTTCTAATGGAGTAACAATATGGCAATATCTAGTAATGCTATTTTTACCTCATTTAATGGGTATTAAACTTGCTTCTATTCCTTTTGTTTGGCCTAGTATTACTCTTTGGACTTGGAAAGATGGTAGTGAAGCAATTTTTGGTATTTTTAATGAACCAGTATTATATAACTCTTTAGGTGAAGCTATAATTGGAGGAGGATTAGGAAACTTTATCGCTTTTGAAATCGCCGTATTCACTGCCCAATGCATTAACTTCCCTCTTCAAAGAAATATCACCTTCAAATCAAAAAGAAATCCATACTATCAAGCTTTATGGTATTTCATTGGTTGGGTACTAATCTCAATTTTTGTCAATGCTCTATGGGGATTTATCAATATCTTCATCATTCACTTTAATTTAGTTCCTGCTCTATCTAATTTAATTAAAACTATGGTAACAGGAGGATTATCATTTATCATCTTCTTCTTTATTTTTAAAATTATATTTCCAGAAGGAGAAAAAAAAGAAACAAAATAAAATACTGTTTGTACAGTATTTTTTTATTCTAAAAATTGAGGTAAAAAGTAAGTATATTGTTTCTTCCACCAATACCAGTGATGATCAACATCCTTACCCCATACATCCATAGTAGCCTTTATTCCTAATCTATTAATCGCATTTTGAAGTTTATAGAAAGACCAATCTACAAAATATTCATAATTACCTTGGCCTACCACAAAGACCATCTTCTTTTGATTATATAAATTAATATAATGATGATTAATATCCATATTTTGTAGGAATAAAGCTGGAGAATTATTATAAACATGTTCATTAGTCCACCAATTCCAGAAATAAGACATATCATAACATCCAGAAAGAGCTAGAATACCAGAAAATAAATCAGGTCTTCTAAAAAACATAATCGCAGCCTGACTTGCACCCATTGAACAACCAGTAACAACAGGTAAAGTAAATCCACCATTTTCCTTATAAATAAAAGGCATAACCTCATTAATTATATAATAGTAATATTGTTCTTGCATGTACGCTCTATGTTCATAAGAATTAAATTGATTAGAAAAAGATTCATGATCGATTGCATCGACACAAATCAATTTCATTTTTCCTTCTTCAATTAAAGGAGCAAAGAATTCAATCATTCCATTTTTATCATAATCATCAGATTGACCATCTTGACATGGAAACACTAGAAAAGTACGACCATAATGTCCATAGACTCTTATGTTCATATCTCTTTCTAAACATTGACTATAATGAGTGTGAATATAATATCTCATATTAAGCTTCTACTTCATAAGTTAATACATCTAATACTGTTTCTCCATCAATTTGAAGAGGAGTTGGTCTATCAAATGTAACTTTAATTTTCTTTCCAATAGCAACTTTTACCATATTTTTCTTTTTGTAGTGTTCCCCTTTAAAAATTGAAGGGAATACAATAAGCGCTGCTAATTTTGACCATGATTTATATACAACATTAGTAACTGTTCTCTCAGGATTTAATCTATCTTGGTTAGGCGCCATATTCATACCACCGCCATAATATCTACCATTCATTGTAGGAGCAATCCAAACGTTTTTATAATTATAAACTTGTCCATCAACTTCAATAGTAGCCTTAACTTTTTTAAAATGGAATAATAAACCTTTAATCGCAATACTTGTATAATCGATTTTAGATTCAGATTGTGCTTTTAATTTGTCACCTTGTTCACAACAATATCCATCAATACCAAATCCGACCCCATTAATAAAATATGATGTTTTTCCTTTAACTGTAACTTTTGGTAAATTTACTAAATATTTATTTAGTAAAAATAAACCACCTTCATAACCTACATCTTTTAAGAAATCATTACCAGTACCTGCAGGATAAATATAAACATTATTTGAAGGAATCTTACCTTCTAACTTGTTAACAAAATTATTAATAGTTCCATCTCCACCAACTAAGATGATTTCATCATTTTCATTTAATTTACTAACAAAATCAACTAAATTAATATGAGTTACTTTAATAACTTCAACTTCTTCTTTTACTAGTTCTAAAACTTTATCTAGAGCCTCTTCTCCTCTACTATTGTTTGATAATGGATTTACTAAAATATACTTCATACTACTTTTCTCCTTTTTCTAAACTATATTTTCCTTTTAAATCTATCACATTTTCTTTTAAAATATTTTCTACTTTAAGTGCTAATGATTGTGAATCCAAATCCTTATAATCTTCATATGGAATTACTTCACAAATTCTTATATACACATGAGTTCTTTTTAAAATAAAATTCTTCACAACTTTATCTGTATTAATAACACTCATTACTACAATCGGTTTTTTTGATAAGTAAGCTATTTTCATTGATCCGGCCTTACAAGGAAGAATTGGATCATCAGTATTATTTCTTGTACCTTCTGGATAAATACCAACAGAACATTGATCTTCATCTAGATACTTTACCGCTTGTTTAATCACCTTTAAACTTTGTTTAAGATCTTCTCTATCGATAGGCATAAAACAAATTTTATATAAATAACGATTAATTAAAGGCATTGAGAATAAAGATCTTTTACCAATCCAAGAAATATCATAACCTTTTAAAATTGAATTACACGTCATAGGATCAAATTTAGAAATATGATTTGACATAAAAATAAGTCTTTCTTTTTTACTAGGCAATTTATCTTTTCCTTCAATATGAACTTTAATTCTTAAGAAATAATTAATAAATATTAATCCTTCTTCAAAAAAGAAGCGATAAAATCTACTATGCTTTTCACCAAAATCACCTTTTCTTTTTATTGGTAAGGTGACTAAGAATAGACTAATAAAAGTAAGTAGGAAACAAACAAATAGAAAACCTAAAAAGATTAAAACTATCAACCAAAAGGACGCTGGTCTTTCATAAATTTTATCTATAAAAATAGATAATAATGTTAAAATTAATGCTATAAGATAATCAATAACAACTAACATAATTTATTTCCTCACCAAAAAATATTGTACCACTTGATATTCAAATAGTACATATTTTTTATCTTACTTACCTTATTTTTACTTTATTTCAACAACAAAAGATTCAAAAGGTTCTAATAATAATTTATTAGAAAAATAGTCTTTTTTATAATTTGAAAGAAGAACTTTACTATATTTAAAAGGTAATTCTACCTCTACATTTTTATTTGTCATATTAGTAATTACACCTAAAGAATAATTATTATCAGTTCTAGAATAAACAAATACATCAGTAGAATCATCTAAATATGAATCAAATTTTCCATATACAAAAGTAGGAGAATATTCACTATGTTTTCTTAAAGATAATAACTTTTTATAGAAATTTAGTATAGAAGAAGGATCTTTACTTTCCTTTTCGACATTTATATCTACATAATTTGGATGAACTTTAATCCAAGGCGTATCACCAGTAGTAAATCCGGCATTTTTAGAATCATCCCATTGAACAGGAATTCTATTATTGTCTCTAGCCTCTTTATATGCTCCATCCATAAATTCTTCATGAGTCAATAAACCAGTTTTAACTAAATCATCATATTTACCATATACTTCAACATCACGATAATCTTCTAATTTATCCATTTTGATATTCATCATACCAATTTCTTGACCTTGATAAATATATGGAGTTCCTTTTAATAAGAAATTCATTGTTGCAATAGCCTTACTAGATTCTACTCTAAAATTTTCATCACCAAATCTATTAATACATCTACCTAAATCATGATTTTCAACCATCAAAGCATTCCAAGAACAATCATTTAATCCATATTGATATTTACTTAAAGTGTCTTTAACAAATTTCATATCAATTGGTCGAGGAGTAAATTTTCCATGTCTAGAATGATCATTAGTATAAGAAGTACATTCAAATTGGAATACCATATCTAATTCTTTTCTTTCTGGTAAAGTGAAATCTTTAGCCTGTTCTAAATTTCCCCAAGCTTCACCAACTGTAACAATATCGTAATTACCATAAGAATTTCTATAAAGTTCTTGAACTCTTTCATGTAATTTAGGACCATATCCATAAATATCATTTTCAATTTCTTTACCAATATGATGAATTACATCAAATCTAATACCTTTAACACCCTTTTCCATCCAAAAATTAATCGCGTTAGCAATTTCTTCTCTAACTTTAGGATTATCCCAGTTTAAATCAGGTTGTTCAATTGCAAATTCATGAAAATAATATTCATTTAAAGAAGGAACATATTCCCAAGCACTACCACCAAAACAAGATTGATGATCATTACATGGTTTATCTTTAAAAATATAATAATCTCTAAATGGATTATCTTTACCTTTTAAAGCTTCTTTAAACCATCTATGTTCACTTGAAGTATGATTCGCGACTATATCAATCATGATATACATATCTCTTTTTTTAGTTTCTTCAAGTAATTTGTCCATATCTTCCATCGTACCAAAAAGAGGATTGATATCACAAAAATCTGCTACATCATAACCATTATCAACCATAGGTGAAGTAAAAAATGGAGTTAACCATAAAATATCTACACCTAGATCTTTTAAGTAGTCCAATTTTTCAATAATACCATTAATATCGCCTACTCCATCTCCATTTGAATCTTTAAAACTTTTAGGATATATTTGATATACAATTTTATCATGCCACCATTTATTAACCATAATAAGAATCTCCTTTTTATCTCATTATTAATATGATATTCATTTTTTTATATAAGTAAAGATATTTTAACTAAAAGTTAAAAAAGTATACATAATAAAAGCACATTAGAGTAATAATGTGCTAATAATTATTTAATTTCTCGATAAGTTCCTTCAATTATAGAATACAAATATAATCTAATCGGTAAAGAAGAAATTTTACTAATATAATCTCTATAAATCTTCACTTGATTATCATATTCTAAATCATCAATATTTTTAGTTTTATAGTCAATGATATCAATATGATCATCATATACTAACATAAGGTCAATAATACCTCTTATTTCATCATCTATAAATTCATATTCTTTGAAGATTTTCGCATTATTTACGTCTTTTAATAATGAAGAATTAATAAATTTATAGACTCTAGATTTATAAAAATTATTATCGATAAATGAATAATCTGGATTTTTAAAATCAATAACTTCTAAAATCTCATGAAGATCAGTACCACGCTTTAATGCTAATTTATTTGTTCCTATTTTTAGTTCTTTTGAGGCTCTAGTTTTTTCTATTACTTCATGATTAAAATTAGGAGAATGAATAATTAACTTCTCATGATTAATCATACTATTAACAATATTTAATGGCTTAACTTTTTCAAAATAATCATAAGGATAATGATTAAACTTTTTATAAACATGATTGAGTATTTCTTGGAAAGATTTAACTTCATCTAATTCTTTATCTTTACTATCTGTATTACAAATAAAAATCATTTTTTCTTTTGCTCTAGTTAAAGCAACATACAATAATCTAATTCTTTCAGAAATTTCATCAATATTTTTATAATAATTTTCTAAAGTTCTTGTAGGTCCATGATCAATAGAATTAAGTGGTAAAATTAAACCAAATCTAGAACAAACACTATACTTACTAGTCTTCTCTATTTTATTAAATTCACTATCTAATCTTGGGAAGTAAACTACTGGGAACTCTAATCCTTTCGATTTATGGATATTCATAATTTTTACTGAGTCTAATGATGAACCAGTCGCAGGTAAAGTAATCTTTAAATTATATTCATCAATATGATCAAAATACGAAATAAAATCTTCAAGCGAATAATCTAAATCACTCATTTGTTTAAAATACTTCATAAATTCATCAAGATAAATTTCATTTTTCTTTACATCACCAATTAATACTAATTTCGAATAAACTTGTAATTCATCTAATACTTTTTCTAATAATAAATATGATGATAATTCTTTAGAATTATTAATAATATCACTCAACGTTTTAATTAAAGGTGTATTATCATAATCCTTTTCTTTTACAATTCTATATATTTTTTCATCATTATAATTACAAACAAAAGACCTACTAACAGAAAGGAAAGATAAAATAAACTCATTATCTTTTTCTTTTGTATTTATAAGATAATCGATCAATACTAAAAGATTTTTTAATAATCTAACAATTACATTCTCTTTAATGTTTTCATCTTGTTCGATATATAAAGGTATTTTATATTGTGTAAAAATCTTTTTGAATCTTTCAAAATCTCTACCTCTATCAATCAAAATACAAAAATCTTTAAATGATGCTTTTCTTAAATGTGCTGGCACTTCATTTCCATCTTTATCTTTTTTAGGTGGAACAAATACTTCATACCCATTATTTATTTTTTTAATAATGTCTTTAGCGATAATCACAATTTCATAATCAACTTTTTCTTGTCCTTTAACTCCATCATAAAGAATAAATTCTGAGTCATAGTTTTGTTGACTTGCTTCTAAAGAAGAATACATTTTATTACCAAAATCGATGATATGATCTTTTTTATAATTTGCCCCACCAAGTTCATCGCTCATAATGATAGAAAACATTTTATTAATGTCTTGTAAAACATTATTTCTCGAACGGAAATTAGTATTCATATCAATCGCTTCTGGAGATTCTTTAATTTCCCTATTCATAATAGAAAAGACCTTAGTTTCTTTTCCAAGTTTATAAGAATCATATTTATCTTTAAAAATATCACTTCTCGCATTTCTAAAAGCATAGATACTTTGCTTTATATCTCCTACCATATATACATTATTATTTTGAATATATGAAACAAAATATTCTTGAAGTAAGGAAGTATCTTGATATTCATCAATCATAATCATTTTATACTTAGAAGTTAATTCATCTCTTACATCTTTATTTTCTTTTACTAATTTTAAAGCAAATTTAGCAATATCATTAAATTCAAAAACTTGTTTTTCTAATTTATATTCCCATTGTCTTTCATCTAGTTCTTTAGTAATAGAAATGAGTACTTCTGCATATTCTTTTTGCTTTCTTAAAACAGAAATAACTTCATTTTTAGAAGAAGGAATTTTCTTTATAAAATTCTTTTTTAGATTTTCTAAAAATAATTTAGATCCTTCTACAGTAGATTTATCTTCTTCACAATCTTTTGGCCATCTAGGAAATTTAAATGTATTAAAAGCACTAAGTAAGGAATCATAAGTATAAGCATTTCTTAACACTTCAGCATTATCTAAAGAAACACTATAAAAAGTGGCTTGTGTTTTAGCATTTACTATTACATCTGGTAAATTTTCTAGAGATTCTAAAAATACTTTTTTCTTTAATAGTAATATCTCTTCAAATTTACTAATCATATATTCCATAAATTCATCAGAATAATATTTTTCAATAAAATTATTTAAGAATTCTTCTTTATCTAATTCAAGTTCACTAGTATCATGAATCTTAAGAATTAATTCTTTAATATCTTCATCATCTTTAAAACATAAATCACTAATCATTTTTTCAAATGGAGCATTATGTTCTTGATATAATCTAGAGAAAATATCTTCAATAATACTACGTTTTTTTATTGACATGACAGTAGAATCTACATTAGTTAATTTTGGTGATAAATTTAATAAGAAGTGGTATTTTTTTACAATAGAAGCTGCAAAACTATCAAATGTACCAATATCTGCAGTATCTACATCATTACTTGCTTCTTTCAACCCATTAGAATCTAATTTTTGTCTAATTCTTTCTTTCATTTCTGCTGCTGCTAAATTAGTAAAAGTAAGAATTAAGAATTGATCAATACGATAAGAATGATTTTTGACAAACTCTAAAACACGTTCAGATAAAACCGCCGTTTTTCCTGAACCTGCTCCAGCAGAAACAATGATGTTATGACCACTAGTATATATCGCTTTTTCTTGTTGCTTTGTCCAACCCATTTTATTCTTCCTCTTCTAAATCTTCTTGATCTATTTTTATATATCGATTATCATCGTCATCTTTAAAACATACTGCTTTTAAAGGACAATTATCACAAGCTTTATTTACTCCATTAATATAAATCGGAGAAATATCAAATACACCTTTTCTAATTTTAGAAATAGTATTTTTAATTACTGAATCAGCCTCTTTAACTAAACTTTCAAATTCATCATTAGTAATTAATCTAGATGTTTCTTGATATCCATTTTTTGTTTTTCTTAATCCTTGAACATATTTACTGTAATTACTTAATGCATGTTCTAAATGTTCTAATTTTTCATTTTCATTAATAGTAATACCTGATAGTTTATACATCTTATCAATATTATCCTCATTAGATAAAACATTTTGAATATATATACCAACTTGAGAATATTCAGGATAATTATTCTTTACCAATAAACTATACACTAATAATTGTAAGGATAATCCATGAGGAATGTATGCTTTATTAAATGATTCTCCACCTGTTTTATAATCAACAATAATAACTTCTTTATCATCTTCATTAATAATTAATTTATCAATTATTCCTCTTAGAATAGTGTTTTCATCATAATAATAGGACATATTTTGCTCACCATAACTATTTTTAAAAGAAGAAATAATTTTAAAATTTTCATTTTTATTTATTACTTCTAAGATTTGAGAAAACAATTTTTCTACAAAGAATTTTTCTTTATCAGTTATAAACTTTTCATTTATTTCTTGTTCATAATCCTCTTTCTTAACTTCTTTTTTCAATGAATCTTCTAATACTTTATGAAATAACTCTCCTAATTTCATTTCAAAAGTCATTTCAAAATCATCCACTTTACAAATTCTTTTAATAAAATAACTAAATGGACATTTATTATATTCATTAATTTGTGAATAAGAAATCTTCATCTCTTTATCAAATTCAAATAAAGGAGAAGGATAAAATTTGTGATTATATTTTTTATATGAAAAAGAATGAGGATCTATCCCATAAAGATATTTATTGTCAATTCCATAATTAAATAACAAATCTTGATAAGATGCTACTTCTAATTGAGATAAAGGCAAACTATATCTTTCATTATCTAATATTGGTTTTACTTTTTTATAACCTAATCTATTAATTAATAAAGAATCAAAATATACTTTCTTACCTATCTTATTTTTTAAAGAAATATGGAGGTTTTTGTTATTAAACAAGAACTTTTCTAGTTTTTCATAACTCATACTATTTTCTATTTTAGAAGTATTTAGCTCGCAGATTTCTTTTTCTTTATCTAATAAAAAATCGGTATCTTTTTTTATAGGAGGATAACTACCTAAAGAAAAACCTAAAACAAAAATATGTTTATTTCCTCTATATGAAGAAGATACAATATCAATTCCATATTTATATTTTTTATTTGATAACTTAATATTTCTAGCCTTATTTTTAATCAAAGAAATTTTTAAATCTATACTATAGTTTAAATCTAAAATATCATTAACTAAATTAATGATTTTAGGTAAAACATTTAATTTATCTTCTTTTTCTTTAATACTTTCAAAAGCATCTTCAAAAGATTCTTTTTCTTTAACTAAAGAAATATATTCATTAAATAAAGGTGATTCACTTAATTTCATGTCTAAAGGAAAATTGATTGGCATGTTATAGAATTTAGAATATTTTCTTAAAATCATTTCATATTCACTAGGATAATTTAAAATACCAATATCTAGTAAGCTTTCAACTTCTTTATTATTAACTAACTTACATATTTGATTAAACATATATGTAACTTCATCTTCAATATTTTCAAATTCTAAAACTTGATGTTCGTATCTTTTATTATCTTCATCGATAAATTCATAGTCCTTTAAAAGGCTTGTTATTTCTCTATCTTCTTTTGAATATCCATAGATGTATACTTTTTTATTTTCAATTTGTTTTTTTAATAATGGTCGATACTTTAATAAATTATTACTTATTAATTCTTCTTTGATACTAAATAATAAATCAAGCTTATCATTACCTTTTTTTATGAAATTTAAATTATTTAAAATCTCTAATGCATTATCAAAACTATACCCTTTATTTAACAAATAAAGGATTGCCTCGTCATCATAAGAAAAAGTTAAAGAAGATATTAATTCATTTTTAGACAAATACTTAATAGAGTAATCTAAAGATGAGGAAAATAATTTAATTAATTCTTCTTTCTTTTCATTAGGACATATAATAATACAATTTTGATCAATTAATTTAATATCCATAACCACCTAAATAAAAACGATAGTCTTCACTATCGTTTTAAATCCTATACAATACTACCAATAAGAAAATAATAAAACCTGCTAATGAAGTAAAACCAAATATCTTTAACGCTGTTTTTTCTTCTTTTCTAGCACAATGTTTAATTTCTAATAAGCATGCAAGTGCATTAAGTAAAAAGAAAAGTGAAGTACAAACAAATACTAAAGTTAAAAATAATTCATTATTCTTAACCCAGAATAAAATAATAAATACAATTGCAGGTAAAGTAACTACATATTTAATAATTGCAAGTACCTTACTAATTTTTGATTCATAATCTATCATAATTATTCTTTAGTTGAAGCTCTTTGTACGAACGAACCTTTAAATTCATATTCTCTATTCTTCAACTCTCCCTTTAATAATTTTGTTAGCATTCTCATTGCAATTGATCCTACATCATACATATCTAAATCAAACGAAGAAATAGTAGGTCTAGCAATTGAAGAATACTTAGTACCAATAATTGAAAGAACTTGAACATCTTCTGGAACTCTTAATCCAATATCAATCGCTGCATTTTGGATCGCACAAGCAATTGAGTCTCTTGGACAAATAAAATATCCTTTTTTAATTGCTTTAAAATAATCTACAAAATAAGAATATGTTTCATGATATGAGTTAGGCATTTGAACTACTTCAAATTGTTCTTTACCAACAACATTTTCAACAATATCTTCTAAAGATGCTATTAGCTTACCTTCGTTAGAAACTCTAACAAATTTAATTTCTTGATTCGCTGTATGTTTTTTAATAAACTTTTCTAATGCTTCAGCAAAATTCAAAGTAATAGAAGCAATCTTTTCACCTTGAACTTTATTACCAATAATAACGGAAGGTACGTTATAAGAAGCAATAGATTTAATATCTTTTTCATCTAATTCATCATCAAAAATAATCGCACCATCAACATGGGAAGTAATTAATTTTGAAATAACATCTTGAACTTCATCTTGAGAATGTTTTGTAACAAATAATGTTGTTTGATAACCATAAATCTTACCGATATCAATCATACCTGATAATAAATTAGAGATATGAACATAGTTAGTATTTGGAATTACAATACCAATATTAGTTGTTCTAGAAGTTGCTAAACCTTGAGCTAAAGCATTAGGACGGTATCCTAATCTTTTAATAGTTTCTTCAACTCTTTCTTTAGTTTCTTGAGTTACATTAGATTGTTTATTGATTACTCTTGATACTGTTGCAAGAGATACTCCTGCCGCTTTTGCTACTTCATAAATTGTAACTCTATCCTTATAAACACCCATAAATTACCTCCAAAATAAATAAAAAGCGCTTTGCCGCGCTTCTTAATGTGAAATAGTTGACCTTTATTATAAATGTATACTTAAGACTTTTTGTTTGATTTGACCTAAAGCTTCTTTGGTTTTAGTTTTCACATCTTCCATTTCTAATTTTTCAATATCAGAAACGATTTGTGAAATCTTTTCTTTTGCCTTAGTCATTACCTTTTCTTTTCCTTGCTCTTTTGAACAAGTATTACATTCTTCTTTTAAGCATTCGGATTCTGATGTACAAGATTTCATGCAAATCATTTTCATTACAATCATCCCGATACCCATACCTAAACATAAAGGCATAACTTTAATTTGCATCATTACCACTCCCTTATGAAAGTGTGTTTCAAAGCGCACTTTCATTATAAATGAAAATATTTTCATAGTCAACATTACATACAAAATTGTAAAAATAATGAAGCTAGAAAAATGGTCAACTGATTAATTAGTTCCTTAATACTTCACACAATCATTATTATATCCTAAGTTTATAGAATTATTATTTTTTCAAATAAAAAGGAGATGACTACTCATCTCCAAGTAAAAATTATTAATTATTTTCCTTTAATTCTTGTATGATTCTAATACCAGCAGATGCGCCAACTCTAGAGGCACCAGCTTTAATCATTGCTAAGAAGTCTTCAGCAGTTCTTACTCCACCACTTGCTTTAACTCCCATTTTCTTACCTACTGTTTTTCTCATTAATTTAACATCATGAACAGTTGCTCCGCCTGTAGAAAAGCCAGTAGAAGTTTTAACAAATGTTGCTTTTGCTTTTTTAGACAATTTACATGCTCTAACTTTTTCTTCATCAGTTAATAAACAAGTTTCAATAATTACTTTTAATGTATGGCCTTTACATGCTCTTCTAATAGCTCTAATTTCATTTAAGATATATTCATCATCATTTTCTTTTAATCTAGAAACGTTGATTACCATATCAATTTCAGTAGCACCATCTTTAATTGCTTGTTTTGTTTCAAACACTTTAGATTCTGTTGAAGTAGCACCTAATGGGAAGCCAACAACAGTACAAACATCAACTCCACTATCTTTTAATAATTCTGCACACATTTTAATATATCCAGGATTAACACATACAGAAGCAAAATTATAAGATTTAGCCTCTTCACATAATAATTTAATTTGAGCATCAGTACAATCTGGTTTTAATAATGTATGATCAATATATTTACTGTAATTCATAAAATTTTCTCCTTTATTAATTATAAGTATAACATCAAAAAAGAATAAAAAAAAGACTTCATTTAGAAGTCTAATTTTCATCTCTTATTTTTTTACTTCAACAACTTGTTTACCATTGTAGTATCCACATTCTGGACAGACGCGGTGTGAAACAATTGTTGCTCCACAATGACCACATTTAACTAAACCAGTAACGTTTAATTTGAAATGAGTTCTACGCATTCTTTTTGTTGTTTTTGAAGTTCTTCTTGCTGGAACTGCCATACTTACACACCTCCTACGGTTTTATAGCCTTCTTTGACACGGATATTATTTTATATGAAAATTCCATAAGTGTCAATTAAAATTTCATCATTAAGTAATTTTACTTACTTTTATAAAAAATAAAAGTTCGATTTATAAAATAAAAAATTTTCCAATGTTATTAGCAATTTATTTTTTTTGAAAAAAATCAAGTTAAATTTTAATATACTTCTAATAAATATTTTTATAAATTTATCAAGGTTTGTTTGAATTATTTATCAACACAAAATACTAAACTTGAAAAATATTTCATTCACTCAAGTTTTGCTTATATTTAACTTATAAGGAGCATTTTTATGAGATTAAAAGAATTAAGAAAGAAAGCAGATATTTCTCAAGCAGAACTAGGAAAGATACTAGGAGTTACAGGTCAAACAGTACTAAACTGGGAAAGTGGCATTTATGAACCAAAAATCGAACATTTAATTAAACTAGCAGATTTCTTTAATGTATCAATCGATTATTTAGTAGAAAGACCAAAAGAAGTTTCTAAAGCCGATGAAATATATAACGAATTATCAAAAATTTCTTATGATGATTTATTAAAATACATTAAAGAAAAATTAAAAGAAAATGATAAGCAATAAAGAAAAACACGTTCAAATGAACGTGTTCTTTTTATTTACTAACTATTTTTCGCTTTCGTCTTTACCTTTTGCAAGTAATTTACCACCTAAATAACCTGCTAATAAAGATTTAATATCTAATCCTGTAGCTTTTTCTAAGCCTTCAAAGATTTGTGAACTGTTTTTAGTAATTTCTTCTGTTAACTTAGCTGAATTACCTTCACCATACATAGTGATTGAATCAATCTTAGATAATGCTTCTGCCATAGGTTGGCTATATGCAGAGATAATTTGAGGTAAAACACCTGAATCTAAAATTAATTGTAATGTTGCAGCTTCACCATATTGTTTCATAGCATCTGCTTTAGCTTTAATTGCATCAGCTTCTGCTTTACCTTTTGCTTCAATACCAGCAGCTTCAGCAAGAGCAGCTTCTTTTAAAGCGTTAGCTTTAGTAATAGCAGCATGAGCTTCTGCTTCAGCAGCAATTCTTAATGCTTCTGCTTCTTGTTGTTTTTCATATCTTTCAGCTTCTGCAGCTTTTTGACGAGTGAATAAATCAGCTTCTGCTTCTTGTAATGCAGCATATTTTTTAGAGTCTGCTACTTTATTAATTTCAGCTTGAAGTTTCATTTCTTGAATTTCAACTTCACGATTTTCAAGTTCAACCATTCTTTCACGTTTAGCAATATCTGCATTGATTTGAGCGATGTTGATTTCTTGTTGACGTTTTTGTTCCTCAATTTTATAAGCAGCATCAGCTTGAGCTTTAGCTGTATCAGTTTGTTGTTTTAAAGCTGATTCTTTTAAAGATAATTCAGTATTTTGTTCAATAATTTTTTGATTTGCATTAACTCTAGACCTGTTAGCAGCTTCTTCAGCTTCAGATTTAGCGATTGTTACGTCTCTATCTGCATTTGCTTTAGCAATAGCAGCATCCTTTGAAATTTGAGCAATGTTATCGATACCTAAGTTTTCAATAACATGGTTGTCATCAGAGAATGATTGAATGTTGAAGTTTACAACTTCAATACCCATTTTAGCCATATCAGGAACAACGTTTTCTTTTACAGAGTTAGCAACACCTTGACGATCTTGAACTAATTGTTTGATATCAACTGTACCGATAATTTCACGCATATTACCTTGTAATACTTGTTGAACTTGAGCGATTAAGTTAGATTCTGACATATTAAGAATAGATTCTGCTGCTCTATTTAATAATTCAGGATCACTAGAAATCTTTAAGTTAGCAACACCATCAACACGGATGTTAATGAAATTAGAAGTAGGAATAGCTTCATCAGTTTTAATGTCTACTTGGAAAACTCTTAAAGATAATTTATCGATTCTTTGTAAGAATGGCCATCTAAATCCAGCCTTACCAATTAAAATTTTTCTTTTTCCTAAACCAGAAATGATAATTGCAGTATCAGGTGCAGCCTTTACATAACCTGCTGCAAAAATAACAACTCCAATAATTACTACTGCAATAATTACTGCAATTAGTCCACCTGGGACAAATGAACTTAAAATATTCATAATTTACCCTCCTATAGTTTTGTGCTAATACTTAGGATATTAACGACATAATTTTAACACATGTATATAAAATAATAAATATTTTGATAAAATTTATTATTTAAATAAAAGAAAAATACCACTTTTCAGTGATATTTAACTACTTTTCATATTTTACTTTAATATATTTACCCAAAATATTTTCTTCACTTCTAATCTTAACATCGATATAGTTATCAGAATATCCATGATACATTTTTTCTTTTGGATTATATGTTTCTACAATTACATTTAATTCTTTACCAATAAACTTATTTTCATATTCTTCTTTTAAATTTTCACCGAAAGAAATTAATCTATGAACTCTTTCATTTTTTATTTTAGGATCAATTTGATTTTCCATTTTACTCGCTGGAGTTCCTGGTCTAATTGAATAAGGGAAAACATGTAAATAATGGAATCCACATTCTTTAATAAAGTCCATACATTCTACAAATTCTTCTTCCGTTTCACCCGGGAAACCAACAATAACATCACACGCTAAAGCGATATTAGGAACCGCTTCTTTAATTTTATTTATTGTTGAAAGAAATTGTTCTTTATTATATTTTCTTCTCATCCTTTTTAAGACACCTTCAGAACCAGATTGGAGAGGAATATGTAAATGAGGTGCAACAACTGGATTATTTTTTAATATTTCTATAAATTCATCATCTAGTTCGCTTTCTTCCATGGAAGAAATTCTAATTCTTTTTAATCTTGGCTCTCTTTGAATTATTTCTTTTAATAAGTCATTAAACCTATACTTTTCTTCTTTAAATTCCTTACCATATCCTGCAGAATCAATACCAGTTAAAACGATTTCTAAAAATCCTCTATCACACAAGTTTTTAATCTCTGAAAAGATTTCTTCTTTTGGACGAGATCTAAAATTACCTCTAGTATAAGGAATAATACAGTAAGAGCAGAAATTATTACATCCATCTTGTATTTTAATAAATGCTCTAGTGTTTTCTGAATAAGAAGTAATTTTTAAACATTCATATTCTTCATTTCTATTTTCTTTATTAACACAGACAATTTGAGAATTATTTTTAATAAAGTCTTCAAGAAATTCAACGATTTTACTTCTGTTAGAAGTACCTAAAACTATATCTACTCCTTCAATAGATTCAACAATTTCTGGATGTAATTGAGAATAACACCCCATAACAATTGTTATTGCATTAGGATACTTAGAAATTGATTTTCTAATCATTTGACGAGATTTTTGTTCACCAACTTGAGTTACCGCACAAGTATTAATGATAAAAACATCACATTTATCATCATGTGATTCAATATAACCTTTTTCATTTAATAATTCTTTAATTGCTTGAATTTCATATGTATTAACTTTGCATCCAAGAGATAATGTCTTATAATATTTCATTTTTATTCACCAACTTTATTTTTAAAAATATTTTTAATTGTCATCTTTTTTAATAATTTTTTATACATCTTAAAAGAAATAAATTTATTAACATACAAAGATTTTATAAATAAACTTCTATCATTGTTATAAAAATTAGTAATGACTTCCAATAATCTATCATTAAAATTTTGATATTCACGCGTTTTTAAATACTTATCAAACAAACGAATAGAAATATCTAATCTCCCTTGTTTATTAATAATATAAATTGTTTCAAATTCAGGATGATAAAATGCAGAACTAGTCTTATCATCTTTAATTTTAATTAAGTTTGTAAAAGAAGAATTGTACAAATTTAAATTATACATATCAAATAAATCAATACAAGAAGAAGATGGATCATCCTTTAATTCATCATAAGGATATCCCAATAGCTTATGAGGAGTATCGTAATAAATATAATTTAATCCTTTAGAATAAATAGGAACATAAATTTTACTTCCTTCACTTTCAAAATATGGTCTTTCTTTATTAATCAATAAATCCCATAATTCTTTTTTATTAAAAGAAGACACCTTATTTACATAATCTTCGATAATGCTTTTGTTAATCATCGCTTTAATTAATATATTAACTTGAATAATCTTAAAAGTTTTCTCATCGTAACTTCTCAATTTATAATTAGATAAAATTTTAGAAATTAGACGGTAGTTTTCAGCAAAAAACTCGTACTCTGAAGTATGAGAGTATATCTTATCTTTCCTCGAATTTATCGACTTAAAAATCGTACGCATAATTAATTCCTTTCAAGTAATAATGCAAAGGAAGTTAAACTGTAGAATACTGCTGTTTCACTTCTTAAAATTCTTTTACCTAGAGAAATAGATTGATAGTTATTTAAAATCGCATAATCAACTTCTTTTCTAGAGAATCCACCTTCTGAACCAATAATAATTCCAATAGTTTCTCCTTCTTTAATTTGTTCTATTTTATCTTTAAAAGATATTTCTCCTTCATCTTCATATGCTATAAAACTATGATCAAATTTAAATTTTGAGATATCTTTAAAATCAATTACTTTATCAATAGTAGGAACGATTGTTCTTTTTGATTGCTCACTTGCCTCTAAGGCAATTTTATTAAATCTAAGAAGTTTCTTTTCTTTATTTTCTTTAGTAATTTTTGCAATACATCTTTCTGATTGAACCAAAATAATTTCACTTACCCCAAGTTCAGTAGCCTTTTGAATAACTAAATCAAGTTTTTCTCCTTTAGGTATACAATATAGTAAAGTAATATGATTATTTAATTCATGATCTTCATGTAAATTTTCAATAATTTTAACTTTTAAAGGATTAGTCGATTCTAGAGCCACTAAAAAAGCTTCACCATTATAAACAACAGTGATTTGATCATTCACTCTCATTCTCATTACATTAACAATGTGATGAATTTGATCTTTTTCAAATATTACTTCATCATTTACTATATCTTTAACAAAATATCTTTGCATACTTATTCTCCTTTATAAAGTTCTTTTAATAAATTAACTTCATATTTATAACCATCTAATTCGTTTGGAGTTTCTAAATAAATTGGTATTCCTTTAAGTTTAGGATGATTGATAATATATTCAATTGCATCTAAACCAATATATCCTTTTCCTAAAACTTCATGTCGATCTTTATGTGCTCCTACAGGATTTTTAGAATCGTTCAAATGGATAGCTTTTAATCTATCTAATCCAATAATTCTATCAAATTCTTCTAACACTTTATCAAAAGCAAAGACTATATCATATCCTCCATCATGGATATGACAAGTATCTAAAGTGACACCAAGTAAATGTGATAATTTAACTCCATCAATAATTTCTTTTATTTCTTCAAAACTAGAGCCTACTTCACTACCTTTACCTGCCATAGTTTCTAATAACACTAAAGTCTCTTGATCTTCTTCTAAAACTTCATTTAATGCATCAATAATATATTTAATTCCTATTTCTTTTCCTTGACCTACATGACTTCCAGGATGAAAATTATACATCGAATTAGGTACTCTTTTTAATATTTTTAAATCTTGTTTAAATACATCAATAGCAAATTCTCTTACACTTTCTTTATCTGAACAACAATTTAATGTATAAGGAGCATGCGCTAAAAAAGGACCAAAGTTATTTTCTTTAGCAAGTTCTATAAATTTATTTAAATCTTCTTCATTAATTTCCTTAGCTTGACATCCTCTAGGATTTCTAGTAAACCATTGAAATACGTTCCCACCAATATACTTAGTATCATTAAGCATAGAAACATATCCCCCACTTGAAGAAACATGACATCCAATTTTTAACATAAATATTCCTCCTACCTAGTTATAATAACATAAAAAAGAAAAAAAGATGTATAAAATACATCTAATCGTTTTGATATTTTTTTGAAAGATCCATCAAATAAACAACAAGTTTTAAATAATATTCCTCTAAATCTTTATTTTTTATTCTTTTTTTTGCTTTATTTAATACTATTTCTTCTCTAGAAGCATCTAAAATATCTAAATTATGTTCCTTTTTATATTGTCCAATTGCTTTAGCAATTTCCATTCTATTTTCAAATAGTTCACATAATTTAGTATCTATTTCATCAATTTTTTTTCTTAATAATTCTAATTCGTTCATAAGATTCACCTTTTATATACATAATTTTAACCAATTTTTATGAAAAATCCATTGTTTTATTTGATATTAAGAACAATTAGAGTTAAGATAATAACAAGGATGGACAGTATTATGAAAACTCTAATTTTTTCTTCATATTACTTTTATTACTTTAGATAGAACCCTATAAAGTATTCTAATAGGATATTTTAGTTTTGAATAGGGTTAGGTAGGCATCATTAAAACAAAATGATGTTTTTTTATTTAAAGGAGGACGTTATGGAAATTAAAATCACATTACAAGAAAGTTCATATTCAATATTTACCGGTAGAAATATATTAAAAGATATCGCTTCTTTTTATAATTTTTCAAGTCACAAAGTATTGATTGTTACTGATTCTAATATTCCTAGTGAATATTATTCTTTAATAAAAGAAAAAATTAATGTAGTTGATACTTTAATTTTAAGTCCAGGAGAAGATAGTAAATCTTTTAATTCATATTTAAAAATTCAAGAAAAGTTATTAGAACACAACTTTTCAAGAAAAGATATAGTTATTGCTCTTGGAGGAGGAGTTATTGGAGACTTGGTAGGATTTGCTTCTTCTACATATAAAAGAGGTTTAACATTTATCAATATTCCAACTTCTACTCTATCGATGATTGATTCATCTATTGGAGGAAAGACTGCTATTAACTTTAATGGAATTAAAAATGTCATCGGAACATTCTATCAACCTTCTTTAGTCTTAATTGATTTTGATTTACTAAAATCATTACCACAAAGACATTTCAATAATGGATTAATTGAAGCTTTAAAAGCAGGATATATCTATGACCCAAGTATTTTAGATTTATTTTCACAAGACATTAATTCCAATTTAGAAGAAATTATAATTAAATCAATAATTGTTAAAAAGCATTTTGTTGAAGAAGATGAAAAAGAACAAAATATTAGAAAAATACTAAATTATGGTCACACTTTTGGACATGGATTTGAATCTCTAGGTGGATTTAATGATAGTTTATATCATGGTGAAGCAGTTGGACTAGGAATGTTAGTAGTTTCTAAAGACAAAGAAAAATTGATATCTTATTTAAATAAATTAGATATTAAATACGATTTTGAAATATCTTCACAAGAATTAATAAAAATAATACTAAATGATAAAAAAGTAGATGGTAAATATATAGATTTAATCTTAGTAGATAATATCGGAGAAAGTTATATTAAAAAAACATCTATTGAAGACTTAGTTTCTATTTTAGAAGGAGGACTTGAATATGTCAGACGTTTTAGGAAATAGTTTAAAATTAATGGTATTTGGTGAATCTCATGGTCCATTAGTAGGCGCTACTATCTCAGGTTTACCAAGTGGAATTAAAATTGATGAAAATTTTATTACTTCTCAATTAAATAAAAGAAAAGCTAATGATGAATTATCAACTCAAAGACAAGAAGATGATTCTTTCCATATTGTTTCTGGAGTATTTAATGGTTACACTACTGGAACTGCATTAACTATTTTAATTGAAAATAACAAACAACATTCATCTGATTATAAAGAAAAATCTTTTAGACCAGGACATGCTGATTATACTGGTGAAGTTAAATATAATGGTTATCAAGATTATCGAGGAGGAGGTCACTTCTCAGGAAGATTAACTGCTCCTATAGTTGCAATTTGTTCGATCATTATTTCTTATTTAAAATCAAAAAATATTGAAATCGGTTCTAGAATATTAGAAATTCATGGTGTTAAGGATGATGAAGTAAAAGATATTAATTCTGCTATAAGTAAATTTAATTCTGAAGTTTTCCCGACCATTAGTGGAAAGAAGAAAGGTTTGATGAAAGAAGAAATAATTAAAGCAAAAGAAAACTTAGATTCAGTTGGAGGAGTTATTGAAACTTATGTAACTGGTATTGAAGGAGGCATTGGTAATCCTTTCTTTGATTCTCTTGAATCTAGTATCGCTCATTCTTTATTTTCTATTCCAGGGGTTAAAGGTGTTGAATTTGGTTTAGGATTCAACTTTAAAGATTATTATGGAAGTGAAGTTAACGATCAATTAAGAGTTGACAATAATAAAATCATCACTTCAACTAATAATAATGGAGGTATTAATGGAGGTATTAGTAATGGTATGCCGCTTATTCTTAGAAGTGTAATTAAACCTACTCCATCAATTGGAAAAAAACAAAATTCTATTACTTTAAATCCACTTGAAAATACTACTCTTGAAATTAAAGGTAGACACGATCCATGCATCGTTAGACGTGCTAGAGTTGTCATTGATTCTTTAGTTGCCTTCTCTATCTTAGATTCAATGTTATCGAGGTAAGATTATGAAGTATGGATTAATTGGAAAAAGTTTATCTCATTCTTATTCAAAATTAATTCATGAACAATTAGATTCAAAGCCTTACGAATTACTTTCTTTTAGTGAAGACGAACTTGACTCATTCTTAAAAACAAAGGACTTTTTAGGAATAAACGTCACTATTCCTTATAAAGAAACTGTAATTAAGTATCTAGATGAAATAGATGAAATTGCTAAAGAAATTGGTTCTGTTAATACTATTATAAATACTAATGGATTATTAAAAGGTTACAACACTGATTATTATGGATTAAAGAGATTATTTATTAAATCAAAGATTGATGTTAAAAACAAAAATTGTTTTATTTTAGGAAGCGGTGGAACAAAAAACACTGCTTATAAACTATTAAAAGATTTAGGTGCTAAATCTATTCACATTGTTTCAAGAAATAAATCAAATAACACAATTACTTATGATGAATTAAATAAAAGAGATGATGTTGAAATTATCATTAACACTACTCCAGTAGGAATGTATCCTAATATTGAAGGATCATTACTAGATTTATCTTTATTCACTTCTTTAGAAGGAATAGTTGATGTAGTTTATAATCCTTATCAAACTAGACTTGTTACTCAAGCAAAATTATTAGGAATTAAAGCTATCGGCGGATTAGAGATGTTGGTCGAACAAGGTATAAAGGCTAGTGAATTATTTTTATCTACTCAATATGATTCAACAATATTTAATAAAGTATATTCTTCCTTATATTATTCAAGAAGAAATATCATATTAATCGGTTTACCAATGAGTGGCAAAACAACTATTGGTAAAGAATTAAGTGATAAATTAAATAAAAAGTTTATTGATTTAGACGAAGAAATTGAAAAAGAAACTAATATGTCTATTAATGATATCTTTTCTAAATATGGTGAATCATATTTTAGAAAATTAGAAAAAGATATAACTTTAAAATATTCAAAAGAAACAAATTTAGTTATCTCTACTGGTGGAGGAATAATTAAAGATAAAGAAAACATGTTTAATTTAATGTCTAATGGATTAGTTATTTACTTAACTAGAGATTATGATAAATTAATTTATTCTTCTTCTCGTCCATTAACTAAAACTAAAGATGATTATTTAAAATTAAAAGAAGAAAGAGATAGTTTATATAAACTATACTCTGACTATCAAGTTGATAATTCTTCTTCCAAAGAAGAATGTATAAATAAAATTAAGGAGATATTTTATGAGAGTATTAATTATTAATGGTCCTAATCTAAATATGTTAGGAATAAGACAACCTGAAGTATATGGATATGATACATATTCTGATTTAGTTAGATATTGTCATAATCAAGCAGAATTATTAGATATCGACTTAGTTTGTTTTCAATCAAATCATGAAGGAGAAATAATTGATAAAATTCAAGATGCTTATAAAAAGTTTGATGGAATCATCATTAATGCAGGAGCATATACTCACTATTCAATCGCGATTATGGATGCATTAAAAAGTGTTAACATTCCATCTATTGAAGTACATTTATCAGATATATATCAAAGAGAATCTTATCGTCATGTTTCATATATTAAAGAAGCATGCATTAAATCAATTGTAGGACTAGGTTTTGAAGGATATAAACTCGCCCTAGAAACATTAAAGAATTTATAAAGGAGACAAAAAATATGATAATTACAATGAAAAATAAGGCTACAAAAGCTGAAATTGAAGAAATATTAGAACTAGTAAATAAACATGGATTAAAAGCTTTACCAATACATGGTGATGACTATCGCGTATTTGGCATTGTTGGTGATACATCCAAATTAGATATTGAAATGATCAACGCTTATTCATGTGTTGATAATGTTTTAAGAGTATCTACTCCATTTAAAAAAGTTTCAAGAACATTCCATCCAGAAAATACTATTATTAAAGTTGGTAACTTAGAAATTGGTGGAAATAAAGTTGTTATGATTGGTGGTCCTTGCTCTATTGAAGGAAAAGATCAAATCGTAAGAATTGCTCATGGTATTAAAGAAAATGGTGGAGACGCTATTAGAGGTGGCGCTTATAAACCAAGAACTTCCCCTTATGCTTTCCAAGGTTTAGCCACTGAAGGTATCTTAAATATGGTTGAAGCAAGAAATCAAACTGGTTTACCAATCGTCACAGAAATTATGGATGCTTCTAAAATCGATGAATTCGTTAAACATGTTGATATTATTCAAGTTGGGGCAAGAAATATGCAAAACTTCGAATTATTAAAAGCATTAGGTAAAATCGATAAACCAATATTATTGAAAAGAGGTTTAGCTAATACTATCGAAGAATGGTTAATGTCAGCAGAATATATTATGGCCGGTGGAAATAACAAAGTAATATTATGTGAAAGAGGCATTAGAACTTTTGAAAAATATACTCGTAATACACTAGATTTAAGTGTTATTCCTTTAGTAAAAAAATTATCACACTTACCAATTGTTATCGATCCAAGCCATGCAACTGGTAAAGCAGATTTAGTAGAATCTATGTGTTTAGCAGCAGTAGCAGCAGGTGCAGATGGATTAATCATTGAAGCTCATTATGATCCTAGAAAGGCTTGGTCTGATGCTTCTCAAACTATCACATTAGAAGCATTTGGTAAAATCAAAGAAAAATGTAAAAAAATCGCAGAAGTTATCGGAAGAGAAATGTAATTATGATTAGTTTACCTAAAAGAGAATATGGAGGAACAATAAAAGCTCCAAGTTCAAAATCAGATGGACATAGAGCTTTAATTGCAGCAGCATTAGTTAAAGAAGGCGTTTCAAAAATATCAAACGTCTACTTTTCTAATGACATTAAAGCAACCATTTCTTCTTTAGAATCATTAGGAGCAAAATTCACTATCGATAATGACATAGTTTATGTTAAAGGCATTTCTTTTTCAAATGATAACCCTATTTTAAATTGTGAAGAATCTGGTTCTACTTTAAGATTCTTACTTCCTCTTGCCACTCATTTTTCTAATTCTTCAACCTTTATTACAAAAGGCAAATTAGGTTCTAGACCATTAGATGTTTATGAAGAATTATTCTCTATTTCCAGAACTTTACAATTTACAAAAAGTGAAGGTAAGTTAGAAGGTGGAATCTTAGAAATTGATGGATCTATATCAAGTCAATTCATTTCCGGCTTACTTTTTATATTACCATTATTAAAAAATGACTCAACAATCATTATTAAAAATAAAATAGCAAGTCTATCATATATATTAATGACTATTAAATTATTAAAAGAATTTAATGTTAATATAAATTTTGATATTGAAAGTAAAAGAATTACAATACCTGGTAATCAAGAATATAAAAAAGTTGAATACGTTGTAGAAAATGATTTTTCTCAAGCTAGTTTTTTCTTATCTTTAGGAGCAATATCATCTTTACCAATTACCGTTGAAGGATTAGATATGAATTCTCTTCAACCAGATAAAAATATTATTTCGATATTACAATCTATGGGAGTTAGTTTAAAAATTGAGAACGATCAAATAACTACAAAAAAATCTTTAATCAAAAAAACGACTGTTTCTTTAGATGAAAATCCAGATTTAGGTCCAATACTAATGGGAATAAGTGCATTTGCAGAAGAAGATATAACTTTTACCAATATATCTAGATTACGCATTAAAGAATCTGATCGAGTAGAAGCAATGAGAGATAATCTAGAAAAATTAGGTGTCACTTTAGAATTAATCGATACAGATACTTGTATAGTACATCCTTCCAAATTAAAAACCCCTTCAAAAACATTATCATCATATAACGATCATCGAATTTTTATGACTTTAGTATTAATAACTCATGAACTAAAAGAAGTAACTATAGATGATGAAAAATGCGTTAATAAATCTTATCCTACTTTCTTAGAAGATTTAAAAACAATAGAAAAGGAGACTACATATGAATAAAGATTTAAATTATTTAGTAGTTGGACTAGGATTAATGGGTGGTAGTGTTGCTAAAGCCTTATCATTAAAAGGTTATCAAGTATATGGATATGATACTAATCTTTCATCAATTGAATTTGGTTACCAAAATGGAATAATTAAAAATAACATAGTTAGTGAAGAATTAATAAAAAATGCTGATGTTATTATTTTAGGACTTTATCCTTCTATCATTGTTTCATGGATTAAAGAACATAAACATCTATTCAAACAAAATGTATTAATCACAGATTTAACAGGTATTAAAACAAATATTGTTAATCCAATTCAAAAAGAATTAATTGGGATAGGTGAATTTATATCATTGCATCCAATGTGTGGTAAAGAAACTAGTGGTGTCGAACATTCTAATATTGAGATGTTTAGAGTGGCCAACTTAATTATTGTTCCAACAGAATCAAATTCAAAAGAATCAATTGATTTTGCTAGAGATTTTGGCGAAAATCTCGAATTTAATAACATTGAAATCTTATCCATTGATGAACATGATAAAATGATTTCTTTCTTATCTCAACTACCCCATGTTATTGCAGTAGCATTAATGAATTCTCATGAAAGTGATTCTCTTGTTAGATATACTGGTGACTCATTTAGAGATTTAACTAGAATTGCAAAAATTAATCCTTATCTTTGGAGTGAATTATTCATTATGAATAAAGAAAACTTAATTCATGATATTGATGAATTTATTAAAATTATGGAATTACTAAAAGAATCAATTAATAATGAAGATACTGTAGTTCTTCATTCTTTATTTAAAGAATCAAAAAGAAGAAGAGAAAATTTCGACAAAAAATAAAAAGGGCATTGCCCTTTTTTTAGTTATGACCTACTAAATCGACTTAATTTACTATACAAATTCGTACCTAATAGTGTCTTGTTCTTTGATGATTTTAATGAGATATTTCAATTTTAACTGGTTGTCTTTAAAATCGACTCTTACATAATCTCCTTCTTCATTGCTATAAAAAGTGAAATTGTATTCTCTTTCTTTTCCTTCAATCTCACTAGAAAATTCCAATTCTACTACACCAGAGATTGACTTTTCATAACTTACTTCAGTTTCAAAAACTTCTTGTCCATTTTCGAATTTTGTATAAGAATATTCTTTTTCTCCTTTTTCAGTTTCTTCTTCAATCACAACATAATTTCGATCATCCATTTTTACAACAAATTGAATTTCTTCTTCATTTCCCTCTTTTTCTCTATTGCCTTGAATTTTGTATTCGGTTTCTTCAAGAAGAACAATTCCATCTAATCTCCATTCTTTCTCATCAAACTCATCTGTCTTTAATTCTGTCTCATTATAATAGAAATCATATATTTTATTGTCTCCAGATAAATCTTGACTAGATATAGTATATGAATATTGATACCCCTCTATTTTTGAATCTTTAATTTCAGATTTCACAACATCTCCAGTAATCATATTTTGCGCTATTTTAAGATTATTTAATATATTTTCTTCTTCTGCTGTTGGTGATTTACTTCTTCTTATAAAATTACTTTCCATTCCAATAGAAACCGATGAATCAAACGAATTTAATAATCCAATTCCACCCAAAATAGAATAATCAAAACTATTTTTAAGTGATACTTTAGTATTATTATTTACCTTGCATCCACTTAAAACTAGAATCCCTAATAACAGCAAACTTATATTTCTAATTTTTTTCATAAAAATTTCCTCCTTTTTTACTTTCTACTTATAATACAATCAAATCATATTTTTTATTGGTAAATTTTTCGATTCTTTTATAAGTTACAAATAAAAGAGAAAATAATATTTATTTTTTGTTTAATTTAACTTGAGTTTTATCTTTAAAAACATACAAATAATATTCGTCATGAACAAATATTTGCATCTCAGTTTCTAAAAGATCAGATTCATATTCACATTCAATAGTATCATCAAAATATTCAAATTCATAAGAAACAGTAGAATCATTTTCAATAATAGTTATTTCAGTTTCTTTTCTTCCATTTTCCACTTCATAGGAAAACTCTACTCCTCTAACTATTACACCATATTCAACATATTTATATTCATATTCATTTTCATTAACTTCCGTTTCATTAGAAATACTAATATATGTATTTTCTTTAATATAAACCTTCAATTCTAATTCCACTTCTTCACCATATTTTTTTTGTTCACCCATTAAAACATAATCTTTATCATCAATTACAAATACCCCTTCTATTTCAACTTCAAAAGAGGAAATTTCTTTTCGATTAAAATATGATAGATAAGAAATTTCATATTGCTTATGATCAACATAAGATACACTCATCTTATAATCATATGAACTATATTTTTCATCTTTATTATTTTCAAATGTTACATTAATTTCTTCTTGATAGATAAATGCTTCACCCGTCAAAAGGTAATGATTACAATCTTCTGCTATTTTTTGATAATTAATAGTTTCTTGATTGCTTTTTCTTAAACTTCTTTTATTATTGACACTAACTTCTTCATTAGTAGTTAATAGATTACCAAGGGCAAGTAGTTCTTTAGATAATACTATTTCAGATTTATTTATTTCTAATCCTTTATTTCCAGAAAAACCATCAAATACTCCAAGAGGAACACAAATTGCTATTGTTGTAGCAATTGCAATCGCTCCTGATAAAGGAAGGAACCATGATTTAGAATTCTTTTCTTCTTTTTCCAAAATTATATGAGAAGTAGAATTTAAAATTTCAGAAGAAAAATCTTTAATTTCAATTTTTTCAATTTTAGATTTAAGTAACTTCTTAAATTTCTTATTATTCATATATTTCACCTATCCTTTCTTTTAAATATTTCATCGCCTTATTATACTTCCATAAAACGGTTCCTAGTGGTTTTTTTATTATTTTCGCAATATCTTTAAATTTATAATCCAATAGAACGTGATATATAATGATTTCTCTATCTTCTTGAGAATCCAAATAAGATAATATTTGATCCACATCACTATATTGATTCTTATCAGTTTGATACGTTATATTCCTCATAATATCTTCATCAAATACCAATCTTTTATTCTCCTTTAGTAAATTTAAACTTTTATTACGTGCAATCATAGTTAAATAAGCATATATATTTTGATTTTCTTTTACATTATCAATGTTATTTAAAAATGTAACATAAGTATCTTGCAAAATATCTTCTGCTAACGAATGATCTTTTAAAACACCTAAAGCAGTAAAATATACTTGTTTAGAAGTCATTTTATAAAATTCATTAAACATCGAATAATCGTTTACCTTAAATTTTAATATAAAATCTTTCATTTTTATTCCATCCTATTATTAATACAATTATACAATAATTTTTATTGGTAAAAATATTTATTTTAAAAAGCTCACCTATTTAAAGTGAGCGTTTTATTTTTAATAAGTTTTTGTATCTTTCTTAAATTCTTTCATAGCTTCATATTATGCTTTTACATCATACTATCTATTTAATCTAATGATTGAATATGGTTCAATTTTTTTATTTGTTTTAATTCTTATTACTTGTTTACCAATAGTAGCAACTTCCATAGGCATAATATATTCACCTATAGCGTTTTGTTTCATCATTTCATCAATTAATATTACATAATCTTCTTCTATTGGAGAATGTACTATATAAGTATGATTTAGTTCCATCTTATTATGGATTTCTACGTAAGCATATTCTTCCGTTGAATCTAACACTAATCCCACATAGTCTCCAATTTTAATTAATCTTTCATCAAGATTATATAACATTTGTTCAATTTTAACATTTCCATGTAAAAAGCCAGTTGATGTCAATCTATTTTCACACTTATAAATATCTTCTCTATATTTAGAAAACTTCATTTCTCTTTGAGCATAATAATCGTCAATTGCTTGTCGATATGCTTTTACAACACATGCTATATAATTAGAAGCTTTTCTTCTTCCTTCAATCTTTAATGAATCAACACCATATTCAATGAGTTGAGGTATTTCATTAATCGCACATAGGTCTCTAGAAGACATTTTAAAATATTCATCACCTTTAGTAATTAATTCATCTCCTTGATGGATATTATATTTCCAACGGCAAGAATAAGCACATCCACCACGATTAGCATCTCTATTACACATAACATTAGATAACATGCACTTGCCTGAATATGAAGAACACATACCTCCATGAATAAAAGTTTCTATCTCACAAGGTTTATCTTTACAAATACTCTTAATATCTTCTAAAGAAACTTCTCTTCCTAAAACGACTCGATCTGCCCCGCATTCTTTAAAGAACTTAACCGCTTCAGAATTTAAAACTGATTGTTGAGTAGAAATATGACATTCTAAAGAAGTAAATTCTTTAGCAAGTTTCACCATATGTAAAGAAGAAGTAATAATCGCATCTACTCCAATTTTATCTAACGCTAATAAATATTCTTTTAATGGTTCAACATCGTTATTGTGCATAACAATATTGCAAGTCACATGAACTTTCTTATTGAGTTTATGCGCAAAATCCACGCCCTCTTTAATTTCTTCTAAAGTAAAATTACTTGCTTTTGATCTTAAAGAAAATTCTCTTCCACCAATAAATACAGCATCTGCTCCATAAACTAAAGCAACTTTTAATTTTTCTAAATCTCCTGCAGGAGCCAATAACTCAATTCTTTTCATATTTATTCAAACTCCTTTGGATTATATACCGAATCAACATCCATAAATTGATTATTGATAGTCAAATTTAAAGAGGAAATAACTTTTAACCCTTCTTCTTTAGAAATCAAATTATTAACAACATTAAAATATGTTTCTAAAACAGTTAAATATTTATTTTCATCAACAAATATACTATCTAAATATAAATATTTGACATTTTCTAATAATTCTATTTTTTCTAAATTAGATATTACGCCATTTCTAAAAACAATGGTTCCATATTTATTTTCAATTATAGGACATCTATCATTTTCTCTAGTCGCTTCTTGAAGCATCAAATTATCATTAGTAAAATTTAATCCACTATGTTCTTTATATAAGCTTAATAAATATCTATAAGTTTGATACATTGGGTGATAGCCAAAACCTAAATAGAAAATATTTTTAAAATAAGTAGAACATAATTCAACATCTTTTAATGGTATTTCATTACTTAAAGAAACTGCATCTAAAGAAAAACTTTCATAAGCTTGAATGTCTCTATAATTAGTAATCATAGTTAACGGATTATAAATTCCATATTTAGATTTATTTAAAGAAGAAAGAATTCTTAATATTCCTAGATCTTGGAATATAAAATAAACTTCATCGTTTTTAAATTCTTCAATAAAGTTTTTAACATCATCAATATCATTTTCATGCATAATAAAATTTAATAAAATATATGTTTTTACATTATTTTTCGATAATATTTGATAAATACCTTTAATTTCTTCTACGCTATAAGTACCATCAGAATAAGAAGAAAATTGACATCCCAAAGCAATCCCATCAACAAATGGAATTATTTTATTTATCATCTCTTCATTTTTCAAAGTACTAATTATTTTCATCTTCGTTCATCACTTTCATATCTTTAATAATAATTGGTTTATTAACTTCTAGTCCCAATTTACCACCATTTACTGCTTTTATTAACACTACATTAGAGTTCTTTTTATTTACATTATAAACAAACTTCATAACTTTAATTTTAAACTTGTATTTATTAAATACTTCAATTAATTCTTGAAGTCTAGAAGATTGATATACAAAAAATAATTTGCCTTCTTGCTTTAAATTTTTCTTAATTGTTTTAATTAAATTATCTAATGGCAAAGAATCTTCATGTTTTGCTAAAACAAAATTTTTCGAAGAATTAATACTATCTTTAGTAGATTTAAAATATGGTGGATTACAAACAATTACATCAACTTTTTCACCAACATAAGTATTCGCATCAGTATGAATTAGTTCATAGTTTGTAATATTATTAAGTTCCATATTCTTTTTTGCAATCTCTAATGCTTCTTTATTAATATCAATCCCAATTAATTTTTTAGGAGAAAATCTATTCGCATACAATAATAACGATCCATTATTAGTACCAATATCTAAAATTGTATCATAGCGATATACTTCTAAAAATTCACCAAGAACCATAGTATCTGTATTAATACAAATCATATCTTTATCTTGATATAATTTAATTTCTGGATAATTTGGTAAAAAATCTAGTTTTAAGTTCATGATGTTTCCTCCGCTTATTTATTTTATCATTTGTTTAAATGATAATAAAGAAATTAAAAGCGAGTTTTAATAAACCCGCTTCTTTTTAAGTATTAATTAAATATGAATTCACCTTTAATAAAATCTATCTTAACTAAAGATTTTTCTTTTACTGTACCTTTTATTATTTCTCTAGCAAGAGGAGTTTCAATATTCTTTTGAATAAATCTCTTTAGTGGTCTAGCACCATAAATTTTATCAAAACCTTCTGAAACAATTTCTTCTAATGCTTTATCACTTACTTCAAGAGTAATTTGTAGCTTAGATAATCTAGTTTCTAACTCTTTAATAAACTTATTAACAATCTTTTTAATAACTGTAACATCTAAAGAATTAAAATATACTATATCATCGATACGATTAATAAATTCTGGTTTAAAATGATTTTTCAATTCATTTTCAACTTTCTTTTGATTTGCTTTGTTATTACCATCCATTAAGAATTCACTACCAATATTTGAAGTCATAATTAAAATAGTATTTTTAAAATCTACAACTCTACCATGGGAATCAGTTAATCTTCCATCATCTAATACTTGAAGTAAGATATTAAATACATCTGGATGAGCCTTTTCAATTTCATCTAATAAAACAATTGAATAAGGTTTTCTTCTTACTTGTTCAGTTAATTGACCACCTTCATCATATCCAACATATCCTGGAGGTGCTCCTACTAATCTAGAAACAGCAAATTTTTCCATATATTCAGACATATCAATTCTTACAATTTGATTTTCTGAATCAAACAAATTAGCTGCTAAAGCTTTAGCAATTTCTGTTTTACCAACACCAGTTGGACCTAAAAATAAGAATGAACCAATTGGTCTATTTTCATCATTAATGCCTGCTCTTGAACGTAAAATTGCATCAGTCACTTTTTCAATAGCCTCATCTTGACCAATAACTCTAGAAGCAAGAGTTTTACTTAAACTTAATATTTTATTTGTTTCACTTTGCTTTAATTTAGAAACTGGGATTCCTGTCCATTTTGAAACAACTTGAGCAATATTTTCTTCTTCAACAATTTCGTTTAAGACTTTACCTTTTTTATCTTGTTCTTCAAATTCTTTGATCTTTTTTTCAAGTTCTGGAATGACAGAATATTGTAATCTACTAGCTTCTTTATAATCAGCATTTTGCATTGCTTTATTTAAATCTAACTTTGCTTTTTCCAATCTCTCTTTAGCAGTTTTTGAATCTTTTAAAGCATCTTTTTCTAGTTGCCATTTGCTAGTGAATTCCTTTTGTTTTTCGCGTAAATCCGCGATTTCTTTATCCATTACTTCTAATCTTTCTTTTGATACTTCACTATCTTCTTTTGATAATGAAACTCTTTCAATTTCTAATAACATAATCCTACGATTAATTTCATCTAATTCAATAGGTAGAGAGTCAATTTGCATTCTAACTGCAGCGCAAGCTTCATCAACTAAATCAAGAGCCTTATCTGGTAAAAATCTATCAGAAATATATCTATGAGATAATGTTGCTGCACTTACTAAAGCAGAGTCTAAAATTTGAACTCCATGATGGGATTCATATCTTTCTTTTAAACCTCTTAATATAGTAATTGTATCTTCTAATGATGGTTCATCTACTTGAACTTTTTGCATTCTTCTTTCAAAAGCTGCATCCTTTTCAATATATTTTCTATATTCATCTAAAGTAGTCGCACCAATACAATGTAATTCACCACGTGCTAACATTGGTTTCAATAAATTAGCAGCATCCATTGCTCCATCAGTTTTACCTGCACCAATTAAAGTATGAATTTCATCAATAAATAAAATAATATTACCATTTGATTCTTTAATTTCTTTTAATACTGCTTTTAATCTATCTTCAAATTCACCACGATATTTAGCGCCTGCAATCAAAGCACCTAAATCTAATTCATAAATAGTTTTTTCTTTCAATGAAAAAGGTACATCACCTTTAAATATTCTCCAGGCTAACCCTTCAACAATCGCAGTTTTACCAACACCTGGTTCACCTATTAATACAGGATTATTTTTTGTTTTTCTTGAAAGAATTTGAATAACTCTTCTAATTTCATCATCTCTACCAATAACTGGATCAATTTTACCTCTAGCAACATCTAAAGTTAAATCTCTACCATATTTAGTTAAAGCTTCATATTTATCTTCAGGATTTTTATCTTCCACTTTAAACGCCCCCCTTAACTCTTTAATTACTTTCTCAATTTTTCCTTTTTCAAAATTCGGAATTTTAAGTAATTGATTTAATATTGTATGTTTTGTATCAAAGATTGATAAAATAAGATGTTCGACACTAATATACTTGTCCCCATAACTCTTCATATGCTTTTCAGCATTTTTAATCATATTATTAACATCTACTGATACATATACATTATCAATATTACTTGATTTTGCCTTATTATTAATAAAGCCATCTACTGTCTGTTCAAATAAATTAACACTACAAGATGCTTTTGCTAATACATTTTTAAGCATTGATTGTTCATCGTTAAGCATTGATTTAATAACATGTGTTACATCAATTTCACTAGAATAATTATCTTTAGCGACATCTTGAGAAGCATTAATTATCTTAACAACTTTATCTGTCATAATATTATAGTCCATAAACAACCCTCCTTTTAGCACTCTTTTTGATAGACTGCTAATTATAGTATACACCATTTTTTAGCACTGTCAATAAAAGAGTGCTAACTTTTTTTCTTAATTAAAAAAAATAAAACTTAATAGAATTAACTACTAAGTTTCTTAATTAATATTTATCTACTTTCTTTAAAACTTTTCTTCCATTATTCTTCTACTAGCAACATATAGAGGTATACCAATAGAATATACTGCGATTAATTCACCTATACCTACAATCATAAATTCATACCAATATATTCCCCAATTCAAATCTGGAATATTTAAAATTAAAACAATTGGAACTAATATAGCATTTGTTAATCCTAGTCCTATTCCAAAAGTAGATAATCTTACTTTTTCATTTTTAATATATTTTTTGATTAATAAAACAAACATGCCGCCTAAGATAGTTGCTAGAGTACCAACTAAAGCATCAATAATTCCAAAACCAAAAAATAGATTATTCATAAAGCAACCTAAAGCTAAACCAAATATTGTTTCAGGAACAAAAAAGGCAAATACTATTAATCCTTCAGCGAATCTAATATTTGCAGCAGGTCCACTTGCTAAATACCCTTCTATAAGGCATAAAACAAAATATACTGCTGCTATCATAGATGCGAAGGTCATTCTTTTAATCATTTTATTTTTCATAAAAAAATCTCCCTGCACCATACTAAAACAAGGAGATATATTTCTATATTCTGTCCGAGTTTTGTTTAAAGGAAGGATGGTTCATGAACTCCCTACCATTTTAAATGGTAAGTTTATTTTAATGAGTTTTAAAAATAAATGCAATCTTTATTTTATTAATGAATATATTTTATAGAGGTGAAAAACATGTTTATATATACAGTTAAAAAAGGAGATAGTGTTAGTAAACTTTCAAAAGAATTTAATATTAATCAAATAAATATTATAACTGACAATAATTTAATCGCTCCTTACACTTTATTAATAGGTCAAACATTAATAATAGATGTCGATAGATTAAATTATATAGTCAAAGAGAATGATACATTTCAAAGTTTAGAAGAAGAATACGATATTCCAATCAGCAAAATTAAAAGTATCAATAACATATCCAAATTAACTATAGGAGAAACTATTACATTTGATTATAAAACGAATAAATATAAAGGATATGTAAATGGTTATTGTTATCAAAATCTTTCTGAAGGAACATTAAATAAATATAATAAATATCTATCCACCATTTCTCCATTTGCATACAAGGTAAAAGAAGATGGAACATTAGATAACTTTATTATAGGTAATAACATTAAAAATGATAATTTACCTAAAGTAATGGTGATTGCAAATATTAAAGAAAAAGGCGGGTTTTCAGCAGAAATCACCCATAAAATATTAAATGACAGAAGAATAAAATCTATATTAATTAATAATATCATTACTGAAATTAAGAAAGAAAATTATAAGCTTTTAAATGTTGACTTTGAATATGTAAAAGAAGATGATAAAGAGGCATTTATTGAATTTATTATCGATATGAAAGCAAAACTAAATGAAATCAATAAAGAACTAAGTGTATGTCTTGCTCCTAAAACTTCTTCTTTCCAAAAAGGATTATTATATGAAGCACATGATTATCAAAAAATCGGTAAGATTGCAGACTACTTAATCATTATGACTTATGAATGGGGATATACTTATGGAGAACCAATGGCGATTTCTCCTCTTCCGCAAGTTAAAGATGTCATTAAATATGCTAAAACTGTAATTTCAAAAGAAAAAATCATTATGGGTATTCCAAATTATGGATATGATTGGACTCTACCTTATAAAAAAGGAACAGCAGCAGATTCTTTATCAATTACTGAAGCAATGGAACTTGCATTAGAAGAAAAAGTAGAAATTAAACATTCTAAAGCTTACTTAACTCCTTATTTTAATTACAAAAAAGATAATGTAAACCATGTAGTACATTTTGATGATGCTCTCTCTTATAAAGAAAAAATAGAATTAGCAATAAAAGAAAATATTGGCGGTATTTCTATTTGGACTTTATCATCTAGTAATGTAACTTTAACAAAACTAATCGATAATTACTTTGAAATTAGAAATTTTTAATTTACAATAAGAATGACGCCGGATTAGCTCAGTGGTAGAGCAACTGCCTCGTAATCAGTAGGTCGTAAGTTCGATTCTTATATCCGGCACCATTCTATCGGTCTTGAAAATCAATCAAGACCTTTTTATTATTTATTTTTTAAATTAATGCAGTATAATTAATTTAAGGAGAAATTCACATGAAGTACGACTATAAATCTTATCAAGTTACATCTGGTAAAAAATTACTAAAAAACTATAGAAAAGGAAAAATCTTATGGTTTTTTCTAGAAAAACACACAGATAAAATATTGAACGAATTAGAACAAGAAATAACAGGAGACGATATCGATCAATGCTGTTATGTTAGTATTATCATGAAAGAAAACGAAGCAAGAGCATTTACAATCCTCCATTCATTAATGCACAACAACTTCCCTCTTGCCTATTATTTCTATGGTCATTTACTTAAATATGGAAAAACTTTTTCTAAAGATCCAAAGGAAATTGTGTCTTATTATAATAAAACTCTCGAGTTAATTCCTAATTTTGCTCCTTCACTTTATGAATTAGGACTATGTTATCTAGAAGGATATGGTGTTAAGAAAAATATATCTACTGGGATAGATTTAATCACAAAAGCTAGTAAATTAGGTTATGCAACATCATCAATCTTCCTAAGCAATGTTTATTCAAAAGGAGAATATGGTTATAAAATAAATCATAAAATGTCATATAAAATTCTTAAGAAAATTTATAAATATAGTTATGAAGGTCGTTTCAAATTAGCATACAAACAAATTTATAGTCTAGGATGCACTAACAAACGTAGACAAGGAGTTAAAAATTATGAATATTTAATCAAAAAATATAATGATATTGATTGTGCATTAAATTTAGGGATTATATTATCAGATGATAGATTTAGTCTAAAAAATCTTAATAAAGCAGAAAAATATTTAAGAATAGCAGCAAATGCTGGTAAGTCAGGTGCAATGTTCACATTAGCAGAAATACTCATGGTCGAATATGGACGTAATGCTGCTTTAAGAGAACAAGGTATAGAATGGTTAAAAAAATCAGCTAGACTTGGAAATGAAAATGCTCAAAAAGTAGCTAATGAACTAAATATTAAATATTAATTTATTGATAGGACTTATTTTAAGTCCTATTTTTTCTTGTCTTATTAATAAAATAAACTTTATAATATAAAAAAGGAGGTAAATTTATGAGATATGATTACAAAGGATGGTGGATTAATGACGCTAGTCAATATCTATCAAATTATAGAATGGGTTCAATATGTGTGACTTATAGTAAAAGTGACGTCGAAAAAATGTTTAAAGATTTACCTAAATTAATTACCTCTAGTGATATTGATCAATATGCATATGGTACTTTCTTATATAAAAATTATCGAAATAATGATGATTTAAAAAAAGCACTAGCGATCGCTAAAAATTTAATGAACAATGGAAATGTACTTGGAAATTATCTATATGCACATTTAATTTTTGATGGAGTTGTGTTACAAAAAATAGAATCTATTGCCGTTCAACATCTCGAAAGAGTTTTAAGAGATATCCCAGATTTTGCTCCTGCTTTATACAATTTAGGTTATTGCTATTATTATGGTAATGGTGTTAGTAAAAATACAACTCTTGCAATGCAATACATAAATAAAGCCAAAGACTTAGGATTAAACTCTGCGATTAACTATGTTGGTCTTTGTTATTATAATGGAAAAGATGGATATCCTCAAGATTATCAAAAAGCACTTGAATGCTTCAAAGAATCATCTTTTAGAGGAGATGAAAAAGGATATTTTTATTTGGCAACTTTATATGCGTTAGGCAAAGGATGTCCTAGAGACTATCAAAGAGCAGTTGAATGTTACTCTTTAGCAGGCACCAAGGGCCATATAGATTCTGCATATAACGCTGGTAGAATGTACTTTTTTGGAACACAAGTATCAAAAAATATTGGAGCAGCAGCATACTCTTTAGAAATAGCAGCAAAAGGAGATAAAGTTGAAGCTATGTATCTTCTTTCTCTTCTTTATCTAAAAGAAAGTGAATATTACTATAAAAAAGATGAAGGTATAGAATGGCTTAAAAAAGCTTGTAAATTAGGTTATGAAGATGCTATTAAATTAGCAAATAAAATGAATATAAGGTATTAATTATGAACAAACTAGAAATTTTAAATAAATATGAAGATGCATTAAATCTTCTAGATCAATACGATCATCAAGAAGTAGAAGAAATAAAAGGTAATCCAGCCACTTCAACATTAAATTATCAAGAAGCAAGAGATATTATTAATTCGTTGAATTTTAATGATACTTCTTCTGTTTTTGGTGTAGAAAAGGAAGAAGGAAAGTTAAACGGAATTCTAGAAGCAATTGAACAAACTGCATTTGGTCAAGAAGTCTATTCTTCTTTAGAAGAAAAGGCTAGTAATTTACTCTATTTTTTAGTCAAAGATCATCCATTCGTTGATGGTTGTAAAAGAATTGCAGCTTCTTTATTCATCATCTATCTTCATAAAAACAATTCTCTATATATTTCTAATGGGACTCTAGTTTCATTAGTTCTATTAATCGCAGAATCTAAACCAGAAGAAAAAGACATAATGATCAAAGTCATCATGTCTATCCTATTTAAAAAGTTATAATTATAAAGCGTAAAATAATATTCCTAAAATACCAGATAGTAAAATAAGTAGAATTGGAGACACTGCTTTCTTTACTATCTTTTTATATAGTAAAGAAATTAAAACAGTAATTCCAAAAATAATTAATCCTTGATAAGAAAAACTAAATTGAGTAGATTCAATATCACTAATAGAAAAAATAGTAGACAAGAATAAAGTAACAAATGTCGCAGATATTAATCCAACAATCGTTGGCTTAATTCCATCAATAAACGCTTGTACTCCTTTAATTTTTAATAAATTATTTAATACCATTGCAATAATTAAAATGATAATAAATGAAGGTAAAACAACTCCTAAAGTTGCACATACTGAACCAAGAATACCACCTTGAGAAGAACCAACAAATGTTGCCATATTAATTGCAATTGGACCTGGAGTAGATTCACATATTGCAACAAAGTTTAATACTTCACCTTCACTTAACCAATTCTTACTAACGCAAGTTTCCATTACTAAGGAAATCATCGCGTATCCTCCACCAAAAGTAAATAATCCTATTTTAAAGAAGGCTAAGAATAATTCTAAATAAATATTCATATTATTCTTCCTCCTTTTTTTCTTTAATTTCTTTTTTATCTTTATTTTTAATATATCCTATTAAATAAACTAGTAAGCCTAAACATCCACTAATTAAAATATAAAAAATAGAAGAAAAAGTAACGTTAAATAAACTAAATAAAATAACAATAACAAAAGTAACACTCATAACAATAATGTTAAAAGCGTTCTTTTCCATCTTTTTAAATAATTTAATTCCTGCTTGTAAAATTAAGAAAATAACACAAGCTTGAATCCCTTTAAAAGCTGCTGCTACATATTTATTTTCTAATAAGTTATTAAAAAATAAAGAAATAATAAAAATAATAGTAAATGAAGGTAATACCATTCCCAAAGTAGAAAATATTGAACCAATAATTTTGTTTTGCTTATATCCAATATATGTTGCCATATTAATTGCAACTGGACCTGGAGTAGATTCTGCAATTACTAAAATATTCATAAATTCATCGTGTTCAAGCCATTTCTTTTTAGAAACGAATTCATTTTCAAACACACTAATCATCGCGTATCCACCACCAAAAGTGAATAAGCCTATTTTAAACATCGAAATAAATAAAATAAATAACTCTTTAATCTTTTTCATACTTGATATATTATATCATTTTCTTTATAAATTATATAAAATTTATAAAATTATGTTAAAATCTAATTAATAAATGGAGAAAATTATGAAAGTATTAATAACAGGTATTGCTAGTGGAATAGGTCAAGCGACTGCAAATAAATTTTTAGAGAATAATCATATCGTCTATGGTATCGATGTTCAAACTATCGAAAGTAAAGAAAATCTTTACACATATAAAGTAGATATCACAGATGAAACATCTTTAATAAATATCAAACAAGAATTACTCAACAATAATGTCACTTTTGATATCATTATTAATGTTGCCGGAATCCATAAAATGGCATCCTTAATTGAAGAAGACTATTCTACTTTAAAAAGACTAATTGATATTAATTTGTTAGGGACAATGCTAGTAAATAAAACATTCCATTCTCTATTAAAAAAAGATGGAAGAATTATTATTGTTACAAGTGAAGTTGCACCTCTTGATCCAATGCCATTTAATGGTCTATATAATGTCTCTAAAACAGCTTTAGATAGTTATTCGCAAGCATTAAGACAAGAATTAAATTTAATTGGACAAAAAGTCATTACAATTAGACCAGGGGCCATTAAAACTCCTTTAGCAAATAATTCTTTAGAAGATACAAAAAGACTGCAAGAACAAACCATCCTTTATAAAAAGCAATCCCATAAATTTTATAATCTAGTAAGTAAATTTATGGGAATACCTATAGAACCAATTAAAATAGGAAAATTAATATATAAAGCAGGAATATCTAAAAATCCAAAATTAATATATCAAAAAAATAGAAATTTAGGACTAATGTTACTAAATATTTTACCTAAAAGATTTCAATGCTTTATCATCAAGGGATTATTAAAATAATATGAACAAGGAACAAATTAAGATAAATATAAAAGATTATCCCAGTGAAATTAGACACTATTTAAAAGATGTCGAAGTATATGATTGCTCCTCATCAAAAGAATTTCAAGTGTTATATCTTTCTAGTGGACATTATTTAAAAAGTGGAAAGAAAAATTCACTTTTTTTAGAAAACAAATTAACTAGACAACTACACAAAAAAATGATTTCTGTAAAAGTAATAAAATACGCTTCTAGAAAAAAAGACTTTCTATTGACCGAAGAAGCAAAAGGTAAAAGTAGCCTCAACTATTTAGATAATCCTACTGCACTAATAAGGGTTCTTGCTTATTATATGAAACATCTTCATTCTATAGACACATATGGTTTTCCCTTCTCTGAAATAATGAATATTTATTTTAATTCAAAAAAAGAAAATTATAATATAAATTATGCATTATTGAAATATAGAAATATGACTAAAGAGGATGCAATAAGAATAAGAAAAGAAAGACTACATAAATTAAAAAATGATTCACTTATCCATGGAGATTTTTGTTTACCAAATATTATTTTAAACAACTATCTTCCTAGTGCAATGATAGATTTAGGAAACGCAGGTATTGGTGATCATCATATAGATATTTATTGGTTATTATGGTCATTAGAATACAACCTAAAAACCGACAAATATAATGAATATTTTTTAGAATTATACGGAAAAGAAAATGTTGATGAAGAAATATTAGAATTAATAGCAGCACTAGAGATTTTAGGCTAAAAAGCCCATTATTTTTAACAATAATTTGCATTTTTCTTAAATTTAGTATATTCTAAAATTAAGGAGGATATTTTTATGGAAAAAACAGTAGTAGCTATTTGTTATGACTTTGATAAAACTTTGGCAACAAATGACATGCAAGCATTTTCTTTTATCCCAAACTTAGGATTAACAACTGAAGAATTCTGGGACTTATGTGCAGACTTTAGAAAAAAAGAAGGGGTCGACAATATTATTTCGTTCCTTTATGTTATGATTGATGAATGCAAGAAAAAAGGGATCAAGTTAACTAAAGAATATCTTAATTCTCTAGGTAGAGACGTCAAATTCTTTGATGGAGTAACAACATGGTTTAAAAGATTAAATCAACATGCAGATTCTTTAGGTATCCAATTAGAACATTACATTATTTCAAGTGGTAATAAAGAAATCATTGAAGGTAGCTCAATTGCTAAAGAATTTAAAGGTATTTACGGATGTGAATTCTTATACAATGAAGAAGGAGAAGCATTCTGGCCTAAAGTTGCAATTAATTACACATTAAAAACTCAATACTTATTTAGAATTGTTAAAGGTGCTATTGAAGACGAAAACAAGGTTAACGATAGAATTGAAAAGAAACATGTAGAATTTAGAAATTTAATTTACATTGGTGATGGATTAACCGATGTTCCATGTATGACTCTTGTTAAAGAAAAAGGTGGTTATGCAATTTCTGTTTACCCTACTAACAAAAAAGAAGGAAGTATTAAACTTCTTCAAGACAATCGTGTAAATTATGCTTGTAAGAGTGATTTTGGATCAAATTCACAATTAGAAAAATTAGTTAAACTAATTTTAGAATCCATTTCTATCAAAGAAAAATTATTTGATAAAGAAAATTCTCAACAAATAAAATAATCACTTAGAAACACTTCATGTGTTTCTTTTTTTATTAAAAATAGGGGCTGTTAAGAAACTAAAAAGTTTCTAACGCCCTTTTTTGATGCATATTTTTATATAAATCCTTCAATA
>SVBA01000032.1 GCA_015059095.1 Erysipelotrichaceae bacterium
AATATACAATTGAGAATTCCGAAATACCTATTGCTTTAACTAAATATCTACTTAAAGAAGATTTGGGAAAATAAAAAGAGATGTTCCCATCTCTTAATGACTAAAAGCGAATATGAAGAATAGTATTGTTGTAGCTAAATTAAGTACACTTACTGAAACCCCAAAAATTCTGTTTATTACTGAATAATTACGTTTAAAAGTGAATATAGTTGAAATGATTGCTAAAACTAAAAATAAAGGACAGAATAGGAAGGCAACTAATGTAGAGAATAACCAAGTTATAATAATTAGAATTAAAATAATTAATAACGAAAGTAACGATAAGATAGTTTCTAAGAAGGCTACTAATAGATTAATAATTCCCCAAAATAAGAACATTGGAACTATAAACAAGAAAAATAATTCTCCTGTTAAACTAGTTTTTTCTACCCATATTAATTTAGTTAAATGATACCAAGACATTTTACTAGGCCAAGCAGCAATATTGTTAGTAAAATTGTATAAATTATCAGTAAATAAATCAAAATATTCAGCTACGCATAATCCTACACAACATATAAGTGCAATTAAACACATTATTAATGAACCTATTGAAAATCTCTTTCTATATTTAGCCATAAAATATCCTCCTAAAACTAATTTTTATTATATCAAAATAACTAAAAAAATCTATTACATATTATGTAATTGACAAATTTAAAAGATTATTTTACAATATATACACTGGTAGGGGGTATAGGTATATGAAGGCTAATAAAGAAAAAGTTATTAAGTATCTACATATGGCTCAAGGTCAATTAAAAGGTATTGAAAGAATGATTGAAAATGATGAATATTGTATTGATATTTCTAATCAATTAATGGCATCTACTGCATTATTAAAAAAGATTAATAATGAAATTTTATCTTCTCATTTAAAACATTGTGTATTACATGCTAGTGAAGAAGAAAAGGAACAAAAGATAAAAGAAATTGCTGAAGTTATTAATAGGTTGGATAAATAAATATGAAAGAAAAATTTGATATTGGTGGAATGACTTGTTCAGCGTGTGCTGCGCATGTCTCTAAAGCGGTAGAAAAATTAAATGTTGTTTCTTGTAATGTTAATTTATTAACTAATTCTATGGAAGTTGAATACAATGAATCTTTAACTTCTAAAGAGATAATTGAAGCGGTAGAAAAAGCAGGGTATAGTGCTAAAATCCATGAGGATTTTGTGGAAAAACAAGCTATTAAAGTTAATTCGAAAAAAATTAAACTTATATTGAGTGTTGTTTTATTGATTATATTGATGTACTTTTCTATGCATGAAATGTTACATTTACCTTATCCAGAAGTATTACATAATTTCTTGTATGGATTAATTGGGGTATTGGTTCAATTAGTTCTTTGCGTTATAATTATGATTTTAAATTTTCATTACTTTACTAGTGGATTTAAAAAGTTAATTAAATTATCTCCTAATATGGATACTTTAGTTGCATTAGGATCTTTTGTATCTTTTGTATACGCATTGATTAATACTGTACTAATGATTGTTTGTGTTATTAATAAAGATAGTCAAGGTGCGATGTCATATTCGATGAATTTATATTACGAAAGTGCAGCGATGATTTTGACTTTAGTTTCTGTGGGTAAATTTTTAGAAAGTTTATCTAAAAAGCAAACAACAAAAGCTTTAGAATCTTTAATTAATATGGTTCCTAAAACTGTTTTAAAAAAGGTTGGAGAAAATTATGAAGAAGTATTAAAGGAAAATGTTGGTATTGGAGATATTATTCTATTAAAACCTTATACTAATGTTGCAATTGATGGAATAATAATCGATGGGGCATCTCATTTTGATGAATCTTCTTTGACTGGTGAAAGTGTATTACTTTCTAAAAGAGTGAATGACGAAATTACTTCTGGAAGTATTAATCAAGAAGGAACAATCACTTATAAGGCAACTAAAACTAGTGCATCATCTACTATTTCAGAAATTATTAAGATGGTAGAAGAAGCTTCTTCTAGTAAGATGCCACTTGCAAGAATTGCTGATAAGATTGCGTTATATTTTGTTCCTATTGTTATGGGAATTAGTTTACTTACTTTTATTATTTGGATTATTAGTAGTAAAGATATTGAGTTATCTTTAGGAATGGCGATTTCTGTATTAGTTATTTCTTGTCCATGTGCATTAGGATTAGCAACTCCTTTATGTATTATGGTATCTACGGGAATGGCTGCTAAAAATAATATCTTATTAAAAGATGCAGCAAGTTTTGAGCATTTAAGTAGTATAGATACAATAATATTAGATAAAACTGGAACTATTACAAATGGTCAATTAAAGGTTGTGGATTATATTTCTTATAGTGAAGATAGTAAAAATAAATTATATGCATTAGAAAAGAATACCAATCATCCTTTGTCTGTTGCATTAGTGAATTACTTAAAAGAAGAAAAAGTGGAAGAATTTGAATTTGATAGTATTGAAACTATTCCTGGTTATGGAATTAAAGGTAGTATCAATAATAAAGAGTATTTTGTTGGGTCATTAGAATACTATAAACTAATGAATAATCATTCTAATGAAGTGATGGAAAAACTTGCTAAAGAAGGAAAAACAATAGTATGTTTGTTTACTAAAGAAGAATTATTATGTATTGTAGGATTAATAGATACTATAAAAAATGATGCTAAAAGAGTTATTTCTTTGTTTAAAGAACGTGGTATAAAAGTAGTTATGGCAACTGGCGATAATGAAATGAGTGCTAAAACTATTGCTTGTGAAGTAGGAATTGATATTGTTGAAGCAAAATGTTTACCTCAATATAAAAGCGAATTAGTTGATAAGTATAAAAAAGATAATCATAAAGTTTTGATGATTGGTGATGGAATTAATGATGCGATTGCTTTAACTAAAGCAGATGTATCAATGGCATTCACTTCGAAAAATGATATTGCTACTAATAGTGCAGATATTGTGTTATTAAAACCTAATTTAATTGATGCGTACAATGCATATGTATTATCTAAAAAAACAGTTAATAATATTAAGATGAATTTATTCTGGGCATTTTTCTATAATATTATTATGATACCTATTGCCTGTGGAATTTTATATCCAAGTTTAGGTATAAGATTAACTCCTATGATAGGAGCAGCGTGTATGTCTTTATCAAGTATTTGTGTTTGTTTAAATGCATTAAGATTAAAATTATTTAAATGGAAGGAGGAAGAAAAGATTATGGTGGAATTCTATGTTAGAGATATGATGTGTCCTAGATGTGTCGCTCATGTAAAAGAAGCGTTAAGCGTTGAAGGAGTAAAAAGTGTAGAAGTATCATTAGAAACAAAAAAAGTTTCAGTTGAATCTTCTTTATCATTAGACACATTGATGGATTATGTAAAAAAAGCCGGTTATGAACCAACAAAAGAATAATTAAGTTTATGTTAAACTTATATTAATTTATTATTAACTAGTAAAAATTAAAAAAATAATGTTAACAAAAACCTCCTTAAGTAATATAATACTTTCACAAAGGAGGTTTTTTATTATGAAAAATTTCAAATTGTTATTAGTAGGATTATTAGTCTTTTCTAGTTTAACTTCTTGCTCTTTCTTTTTTGAATCAGAAAATAGTTCAATTAGTCAAAATAATCCAAGTCAAATTTTAGAAAACGATAAAGAAAAAGAAACAGTTACTATTACTACTTCAAATAGTAATACTCATTCTAATTTGGTGGATGTTATAGAAGATGTTAGACCAAGTGTAGTTGATATTAATGCATATAGTTTAAAGTTTTCAAGTGCAGGATCAGGAGTAATAGTTGGTTCTTCTAATGAAGCGTATTACGTTATTACTAATCATCATGTAATTGATGGTGCAAGCAATTTTGATGTAGTAGTTTATGATAGTGAAGAAAATAGTAAAACATATGAGGCTAGTTTAATTGGTACATCAATGGAAAATGATATTGCGGCTTTAAAAATTGAAACAAAAGATACATTGCAATGTGTTAGTTTTATAGAAGATTCTGAAAAAGTAAAAGTAGGAACCGAAGTAATTGCTATTGGAAATCCATTAGGGATTTTAGGGGGAAGTGTAACTCATGGTATTGTATCTGCAACTCAAAGAGAAGTATATTTACAAGAACTTGGTTATATGGAATTAATTCAAACTGATGCTGCGATTAATTCGGGTAATTCTGGTGGCGCTTTATTTAATAATCAAGGTTTATTGATTGGTATTGTCAATTCTGGATATACCGATTATGAAGGATTAAATTTTGCGATTCCTGCTAATACTGCTAGAACTTGTTTTACTTCAATTATTGATACTTATAAGGATAATGGAAATAATTATGGTTACTCAAAAGGAGAATCTAATATCGGTATTTCTTTAAATGTTGCTACTGTTTATAGTGGTCATAATAGTTCTGCTCAAGTTGATGTTATTTATGTTAGTTCAGTAACTAGCGGATCTGATGCGAGTTTAAATAAAGTATTGGATTATGCTTCTTATCAAAATGGTAGAAGTTCTTATTTCTATAGTATTCAAAAGGTAAATGGGGTTGAAGTCACTAGTTTAGAAAATACGGTAAAAGCTTTAGAAGATGTTAGAGCAGGAGACACAGTTTCATTAACTTGTCAAAAGATTGCTTCTTCTCGTTCATTTATGAGTGCTCAATATTATTTAACTGGTGAAACTATTGAAATTACATTTACTGCTTCTCAATATATTTATTCATTGCCTAATTAAGATTTTGACTTAATGTCAAAGTCTTTTTTTCTATGGTATTATTTGTTATGATTTTCTTGAGGTGAAATTATGATTGATTTAAGACCGATTACAGATTTAGATAAAGAGTTAATGATTGAAATATTTAAAAATGAGGAAGTTAAAGAAACTTATATGCTTCCTGATTATAGTAGTGATGAAGGATATATAAATCTATTTGAAAATTTTAAAAAGTTATCTAATGATACTAGAAGATATGTTAGAGGAATTTATTTAGGCGATAAATTAATAGGCTTTATCAATGAAGTAGAAAAGACTGAAGAAAGTATTGAACTTGGTTATGTTATTTCTCCTTTATATAAGGGAAGAGGGTTTGCTACTAGAGCATTAGATTTAAGTATTAATTATTTATTATCAATTGGTTATAAAGAAATCTTTTGCGGCGCTTTTGAAACAAACTTAGCAAGTATTAGAGTAATGGAAAAAGCAGAAATGAAAAAAATACTAAAGACAGATCGAATTGAATATAGAGGAAAAACTCATAAGTGTATTTATTATTCTTATCACATTTAAAAGAACACTTCTTTCTTTTTGTGCTAAATTAGAGTATATTATTTGTAGAGGAAAAAAAGAATGCAACAAGTTAGAAATTATCGAGATGGAATGAATGCTTTACTTGAAGGGAATATCTTAGTTTATAAACCATATAATTATAAACCAGTGTTTCTTATGTTAAAGAGTGAAGATAAGATTACATCATTTAATTTCAATATGCGTTATAGCATTACTAAAAAAGAACTAGAGGAATTATTTAAAGAGTTTAATATCTATCTTTATGAAAGAGAAAATGATATAGAAATCGATGAAGAGTTCCGCCGTATTCGTCAATAGGAGGAAAAATTATGTTAAAAATTTGTCATCATCCATTAATTGAAGTAAAGTTGTCTATTATGAGAGACGCTAAAACTAAATCTAAAGAATTTAGAGAATCTTTAGATGAAATTGGTTCATTAATGACTTACGAGGTGTTTAAAGATTTAGAAGTAGTTGAAAGTAAAGAAAAAATGTTACTTCCTACTGGTGTATTATTAAATAAGAAAAAATTAGTTAATAAAATTGTAGTTGTACCTATTTTAAGAGCAGGTTTAGGTATGGTAGATGGAGTTAAGAATATGATTCCGACTGCTAAAGTTGGTCACATTGGTTTAGAAAGAGATGAAGTAACTTTGAAACCTAGAGAATACTATTTTAAATTACCAGAAGTAGAAAATCCTTTAATTTTAATTGTTGATCCAATGCTTGCGACTGGTGGTTCTGCTGTTGCAGCGATTTCTGCAGTTAAACAAAGAGGTTTTACTAATATTAGATTAATGTGTTTAGTAGGTGTTCCTCAAGGTGTTGAAGCTGTTCAAAATGCTCATCCTGATGTAGATATTTATTTAGCTACTATGGATGAAAAATTAAATGATAAAGGCTATATTCTTCCAGGATTAGGAGATGCTGGAGATAGAATCTTTGGAACAAAATAAAAGAATAGGGGCTGTTAAGAAACTAAAAAGTTTCTAACGGCCTTTTTTATGTTTATAGGAAGTTCTAAGAGAGGCATTTTTCCCCTTCTTTTTAGATTCAGTTTTTAAAAATTTTTTAAAATTTGGAATAGGTAAAGATTCAGATTGGAGGTCTATAGGAGCGACCCAATAATCCAATTTAGCTTT
>SVBA01000033.1 GCA_015059095.1 Erysipelotrichaceae bacterium
AATCTTAATACACAAGTATTAACAGCCCAAGAATAATTTTACAAAAATGGTACAAACATTAAGTAAAAGACTATAAAAGTATCTTGACTTACGTAACTAGCATTTTCCCTAGAAACACGTGCATTGGTAAAATCTGATGCTAAATTTTTATCAAAACCTTCCCCTAAAACATATAATCTACCAAATTCACTAATCAATCCACTATGAGTGCTAGGTTCAGAACCTTTAAGTAATAATAATGCTCTGGCAGTCGAATACATGCTATAATAAGACATTACAATGGAATTTCTATATTGTCCAATTCCAAAAATGTTTTGCTTGCTTCCAAATCCTCATTGGAAACAATTAATAATGATTTGATTTCATCAATACTAACTGATATCAATTCCATCCCTTCTAATATTTTTCATGAAACTGTAATCTTTAATCGGGTCAAGTTTGGACTCACTAGCAATATGTGGAGAAATAACCTCTTGTTTTTCTAAAATAATTTGAAAAGCAGTATCGTTAATTAGAGGCTCTATCTCTTTTTTATTATCTGATACTATTAAGATATCAATGTCCGAATCTGGTGTATCATCACCTCTTGCAACAGAGCCAAATAATATTATTTGTTTAATTTTATCAGATTTTATTGTTTCTGCGAATTCTTTTGCGATTTGTTTTCGTTTATTCATACTAAATCACTTCCATATATTGCAAAAACATATTTTTAGTTATATTCTAATTATTTTTAAAAAGTTTTATTAAAATTTTCTTGTTTAAATATTTGGTTTTATTTAACATTTAAAATTTTTTATTATAATAATTTTTACACATTCTATTTTTCAGAATTCAACAAAAAAGAAGTAAAAATATAAATTGAGTAAAAAAAGAAAAAATAGAGAGTTATACACTCTCAAATTAGGATATAATTCAATCCTCTTATTCAATTGTAATGATTTTTAAGTTGTGTGGTTTTTTAACGATGTTTGATCTGAAAGCAACTAACTTTTTAATTCCTTTTTTGGAAGCAACATCAACTAGTCTTTGGCTGATAATACCATCAAATATTACAGTGTCTGCAGTTCCTTCGATGTTTTTAATTTCTTCATAAATATCTTCAATTGAAACTTCTTTGGTCATATTTAATGCTTCATCCAATATTGCTCCGCTTCCTGTGCCTTCAAATTCTTTTAGCATGTCTTTCATTAAACTGATTTCATCATCTTCCATTTCAGGTTCTTTGTTGGATTTTTTATTTTGTTTTTTGGAGTGATGCTTGTCATGTTTTTTTTGATGATTTTTATCATCGGATTCTGAAAGTATATTGTGATTTGCTAAAAATTGTGCTGTAGGAACTTTATCTCTGAGTGCAACTAAAACTTCGTCTTTTTCCAAGTCTTCTACTTCTTTTCCTTGAGGAGCACGAGTAATGTAGTCAACATCACCGATTTGTAAAAGTTCTTTTAGGATTAATTCTCCGCCACGATCACCATCTACAAATGCGGTTGTGGTTCTTTTCTTACTTAATTCACCGATAGCTTGGGGAACGCTAACTCCTTCAACAGCAACAGTATTTTTGATTCCGTATTTGAGTAAGTTTAAAACGTCACTGCGTCCTTCAACTACGATGATTGCATCGGAAGTGTGTATGCTTGGGCCTGCTGGCAATCTGTCATCCCCATATTCGGAGATTTCATGAATACGCATAGCTTCTCTAACTTCTTCAATCATTTTCATGCTTGCAGGGCCAACGCTTTCAACCATGTTTTTATAGATTTCTTTTGCACGGTTTACAACCTGTTCCCTTTTTACTGCACGAACATCTTCAACTTTTAAAGTTTGAATTTCTGCTTCACAAGGACCTACACGATTGATTGTTTCTAAGGATGCAGCAAGTATGGCAGTTTCAACTCTATCTAAACTTGATGGAATGACAATATCTCCTTTTGCTCTTCCACTATTAGAATGAATATTGACTTGAATTCTACCGATTCTTCCAGTTCTTTGTAATTCTCTTAAGTCTAAATCGTTACTTAATAAACCTTCAGTCTGTCCGAATACAGCACCGACAACATCAGGTTTTTCTACAATTCCATTTGCAGTGATTTGCGCATGGATTAAATATTTAGTTGTAGTTAATTCTTCGCCTTTTCCCATTCTTAAGCCTCCTAGCTTATTAATCGGGCTAATTTATTTTTTCTAAAAATTATATTTTTAGGCTATTAATAAATTAATACGATAAACATGTTTTTTTTTAAGTTTTAAAACCTACTATACACTAAAAAGAGCAAAGTACAATGAAAATTTAATTATATTGTATATCATGATTTTATAGTTTGTGAATTTCTATTTCTTTTAGTTTTTTCTTTCAAATCTTCCCTATAATTAAATTTTCTCCTTTTTTTGTTAATCAAATGTTATGATAAATAATAATAATGAATAAATAAACTCTTTAAGCATATAATAAATAAGTATTGTTCAAATACTTCAATTAATATTTTTGGTAAAACTAATATATAAAATATTGTTATAGAAATTTTTTTATTACTTATTTTACATATATTTTATATGAAATAATGCTGGTGATTTAATGTCAATAAAGCCAAAGGATTTATTAAGTAATAAAAAAGATTTAGATAAAAAAATTAGCATTGAAGAAATTTCTCTTGATAATATTAGCATTGATGATTTAACATACAATGGTGATAATTATAAAAAATTCATTAATCTGAACTCATTTCTTGACAATGTTTCTGCATGCCAGATTTCTGATGCATTCAATGAGATTGCACAAAGATCAGGTGTGCTTTATAATTTAAAACCAATCAATAATCTAAAAGCTTGGGGTAAAATATTCACTTCCAAAACCAATAGTGATGACTGGGGAACAATTACAATATCTATTGATGAAGCGGATGAAGGAGATGTTTTGCTTGTTGAAACCAGAGATATGGATGCTGCAATATGGGGTGAACTTGCTTCAACTTCTGCTAAAAACAAGGGCATTAAAGCAACATTGGTCTATGGTTGTGTCCGTGATTTGGATGCGCTTTTGACTATGGATTATCCTATTTTTGCATGTGGTTTTAGACCTAATGCAGGTAATGCTTTGGGATTGGGTGAAATAAATGTTGATTTGGAATTGGAATCAATGAAGATTTCTCCTGGAGACTTTTTATTCGGTGATGAAACTGGTGTGGTCATTATCCCTCAAGAATTCTTTAAAAGAGTCATGTTAAAAACCTATGAGATTAAAATTAAGGAAAAAAATATTGCTCGAATGTTAAACTCCGGTAAATCTTTAGCTCAGATTGTTGGTTTAAGGTAAGATGTATATAATTATTTAAGTAAGTAAAATTTGCATATATAAGTATATCGATACCTTTATATATGTAAATATTCTAAATATATAAACGATACAGATTTAATTTTTAGTTTGATTTTATGAAATTCTTAGGAAATAGTTTGCATATAGCAAACTCTGGTAAATTAATAGCTAGATCCTCCCAAACACCATCAAGTGGTGGGATTGTATTTGACAGTAATAAAAATAAAATTGGGAAGGTCAGCTATGTTTTTGGACCTACTAAACAACCATATGTCTCTATTCGTTTGTTTAAATCAGCAGATAAGGATAAAATAATGAGAAACTGTGGTGAAAAACTATTTGTATCAAAACCAAAATCTAAAAAACATAATAAAAGGAGGATGAAAACACGTCAGAAGAAGTAAATCAACCTCATAAACGTAGAAAAAGATCCGATAGGCAAGCAAGAAAAGGTGAAGAAGAAACTAAAAAAGCAGTTTGTCCTGAATGTGGTTCTACAGAATTAATTGGGGATTATGAAAGAGCAGAAGTTGTTTGTTCTCGTTGCGGATTAGTTATTGATGAAAACTTGGTAGATATGGGTCCTGAATGGAGAGCATTTGACCATGAACAAAGAGATAAACGTACAAGGGTCGGAGCTCCTATTACATACACTATTCACGATAAAGGTTTAAGTACCATGATTGATTGGAGGAATAAGGATATTTATGGTCGTGATATTCCTGCAAGAAACCGTGCTCAATGGTACAGATTAAGAAAATGGCAAAGAAAAATCAGAATTTCCGGTGCAACTGAACGTAATTTAGCATTCGCATTATCCGAATTGGACAGAGATTCTTCAAGATTAGGACTTCCTAGGAGTGTAAGAGAAGCGGCATCAGTTATTTATAGAAGTGCTGTAGATAACAAGCTTATTCGTGGAAGAAGTATTGAAGGTGTGGTTGCAGCTTCTTTATATGCTGCATGTAGACAATGTAATGTTCCACGTACATTGGATGAAATTGCTGAAGTTTCTAGAGTAACTAAAAAGGAAGTTGGTAGGACTTACAGATTCCTTACAAGAGAATTAAACATTAAATTGCCACCAACATCTCCGGTTGATTATGTCCCTAGATTTGCTAGTGAATTAGGTTTGTCTGGTGAAGCTCAATCTAAAGCTATTGAAATTATTGAAAAAGCAATGGAAAAAGGATTAACTTCTGGAAGAGGACCTACTGGTGTAGCAGCTGCAGCATTATATATTGCATCCGTTTTACTCGGTGAAAGAAAAACCCAAAGGGATGTTGCTGATATTGCAGGTGTTACTGAAGTAACTATCAGAAATAGGTATAAAGAATTGACTGAACAGTTAGATATGGGTGTAACTTTATAGTTCACCTAAAATTTATTTTTTTTATTTGGCTTTGCATAATCCCTCGTTGATTTTTCCAAAAATGTATGGTGAAAATATTCAATTTCTATAATCCTTGAAATAGAATTATTTAAAAAATTAGATAATTGGAAGAAGTTCAAACCAATTCGAGGAAAAATAGAAGATTTTTTTATATTACTCAAACAAGGACTCAGCATGAAAGAAATACTCAAGTATACACCGAAATCAGTGGCTAAAACAGTATATTTAAATGTATTTTTAGTAACATTAATTATATCACAAGGATTTTTACTCAAAAATGGCCATTCAACAATCATCTGAGAACTAAAAAATTCAGATCCCTAAAAAAATTATACTTGAAAAATCTAATTAGTAACTTAAAATTTAATTAAATGGATGAAAATACTTTTTCATCCAGTAATAATGGTTTAAATGTTAATTAAGATTGCATCTAATATTTTAACATACTTCTTCTTTAGTTTGATTGGATCTTCCATGAAATATGCTGAATGAGTATTATCTTTTCCTCGTCCTTGAAGTGCATCAATTTCTTCCAAGCTTAAACCATTCTCATGATTATATAAAGAAGATGCATGGAATTTCCTTAACATGTGGCTTCTAAAACGATTATATTTTCTGACTTTGCCTAAATTTAAAGTTTCATTAATTTCATTAAAATAATTATTTAAGTAATCTAAATTAGTTTTAAATAATTTATCTTCATTTTTTAATTTTCTTTTAGAGATGATTAAATAGTCTATGATATAACTAACGGCTTCCGGAGAACAAAAAGTAAAATAAAACTTATTAGTTTTTTGTCTTTTAAGTTTAAATGTAGGTACCACATCATTTCTTTTAATTAAAATAGTTATAATCTCATAAATATCATTGCTGTTGTGATATTCGTGTGTGGCATCAATAAAATCTTGAATTGTAATATTTAATGTTTCTTGACGAGCACATCCACTACTTGAAATAAATAAAATAATAGCTTTCATAATTGGATTAGTAATAGAAATTGCATCTTTAATAATCTCTTTAGTAGGCAAATCCTCAAACATTATTGGTTTTAGTTTGTTAGTATTTTTAAGATTTATTTGGGGTAAATTATGAATTTCAATTTCAAAATGCCTATAAATTGTTAAAATTCTTTGAAAATGAACTTTAACTGTACTTATAAGATAGTGTTTTTGCAAGTATGTTCTGAAATTCAATAATCGTTGTTTAAGCTTTCGATTTTTCCATCTAACTCCAGTTTCTTCATCAATTTCTGCTTCTTCAAGGAGTTCTGATAAAGACATCTTATTAAAGTTTGTATAAAGTTTAATTGCATTTTTATAACCATAAATAGTTCTTTTATTCAAATTTCGAACTTTAAAGAACTCATCCATGATTTCTTTGTCTTCATAGTTCATAATTATTATTTGTCTATTTTCAGAAAAAATGGACATTT
>SVBA01000034.1 GCA_015059095.1 Erysipelotrichaceae bacterium
TTATGCTGAGTGATAAATACTACAAAAAATGTACCACTTGTATTTGTGATTTTAAATAATCACAATATCTATTTTTTAGGTGATTTAGATGGTCTGGAACGAGCAGGTAAGAAAACATTATGAAAATGTTTCAAAAACCTTTGATGTGATTGATATCATCAACAATGATGAAATAAATCTTAAAAATGGCTTGCGTGAGGTAATTGTTGATGAAATGAAATTATCCTGTGAATGCGTGATTGCTGGAATTGGTGATGTTGAAAACAAGAATTATAAAAAAGCATCCGCATTTCTTGAAACACTTAAGTCCGGATATGACATTAGGGTAATAATTGATGTGAGAAATTTTATTTATAAATTAATCTAAAATATATAATTGGGAGTGGTGTAAGTGAAAGCAACAATTGAGTATATTGAAAAATCTAAGTATAGGCGCAAGGTTTTAAAAACATTAGCTAATGATGCAAAAATGCCTTCTGAAATATCTAAAGATACTGGAATTGTACAAAATCATATTTCAAATACATTAAGACAGCTAAAAGACCATGATCTGGTTGAATGTATTAATCCAGAAGTTAGAAAGGGTAGATTGTATAGGTTGACTGAGAATGGTGAAAATTTGATTAAAAATTTAAAATAAAGCTATATTTTACAATATAGCTATTTTGATTATCTTACAATTATTTTTTCAATAAATTCTTGTTCTTCGGATGTTAAATCATATTTTTCATATAATTGGTCACTTATTGAGCTATTCCAATCAATATTTGAAGATTCAGTAAAATCCTGTATAGGAACAAATCCATAAACTCTTTTTGGAGCATCTTGTGTTGTTTTATTAACACCAACTAATAATTTGAAAAGTTTAGTTTCCATATATTTTAAAGCATTTTGAGCTTCTATCTCAGTTTCAAAAGGACCAACTTGCAAAAAGGTTTCAGTACATAATTGTTGAGGTTTTCCGATTACTGGGGTTGGCCTATTGTCTTGTCCTAACTTTCCACTTCCATAGGTACGATTAACAAACAGTTTATATTTATCCACACCTTCTTTTTTAGGTAGCGGATAGTCTTGAGAGATATATTTGTAAACTCTGGCACCATCTTCAAGACCATATATGGCTAAATCATCTGAATTAATTCTATCGTCAAAGATTTCGGGCAAGTCATATTTTTTAGGATTTTTAAAGAAATCTCCAGTTAGACCATAAGGTTTACGGCTAGATACGATATGGTCAAATGATTTGAAATCATTATCAATTATTTTATGAACTATAGAAATAATTCTTTCATCTCTAATATAAATTTCACCTAAATCTTGTAAATATCTAGTAGAATATTGGATTTCTCCATTATTATTATACTCAATTTCACAAGGGCGTTTTTCATTTTCACTTCTTAAGAAATAACATATTCCTCCTTTAATTTCAACCGTTGGAAAAATATCTTTAGGATTTACATAATCGAATAATTTAATTATATGTTTATCATTAATCATCTCTTTTCTAAAATCGCCTAAATTTTTACCTCCAGTGTACCATCTAGCAGGTATAATTAATGATATATAATTAGGATGTAATTTTTTAGATACATCAACAAAATAAGGATAAATATTTCTAGCACTAGCATTGGCTCCTCCGTCCATCTCTTGGTAGGGAGGATTTCCTACGATTGCATTAAATTTCATTTTATCATCACCTTTTATCTTCCAATAACTTGGGTTTGAAATTTGATTCACAAGTTCGTCATCATGATTTTCAAATTGGTCTAACATATTATCAAAATAATAAGCATTAAATTTACATTCTTTAAAACCTAATAAGGTTCTTTTTGCTATAGCGTTAGCCATTGGGGTTTTTGAAATAATAAAAATGTTATTTTCTGTAATGTCAAACCAAATATTCCATTGTTCATCTATTGTCAACTTCCTAGAATAAGAATCAACTTTATTTTTATAAATATTATATGCTATATATAATTGATATAATCCTGTTTTTGAATTAATCTCTAAAATTTGGCTTTTGTCATTAAATACGTCAGAGGTGATATATCCACGAGAAACATAACGAGGTTCCTCTAAAAGACCATCTACAAAATCGAATGAATCATTATAGAAACACCAGCCGCCAAAACAATCACTTAAATGCCTATTTACTACATTCCATGGAGTTAAGACTGTTTCTTTGTCAGGATTTTTGAAATAAGAATGTAGTTCGGTGATTTTTTGAATACGTTCTTCAACAGGTAAATTATCTGCATCTTTTATTGTCCGTCTGATTTTATTTCCAGCGGCTACAAATACTTCTTCATCATAATATTTGATAAAATTTTCAAATAATTCTTTACTTACTCCGTCAGGCATAAACTCTTCCCAAGATTTCTGATCTACAATATCATCATTTAAAAAGTCTCTAAGTTTAAAGTCTTGATTAATATCGACATCTGCTCCGAATATCAATAATGGCATTCTAATTGATATTTCTCTCAAAAGTAATTCTGCTTTTTTCTTTTGTTTTTTTAATTGTTCATATTCTTCTATTGCTTCATTTTCTTCAGGAGTTCTTTTATTCTTAGATTTCTTTTTTCCTTTTTTAACTTTTTCCATATCTTCTTCAGTTAATCCAGTATGATTAATCTCAATATTTCTTATACTTGAATTGCTTGTAGAAGTTGAAATTGCTTTTTTGAGGTCTTTAAAATTAGATAAATCTCCGTCGGTTAAATTCATAAGATTATTATTGTATAAATTCGGATCATTGAACCCTCTAATAACAGCTTTATCTGCATAAGCTCTTTTAAGTTGTTGAAGCATGTTACTGACATTATACGGTTTCATTCCTGTATTGTCTATTGATATGACGGGACAAAAATTTAAAAATCTCTTAAGAGCATACTTTTGATTATCTGTTGATTCTCCCGCTCTTGTAGAAAGTTGAACTGCATCAGCAACAACTTTTAAAGTTCTATCTGGCGCAAAATCAAATACATAACAATCAGTTTTAATTTTTCCATATTTATTACAAGGGGATTGAGCTCTGAATATAGTTTGAAGATAACTGGCTGGGGAAACTACACTGGAGCCTGATAAATACATAACTGAGGACCATTCGGGAACTGTTACTCCGGTAGTTAATTTTCCACAAGATAATGTGATTGTGTATCCTGTGTCTTCTGCATTATCAATAGCATCTCTAACCATTTTTAAAGCTTCACCATTGGGGTCTTCATCGTCCCCGTCACCCGCAACATTTACAATTTCAAAATAACTAAATGTATCATGATTTTTTAATAATTTACTGAGTGCTTTAGCTTCCGCAACTCCCGGCAGTATCCAGAATGAATGTTTGAATAAATTTCTATATTTTTCACTTGCAAAAGGATAATTGTTATTTTCATTTTCAGTAGATATTAAATCTAAAAAATTATTAACATCTTTTTCATAGACAAAATCGCCAATTTTATCATTAGATATTTCTTTTCCATCTTTTTCAATATCTCCTGTCCAAGTTCTGAAAAATTCCTTGAAATTAAAAGCTTTATCAATTATATCGTTATATTGGGATGTATTTAATAATTCTCCTAAATCATAGGTGTATATATGCATTTTTGGTAGTTCTGCATAGGGATTTGAATCTCCAAAGTGGGTTTCATCCCATTTATTTTTAGCTTCTTGTTCTTTCACATAATCCCAAGCATAAGTTTCATCTTCGCTATATTCATCTTGAATATTAAATGGAGTTCCTGATAATTCTAAAACTTTTGTTTTATCAGTAATTATCTTTTCCCTAACAACTTTGCCTAATTCAGTTCTAGTTCCTTCATGCGCTTCATCAATAATAACGAAATCCCAATCTAACTCATAGATTTCATCATTTTTTTTAAAGTTTCCTCCGACTGCTTCGGACCCTCTTAAATCTTGGATAGAAGCAAAATAAATAATATTTTGGTTTGAATTTATTAACTCTTTTAAGGAGTCATAACCCATTTTTTTAGAACCAAATTCATAGCCATCTCCTTCATGGAATAATTTGTCAAAATCGTTACGCCAACTATCATCAACAACTGGGCGGTGGGTTATAATAAGGCTTTTTTGAAATTTTTCACGTTTGATTACTTCTAATGCGGTTAATGTTTTTCCAAAACGCATTTTAGCATTCCATAACATGCGTTTGTAGTTTTCAAATCTTTTGCAAGTTTTTTCAATTGCATCTTTTTGCTCAGGTCTGAAGATTATAGGGTCATAATCATCTACAGGAGTAGAACCCAAAAGACTTTTTTTACCTTCTTTTTTAGCATCAATAGCACTTTTAGCAACTCCAAGACTCACTTCAAACCATTCATTAGCATTACCTATTTTTTTTCTAGGATGCCCAGAATTTATTAAAATTTTATGAACATCATAATCTCTAAAAGGTTCATTAAGTTTTGTAATTGCTAGTTCTGTGTGTAAAAGTTCATATTCAATACCTGCTGTTTGAGTATAATGATTTATTCTCTTTTCAGCTGCGGCTTTTAAATCATCACAGTTAGGAAGTAAATCGTTAGGATTTTTGTCTGTATTAATAGTTGTTTCTCCTATTTTTAACAAGTTTTTATGTGCTTCATCATTTATAGTAAAAATATAAATGAGTTTGTACCCAAAAGTTTTTTTAAATCCAATTGAATTAGTCATTATTTTCCCCTTCTTTGATTAAATCTATAAATTTTATTGTTTTACCAGTATCCCAATCTTTAATTTTACAATAAGTTCCATTATGTTTGCTAATTTGATCTTTTTTACATCCAATACATTCTATTTCTACTTCTTCAAAACCTAATAATGTAGGAATCTTTTTTTTCCCATTTTGACAAGAAAATGGGACTACATATTTTAAAGCATCCATTTGAAAAATATTCCATGAGATAATTTCTGCGATTTCATATAACAAATTATATTCGGGATTTTCATCAAATTTTTCAACGAAATAATCTACAAAAGTAAATAAAATGTTTTCTCTTGCTAAAAGTAGATTGTCTCCTTGAAATTCAAAAGCATATATATTTTCAAAAGATTTTTTAGCCCAATATAACCAATCATTTTGTTCATCAGTATTTTCAGAAACAATTCTTAATTTTCTATCTAAAAGACCAATTCTATTATTTATGTTTATGAATTCTCCAGTAACCGCATCATACCTACTTACAATATATGGAGCTTCACCACAAGTTATTTCGAGTCTTGTATCTAGTATATAATCTTGCCATATTTTTCCTTTAGGGAATTTTATTTTTTCGTTGTTTGTTTCCCAGGTCTCGCCATTCTCTTGATTGAAAACATTTTCACGATTAAACCATTTTTCATCAATTAGGTTATTTTGTTTATTACATATCCAAGATGGTGTAAAAACTTCTCCACTATCACGACTTCTTGTTGTTTTTTGATTATCTGTTTTTTTGATTCGGGGTTTGATAATCTCTCCATTGTCGCCAGTTATTAATTTAGGAAATATTCTTGAAGTTTTTTCATATCCTTCTCCATGATGTTCATAATCGTCAGTTGCCCAAATAATATTTTTATCAGTAGAATGATCTTCTAAAAGAATTTCCAACAATTTTGGTTCATATTCTTTTATATAATTTTCTTTAATATCGATTCCTTGTATTTTCATTTTTCGCCCCAATTAAATTATTAAAGAAGTTATATAGTTTTAAGTATAATACTGAACTATTAATAAAAAGTTAATTTTTTGTCTATTTTTTGAGATTTAATATCTATCATGCGATTATTAATTATTTATATATTTTGTTAAATAAATCTTATAATGTTTATTATTTGTGTTTATATGAAATAATGATGTAAGGGTTCATGATTAATTATTTTATAAAACATAGTTTTTTACTAAATTGACTTCAATTTTAAAATTAAAAACAATATTCTTGAAGGAGATAACATGGCACATTACGAAATAAATGAAGAACAAAAGGGTGTTGAATTGTATTTTGATGGTGTTTTTCCCGATGAAGAATTAAGAAATAAAATGAAAAGTCTTAAACTTCGTTGGAACCCTAATAAAAAATGCTGGTATACAAAACAGTACAATATTGAAGGTGTTAGGTTCATTAAAGATTACTG